>JBGVFO010000071.1:0-2624 GCA_045121195.1 Eubacteriales bacterium
ACGTTTATTATGTTTGTGGGATTACTTAATGCATGATGTCACCCACATTTATTTACTGATTGTTTTTACTTTTCCTCTGCGCGGATCAATCGGAAGTTCGCCCTGTTGCGGAAGGTTTCAAGAAGCGGCAGATCCTCGTCGACAATGCGACCGAGGCGCCCAATATCGGGATCGGCGGGAAGATCCATTCGCGCAATCTGCACCTCTCCCGCATAGCGAAGAAGTGCGGCTTTGCACATAGAAACGTCACCGCGACGCCGCTCTTCCACGATGCCTTCCTCACAATCACCATGGAAAGAAGAATCGGAATTATTATCGGAACTGAGAGACTTTGTCCGAATGATCTCGGGAAGGTCTTTCTGGAACTGGCGAAGCTCACGTCCGAGGAGCCAATCCATAGCTTCCCCTTCCACCTCGGGGATCATACGCAGGGTAATGACGGCGGGATCGCGCTCCACAAGCATACGAAGCTCCTTCTCTGATGCCAGATCGTCACCGAAGAAAATATCGTCAAATCCAAGGATTTTACACTCCTCGATGGCGGTAAAGGTATCCATGATGCGGTGACGTTCCACGGTGGGAAGTCCCAAGCTCACGCCAATGCGCTTGTGGTTGTGCGAAGGGATAAAGCCCGTCACGCGGTAGCCGTATTCATGGATCAGTGCGTTGATCTCCTGCGCCCGTTCGGGCTGCAGACCTGTATAGCGCATAGGATAAAAATTATGGCAGAAATGTGCTTGCTCCTTGTTAATGCCGAGAGACTCGTATTGCTCCAGCTTTTTTCTCGTGACCTCTCCGGCGTTAAGAACGATTTGCATACCAAGATCATTGTGGGTAGCCTCCACGGTCTGCTCCATCGTATAGCCACCGTCAAGTCTTGCAAAATCCACGCCCATCTCTTTAATGGCGGAAAGGTCGTGAAGATCAATGCCAAACTGCACCGCCGTGCGCGTGGCGACGTCCGCCTCCACCTTCATTCCAAGGCTGTGAGCGATCTCTGACATTTTGTAAAAATCACGCAAGACGGTAGCCTTATCCGCCTCGGGTAACTGCAAAGATGTAAAAACGGTGTTAATACCGAGGCTTGCTGCCATTTCAAGATGCTCCTTGATCTGCGCAAGCTCAATGCCGATACCGCAATACACCGAGGTTCCATACATAGGATTCATTTGATTTCCTCCGTTCCGTTTTGAACTTTTAATGTTTTCTTTATTGCATTATACCATACAAAACGAGAAAATCAAATGCAAAAAGCAGCCTTTTTTGCAAAAAACGCGCATTTTTATTGACACAAACAAGGGCACGTGTTATAATGGCAGTATGAAATCTACAGGAGGCTGAAATGAATTCTTTATTTTCTTTTGATCCTTCGAAAGTGCTTTTCAACATACAGCTTGCCATGTCATACACGCCTCGCATTCTCGAAAACCGCATCACCCATCGTCCTTACAATGGCTTTTTATTCGTGGTTCGGGGGGCTTATACCTATTTGTCAAAGGGCGAAAGCTTTACCGCCCACGCGGGAGAGCTGATCTACCTGCCTGCGGGGAGTGTTCCCTATTCCTATTTCATCTCCGATGCGGGCAATGGATCTGTGCAAACCTTACAAATCGAATTCGCGCTGACCGACGCCCGAAGCGGCTCACCCCTATCCTTTTCCGACCACCCGATCTTGGTGTCAACCATCGACAAAAGCTCGGTAAAATACGCAATGAAATCCGTGATTGCCGCCCATTCAACCAACAAGCCAAGCGCCCACTTTTTAGCGGCATCCGAGCTGCTCCGCATTTTCGCGCTATGCGCCGAGGGCGGCCACGACGAGCCATACAAAAACGCCGAGCGTGCGGCATCGATTGCGCTCCGATACTTGGAAGAGCATTACACAGAGCCGATAACTGCGGCGGAGTTGGCAGATCTTTGCCATCTCAGCCAATCCCAGCTTCGGCGCGTATTCAAAGCCGCCGTGGGTATGCCACCTATGTCCTACAAAAAGCATCTGCTTCACACCGCTGCAAGAAGTCTTTTGCGTGTGGGCGAGTTCCGCGTGGGCAAGGTGGCCGAGATGCTTGGCTTTTACGACATCTACGCCTTCAGCCATTTCTTCACCGAAAACGAGGGAATCTCCCCCAGCGAATACCGACGGATCGCCCGAGAGAACGAATAAAAAGCTATGCGTTTGAAGCTTCGGTATGACGGCCAATGGCACAACCGGGAGTTGATATGCCCCTTGTTCATCAATAAATCGGTTAGGCGATTTGATAAATTGTTATTGAAAAAAAGTGCGGACTGTGTTAAAATATAGAAAAGGAGTTGATAATTTTGAAATATTACGAAATCATCAAAGATTCACGGTGCTTTTACACCATTGTGGGTGCAAATATGTCTGACTCCTGCGAACGCTATGCCGCGTCGCAGCTTCAAAAATACATTTACGATAGCACGGGAAGGTTTATTCCATACGTTTCCGATCTTTGCGAAAAGAGAGGCCCCGAGATTTTCGTGGGGCTGGGAACACGAAACGCAAGCAGATTTATCACCGCGGATGACATCGATGCTTTGGGTGATGACGGATTTATTATAAAAACTCTTGATGAAGATATTTTGATAACGGGAAAGACGTCACG
>JBGVFO010000072.1:0-13616 GCA_045121195.1 Eubacteriales bacterium
CGACCATGACGATAACCGACAAGATCGTTCCCTCGATGGTCGGAGTGGATATCGGTTGCGGAATGTACACCGTGTACCTCGGCAACATCGATATTGATTTTGAAAAGGTGGACGAGGCGGCACATTTCATCCCCTGCGGTAGAGAGGTGTGGGAGGGAAGGATCGAGAGATTCGATCTCACAGCACTCCGATGCTACCGCAACCTCAAGCACGCTCCCCGTCTTGAGCGTTCCCTCGGAACCCTTGGCGGCGGCAACCACTTTATTGAGATCGACGTTGACGAGAACGGCGGCAAGTACCTTGTCATTCACTCGGGAAGCCGTAATCTCGGAACGCAGGTTGCGGAGTATTACCAGCAGATTGCCGTTGATCTTAACGCAGGTAAGGAGGATTATTTCAGACGCCGCGAAGAGATCATCCGTACCTATAAGGAGCAGGGAAGACGCGCCGAGATACAGGCTACCATCAAGGCACTTGAGAAGGAGTACAACGCAAAGCAGCCCACGTTACCCCGTGACCTTTGCTTCCTCTACGGATCCTTTATGGAGGACTACCTTTACGACGTGGATATCTGTCAGAGGTTTGCCGAGAGAAGCCGCGTTAAGATGGCGGAGATCATTCTTGAGCGTCTGGGCTGGACTGCGGTCGAGACCTTCCAGACTATTCACAACTACATAGACGTGAATGAGATGATACTTCGCAAGGGTGCAGTTTCCGCAAAGGCGGGCGAGAAGCTTCTCATCCCCATCAATATGCGCGACGGCTCGCTTATCTGGATTGGCCGTGGCAACGAGGATTGGAACTGCTCCGCACCTCACGGCGCAGGACGTCTGATGTCCCGCTCCGCCGCGTTTGAGCGCCTTACTATGGCGGAGTACAAGGCGGAGATGCAGGGCATCTATTCTACCTGTGTTACGCCCGATACGCTTGATGAGTCGCCCATGGCGTACAAGAATATGGACGAGATCGTTGAGAATATCGAGCCTACCGCGGAGATCGTTTGCAGAATCAAGCCGATCTACAATTTTAAGGCGGCTGAATAACAAACTTGGCTAAAACATTTTCTGAATGGCGGCAGCTATAATGGCTGTCGCTATTTTATTTGATCTGATACGAATACAGTTGCAGACTTTATGCTTTTGTGTTATAATGTATTTGTAACAACAAGGTGATGGTTTCTTTTTGGGAGAGCATCGTGTAAAAGTAAAACATATGAGGTGCTGAATGGCAAAAAAGATAAAAGAGGTTTTGCGTTGGGTGCGGTTGGACAACGCCGCAAAGATCTATCCCGCCGCCAGACGCAGAAATTGGAGTAACGTGTTCCGTCAGTCCGTGACGCTGCACGAGGCGGTTGACACGGAGGTTCTCAAGTCAGCCTTGGCGGTGACGGTAAAGAGATTCCCGTCGATTGCCGCAAGACTGCGTCGGGGGCTGTTTTGGTACTACCTACAGCAGGTTGAAGCACCGCCCGCCCTTCGGGAGGAGCATAGCTATCCCTTGGTCTTTATGAGCAAAGGAGAAACCAGACGGTGCGCGTTCCGCGTAATCGTCTATCACAACCGAATTGCCGTTGAGTTTTTCCATTCGCTGACCGACGGAACGGGCGCGCTTGTATTCTTAAAGAGCCTTGTTGCCGAGTATCTGGAGCAGAAGCACGGGATCACGATCCCGTGCGAGGACGGTGTGCTTGATAGAAGACAAAGTCCTTCTGCCGAGGAGCTGGAGGATAGCTTCCTGAAATATTCGGGACCTGTTCCAACCAGCCGACGCTCGGAGGATGCTTGGCGCTTAAACGATCCGCAGCGAAACGATTTTTTGAACTTAACTTGCTTTATGTTTCCTGTTCGGGAGACCTTGGCGCTTGCCCATACGCATAACGTAACGATGACGGTATTTTTGAGCGCCGTTATGATGAAGGCGTTGTTGAATTTCCAAAAGGAAAAGGTTCCAAGCATTCGCAGAAGAAAAAGGATCAAGCTTTTGATTCCCGTGAACCTGCGCCCGCTGTTTCCCAGTCAGTCTTTAAGAAACTTTGCGTTATATACTGTACCGGAGCTGGATCCCCGTCTCGGTGACTATAGCTTTGAGGAGATCTGTCGGGTGATTCAGCACACGATGGGGCTTGAGGTAACGGAGAAGCACATGGCGGGAATTATGGCGGCAAACGTGAAGGACGAGAGAAATCCTTTCCTTCGGCTGGTGCCGCTCCCCATTAAAAATCTGGTAATGAAGGCGGTCTTTGATACCGTTGGCGAGAGAAAGTCCTGCCTGTCCTTTTCCAATCTTGGACAGGTAAAGCTGCCCGAGATCATGAAGCAGTATATCGAACGAATGGATTTTATTCTCGGCGTTCAGGCGGCGGCACCGTATAACTGCGGTATGCTGTCCTTTGGGAATACCGTTTACGTGAACTTTATACGAAATATTCGTGATGCGGGACTGGAGCGGCATTTTTTTGCCGTTCTTCAGGAAATGGGCATCCCTGTGACAGTAGAGAGCAATCAGAATTGAGAGGAGAAGAACTATGTTTTGCATAAATTGCGGTGTCAAGCTTGCCGATACCGAAAAAAAGTGTCCGCTTTGCGACACGGTGGTATATCATCCCTCCTTACAGCAAAAGGCGGTGCGTCCCTTATATCCGGAAAATCGGCATCCCAAGATACAAGCCAATTCAAGGGCTGTTAACGGATTTTTGATCTTCCTGTTTTTCATTCCCATGCTGATCTGCTTTTGGGCAGATCTGAAAAGAAACGGGGCACTGGACTGGTTTGGCTTTGCCGCCGGAGGCTTGCTTGTCGTATACATCGCCCTCGCGTTGCCTCTTTGGTTCAGAAAGCCAAATCCCGTTATCTTCCTTCCGTGCAATTTCGCGACCTTGACGGCATATTTGCTGTACGTGGATCTAGCGACGGAGGGGTCTTGGTTTTTAAGCTTTGCTTTCCCCATTATGGGGGCGCTTTGTCTGATTCTCTGTACGATGGTAACCTTGATTTACTATCTGCGGAAGGGAAGACTTTACATTTTTGGCGGAGGCTTTATTGCGCTTGGGGCGCTTATGCTTTTGGTTGAATTTTTGCTGGATATCACCTTCGACGTGGCGTTTATCGGCTGGGCGATCTATCCCTTGGTGGTTTTCGTTTTGCTTGGTGGGGCATTGATCTATCTTGGTATCAACCGCTCCGCCCGCGAAATAATGGAACGCAAGCTGTTCTTTTAAGGAATGGGTCATCAAGATATTTTACCCACAGAATGCGAAATTGAAACGTGGTTTGATAGCCACTGAAGCCGGGAAAGGAATGAAAATGTCAAAGTTTGACGCGAAAACAGTAAAGGATGCTTGCGTCGCGTGGATCCGAGAATTCTTCGAGGAAAACGGACGGGGCTGCAATGCCGTTATAGGAATATCGGGCGGAAAGGATAGCTCGGTCGTTGCCGCACTTTGCGTAGAAGCGCTTGGTCGCGATCGCGTGATCGGCGTGCTTATGCCGTGCGGTGAACAGCATGATATTGACTGCGCCTATGCGGTGGTTCAGCATCTTGGTATCAAGCATTATGTAGTCAACGTCAAGGATGCCGTTGAGGGCGTATTGCAAAATTTGCCGGGGGAGCTTGCCTTGACGGCACAGACTCGTAACAACCTGCCACCACGCGTTCGTATGACGACCCTGTACGCGATCTCGCAAAGCTGTAACGGACGGGTTGCCAACACCTGCAATCTGTCGGAGGATTTCGTAGGATATTCTACCCGTTACGGGGATTCCGCAGGGGATTTCAGCCCCTTGGCAAAGCTTACGGTCGACGAGGTCAAGCAGATCGGTCACGTTCTCGGGCTTCCTTCAGAATTGGTCGAAAAGGTGCCGATCGACGGGCTTTGCGGAAAGACCGACGAGGAGAATCTCGGCTTCACATATGCGGAGCTTGATCGGTATATTCGAACGGGTGAGCTCGAGGATGACGAAAAAAGGGAGAGGATCGATCGCCTCCACCGAAACAACCTTTTCAAGCTCCAGCCGATGCCCGCTTTTGATCCGTTCGTAGAATAGAAAAAAGCCACCGACAGGTGGCTTTTTATTTGGCTTTGTGAATATACATTCTACTGGGAGTGGATTCTCCGTCACTCATAACCTCGCACAGGAACTCCCAGCCGTATCTTTCGTAGAACGAGGTGTGATCGGTGACAAGGTAAAGGGGATCAATTCCTTTTTTGCACATATCGTCACATATAAAGTTCAACAGTTGCCCGGCAATACCGCGACCGCGGCAGTCCTCCTCGACAAAGACGGCGCAGACGTTTGGTGTAAGATCGGTCCTTTTGTGAAAATCGTTTGCAATAACGCCCGCGCCGCCGATGATGCGCGTGCCGTTAAGGACAGCGTACCATTGCGGTACGGGTGTGCCTTCGGCGAGGCAGGCTTCCATGCTTTCCAGGTACGCCTCTTTGGGGATGCCCCATTTTTCGTGGAACCAACTCGCCATTCTTTCTTTCCATTCGGGACGGTCAGAAAGACGGATGATCGAAGTCTTCATATTAACCTCGCTTCAGCGTAGCCTCAAGCTTGGGAAACTTGGGGGTTGCTTCAAACATACGGTCTATAAGCTTTCCCATCAGCGCGATGATGGGAGAATTGATGGCGGTCGTGACAAGGGTGCCGAGGCCCAGACTGTGGAAGGAGGTATAGCCAATGGTGCTCCAGTCAAAGGTAGCGGCATCTCCAAACAATACGAGAGCAAGAGTAACCGAGATAACGAGCAGGGAAACGTCGAACACGGATTTCGTCTTGTTGAGATTGAGATGAAAGCGGTCGGCAAGCTCTGCTACGAACAGCTCGTGTACCTGAAGCGGGAGATATGTACGGAAGAAGCAGGCAACGCCGAAGCCGACGATAACGTCTCCCACGAGAAGCATGACCCAACGAAGCCAAACCGCATCAAAGGAAACGCCGCCAAGAAGCCAAAGAAAGAAATTCAGTACGTATCCGTAAAGAATCGCAACGGCAAAGGTCAGAAGGTATCGCCAGTTAAAGCGACGGACGGCGATACAGAGAACGATCAGGATCACACCCTGAAGGAGATATTCGGTTACGCCGACGCTGAAGCCGCTCCAAAGGCGGGAGAGCGCTTCGGCGACAACGAAAGCGGGGGCGGCGATCATAGATACGCCGAGATCCGCCTTGCTACAGATGGCTACGCCAAGAGCGACGAAAATAATACCGAGGAGCCATAAAAGCTCGGATGCGTGTTTGAGTTTTTTCATAGTAACTCCTTTCATTAAAAAAATAGCTCCTACTGTTTGATAACAGAAACAGTAAAAGCTATTTTGGCGGAAGCGGTGGGATTCGAACCCACGGTACCGTAAGGTACAACTGATTTCGAGTCAGTCCCGTTATGACCACTTCGATACGCTTCCGTGTTGTGTGTGTTGATGTATCGAGTCCGAAAGATCGGTTTCGAAGAAACCGATTGATTTCGATGTCAGTAGCGTTGCAAAGCAACGCGGTATGACCCCTTCGATATCTCCATATTGTGTCGCTCGGCGACCTACGTATTGTATCATACTTTTCCCATAATTGCAAGAGGTATTTGCAAAATTTCGCAAAAAAATATAAGGGATCCGATTGGTACAATCGAATCCCATTTGGTTAATTCAATTCGATAACGGTTGCGCCAAGCGCCTCGGCTTCGGCTTTGTCGTGGGTCACGAGAATTACGGCGTGTGTTTCACCGTACCGTTTGATAAGCGCGATCAGTTGCTTCTTGGTTTCCTCGTCAACGGCACTGAAGGGCTCATCCAGTAACAGAAGATCACCTTCAAATGCCAAGGCTCTTGCCAACGCCACTCGCTGTTGCATGCCGCCCGACAACTCGTTCGGATACTTTCCAAGGCTATCGGAAAGCCCAACGGAGATGAGAAGCTCACGTGCCCGAACGCCTGCGTCGGGGGCGTTATCCAGGACTGCTTGCACGTTTTCTACGGCGGTCAGCCAATCAAACAGACGCGGCTCCTGAAACTTATAGGATACCCTTTGATAGCTATGCGTGACCGTGCCGCTGTCCGCCGTTTCGAGTCCCGCTATGATGTTAAGAAGCGTGGTCTTTCCGATGCCGGAGCTTCCCATAATGGCTGTAATGCCGGTGTTTCCGCAGGAAAGGGAAACGTTGCGAAGAACGGATTTTTCGCCAAAGGCTTTGGAAATCGATTCAATCTTCAGCATATGACCTCCTTTTCTGCAACCGCTCAATCAGACGACCTGTAAGCGTTTCGATCAAAAGGCTTAACAGGATCACTACGGCGGTCCAGGTAAAAAGCTCAGGCGTTTCTAAGTAAAGCTTCGAATTGTAGAGCTGCTTTCCAATAGAAACGGGCGTCACCGCCAGCACCTCTGCCGCGACACCCGCCTTCCAACCCATACCGATGGAGGTCTTGCAGGCGGAAAGGAAATAGGGAAGCACGGACGGGACGTAGAAATAGCGCAGTCGCTTGGCGAAGGAAAGGCGGTAGACCTCGCAGACCTGTGAAAGCTTGGGATCAAGCGCGCGAATTCCGTCGCTCACCGCCGCCCACACAATGGGAAGCACCATCAGAAAGCAAATAAAGATGGGGAGCTTGCCCGAGCCAAGCCATATCCAAACGAGGATAATAAAGGAGGCAACGGGAGTCGCGCGAATGACGGTAATAAGCGGATAAAGGAGCTGATACGCAAGTCGGGAGCGGCAGGTCAGAACGGCGAGAAGGGTTCCGCAGATCAAAGCCGATAGAATTCCCGCAAGAATACGAAGCAAGGTCAAAAGCACGTTTTCCCAGAAGGAAAGCGTGACACAGAGCCTTCCAAGCGTTGCGAGAGCCGTCCAGGGATAGGGGAGCAGTAGCTCCTTGTCGATCACGCGAGCAAGCAGAGCCCACAGTGCCAGCCAGAAGGCGGTCACGGCAAGCCCTCTTGCAACGCGTTTTATCAAGGTATCGCGCTTCACTTCTTATAGTAGAAATCCTCGGCGGGAAGCTTACCGCCTACTGCCGTAGGATTGATCTCGTACAGGGTAGACAGGAACTCGGAGAGTGCGTCCTCCATTGCATCGCCGTCCACATAGGTGATGTTACACTTGGGGATCGCCTTTTCCGCAATCGCCGCGGCTCCGGCGTAAATGCCAAGGTCAACGACCAGCTTGGCAGCTTCCGCCACGTTCTCGTTCAAAAATTCGATGGAGGACTTGTACTCCGCAAGGAATTTGTTGACCTCGGCGGGGTGCTCCTCAAGGAAGGCGGTGCGAACAACGATACAGCCCTGTACCAAGGAATTGCTTCCCATGGCGTCGGTCCACTCATTGGTCAGATCGAGAGCTACGCGCAGGTTCGCGTTCTTGTTCATGGCTACGGAAAGCACGGGCTCGGGGAGAACGGCGATCATACCTTCCTCCGACGCGGCAACTGCGTTCATAAGAGCAGCGGGCTGTGCATAGCTTGTGTCAATGGTTACGTTTTCAACGCCGCTCGCTTCACAAACGGCACGGAAGATAAACTCGGGATTCTGCGCGGGGCAATATACCGTCTTTCCGGCGAGATCCTCAATCGAATTGACAGAAGTGCCGTTTTCCACAACGTAAAGGACGCCAAGGGTGTTAAGGGCAATAACCTTTACGCCGCCTTCGGTCTTGTTATAGAGAACCGAGGCCGCGTTGGTGGGAAGGGCGGCGATATCGATCTCACCCTTGATGAGGGCGGCGTTGATGTTCGAGGCATCCGTTTCAACCGCAAACGTATAATTGAGAGCGGCTTCGCCTTTCGCATCAGCATCCATCAGCTTTGCCGCGCCAAAGCCCGTGGTACCGTTCAGAACGGTAACGCGGACTTCAAGGTCGGTGTCTACCTTTTCGCCACAGGCGGGAAGAAGCGCAATGCAGGAGAGCAGCAGCGCAAGGGTAAGTGTGAGTGTGATGATCTTTTTCATAGTTGTTTCCTCTCTTGGATAATGTTATATAAGAACACAAAAAGCTTAACAGAAGTGTTGCTTTAAGATGTTTTTATCAAGTATGGTGATCTGCTTTCCGTCCTTTTGAATGAGTTGGTCGGCTTCCAGCTTATCGAAGGCGCGGTACAGCGATGCGCGTCCTACGTTCAGCATATCGGAAAGGGAATTGGCGTTGAGGGAAACGGTGTACCGTCCCTCTTCTCCCTCGCCGAGGGCTAACAGGAAGAAGGCAAGGCGACGCTCGGGGCTTCCCGCCGTAAAGCAAGAGATCTTGGTGTTCAGGAAGCATATGCGGTCGGATAGAAACCGAATATAATTCATACAAAAGACGGGGTCCTCGCGGAGCAGCCTTTCTGTGGCGGCTTCGCTGAAGAACAGAACGCGACAGCCTTTCTTGGCTACGATAATAGAAATAAAGCGCTCCCTTTTGCTGAAAAGATTGGCTACACCAAAGGTATCTCCCTTTTCCAGTATGCGTAAAAGAACGCCGTTATTTTCATCAGCGGAAAAGACCGAAGCCGTTCCCGAAAGAACGATGCCAAGCTTCTTCTCCGAGCTTTTGGGAGAATAGATCTCCTGACCGACGGAAAATTCCGAAATAGCGTCAACGTCAAGCGCGGAGGAAAGTGTTTTTTGGCATATCCCCGCAAAAAGCGGGTGCTCGTTGAGTTGAGATATAAGTTCTTCTTTTTTCACAAGCGCCTCCAAAAGTGTCCCATATGATACACTATTATACCTTGTCTGGGAACAAATGTCAATACCTTATGCAAAAAATATAACGGTTATGATAAGGAATCTTTTATTCCGCGTAAAATATCTTCAAAATTTGCAAATCTATTGATTTCTCTTCTGAAATGCGGTATAATGATAACAACAAAAAACTTATGGAGGGTGCTATGACACTTGTTGTTTTGGCGGCAGGAATGGGCTCGCGATACGGCGGAATGAAGCAGATCGATCCCATCACCGCAGATGGAGAATTTATTCTTGACTTTTCGGTTTATGATGCGATTCGAGCAGGCTTTGAGAAGGTCGTTTTTGTAATTAAGGAAGAAATGCTCGACGATTTCAAGGACACGGTCGGAAAGCGGATCGAGGGTAAGATCAAGGTGGAGTATGCTTTCCAGAAGGCGGAGCGCTTCGTTGGCGCGGATCGCATTCCCGAGGGCCGCGTAAAGCCTTGGGGCACCACCCACGCACTTTTGTGCGCAAAGGATTATCTGACCGAGAATTTCGCCGTTATCAACGCCGACGATTTCTACGGCAAGGAAGCCTTTGAAACGATCGCCGCGCATCTGAAGAGTGCAACCGACGAGGGCGGCGTTACCAACGCTGCCATGGTTGGCTACGTGCTTGGAAATACTCTTACCGAGAACGGAAGCGTTTCTCGCGGTGTTTGCACGGTAGGAGAGGACGGAATGCTGCAGGACATCGTTGAGACCACGCAGATCATTCCCGACGGCGAAACGGCGGCATACATCATTGACGATAAGAAGTATCCGCTTCCTTACAGCACTATGGTTTCTATGAATTTCTGGGGCTTTACTCCCTCCATTCTCGACCTTTTGGCGGAGGATTTTGAGCGCTTCCTCGGCACGATTTCCGAGAATCCCTTGAAGAAGGAGTGCTACCTTCCTCTCTCGGTTGACGTTGCTATGAAGGCGGATAAGTGTAAGGTAAAGACCTATATTACCAATTCCAAGTGGTTTGGTGTTACTTACGGCGACGATAAGCCCGACGTTGTAAAGGGCATTCGCGAGCTGATCGACGCGGGCGTATATCCCGACGGACTTTGGAAATAAAAGAGAGGTAACCGAAATGGCAATTCTTGTAACCGGTGGCGCCGGCTTTATCGGCTCCCATACCATCGTTGAGCTTTTGAACGATAACCGTGAGGTCGTTGTTCTCGATAATTTCTGCAATAGCAAGCCCGTAGTGCTTGACCGTATTCGCGAGATCACGGGCAAGGATTTCAAATTCTACGAGGCAGATCTTCTTGACTACGATGCTGTGGAGAAGATTTTCCAAGAAAACAAGATCGACAGCGTGATCCATTTCGCAGGTCTTAAGGCGGTTGGCGAGTCGGTTTCTATCCCTCTTCGCTACTACCACAACAATCTGACGGGCACCTTCAATCTCTGCTCGCTTATGCAGAAATACGGTGCGAAGCGTATCGTGTTCAGCTCGTCCGCAACGGTGTACGGCAAGCCCGAAAGTGTTCCGATCCGCGAGGATTTTCCGCTTTCTACCACCAATCCTTACGGCGAGACCAAGCTGATGATCGAGCGCATTCTGAAGGATCTCTACGTTTCCGATCCCGAGTTCAGTATTATCATTCTTCGTTACTTTAATCCCATCGGTGCTCACAAGAGCGGTAAGATCGGTGAGGACCCCAAGGGTATTCCCAACAATCTGCTTCCTTACGTGACCCAGGTGGCGTCTGGTAAGAGAGACCATCTCTCGGTGTTCGGTAACGATTACAATACCCACGACGGCACTGGCGTGCGCGACTACATTCACGTAGTTGACCTTGCCAAGGCGCATCTAAAGGCTCTTGACCGCGCCGCAAAGGTGACGGGCGTTGAGCATTATAACGTAGGCACCGGTGTCGGTTATTCGGTTCTTGACATCGTCAAGGCATACGAGAAGGCAACGGGCATTACCATCAAGTATGAGATCGCCCCCCGCAGACCCGGTGATATTGACGAGTGCTATGCCGATCCCGCAAAGGCTTACGAGTTTCTCGGCTGGAAGGCAGAGTACAACATCGAGGATATGTGCCGCGATGCCAACAACTGGCAGATGAAGAACCCCAACGGCTACGGAGATTGAGCATGAGCATTGCGAAGACCCTGTTTGGAACCCTCGCCGACGGCAGAGCGGTCCACGCCTATACCCTTACGAACGCGAACGGAATGCGCGCCGTGATCTTAGATCGCGGCGGTGTGATCTGTCAGCTCTATGCCCCCGATAAGGAGGGAAGATTCGTTGATGTTGTGGGCGGCTACGATAATCTGGATTATTACGTGAATGCCTCCGGCTATCAGGGCGCCCTCATCGGACGCTTTGGCAACCGCATCGCGAACGCTACCTTTACCCTTGACGGCAAGGACTATCCGCTTTACGTCAACAATAACGGCAACCATCTTCACGGCGGCAAAAACGGCTTTAACAGCAAGATCTGGAACGTGACCGGGAAGGACGGCGACGAGCCTGCGCTGGAATTGACGTACGTTTCGCCTGACGGCGAGGAGGGCTATCCCGGTACTCTCACCGTTCGCGTAACCTACCGATTGACGGCGGACAACGCCCTCTTGATCCGTTACGTGGCGACTACCGACAAAAAGACTATCCTCAACCTGACCAATCACGCCTATTTCAATCTGGGCGGTTATGCTTCGGGCACCGTCCGCAACCATTTGCTGCAGATGGACGCCGACAGCTACGTGAGAACCAACGAGAAGCTGATTCCCACGGGTGAGCTTGTCAGCGTTGAGGGCACCCCCTTCGATTTCCGCGTGGAAAAGCCGGTCGGTCGCGATATCGACGCCGACAACGCAGATCTTAAGAATGCGGGCGGCTACGATCACTGCTTCAATTTTGTCGGTGGTGAAACCAAAGAGCCGGTCCTTCGCGCCACCTTAAAGGATCCCGCGTCGGGACGCGTGATGAAGATGTATACCAATCAGCCCTGTGTTCAGCTTTACACGGGCAACTTCCTTACGGATGACGGCTATCCCTTTAAGGGCGGTCTTGTCAAGTCCAAGCAGATGGCGTTGTGCCTTGAGACCCAGCATATGCCCGATAGCATTCACCACGACAACTTTACGAACGTGGTGCTTGACGTTGGCGAAACCTACGACTATACGACAATTTACGCGTTTTCTGCGGAATAAAAACTAATCAAAAAGACGGAGAGTTTTAGATTCTCCGTCTTTTTGTAAAAATTTAATTTATAAAACATTCAAATCCACCTAACATTTTGCATCTTTCGCGGACTATATGGGTGAAAGCATTGATCAATCGCTTGGAGAAACAGATGAAAAAACAAGACTTGCTAAAATATTTTGACGACGACTTGCTTGATAAGCTATTTGGCTTTTGTTATGCAAGAACCAACGATAGCTACGAGGCTGAGGAACTGTGCTCCAATATCGTGTACGCTCTTGTAAACGCCGCTCATTGCGACGGAGAGATTGAAAGTGTGTATCCGTTTGTTTGGAGAGTGGCGCGCAACGTATACGCCGATTTTTCAAAAAACAGAAGAAAGCAAGCGGATACGTTCTATGAGGGAGATTCGGAAGATATTCTGCTGAATGTGACAGAGGAGGATACTTCCGATAACACCTCAGATTTGCTAACTTCCGTATATCGCAGAATTGCTTTTTTAACAAAGGCGTACCGCGAAGTGATGATTTTATTCTATATAGACGGTATTTCTACTGCTCAAATAGCTAAAATGCAAGGCGTAAGCGAAAGTGCGGTTCGTCAAAGACTTTTTTCAGCAAGGCAAAAAATCAAGAGTGAGGTGGAAAAAATGACAGAAACCTATAATAAGCCCGTAACACTTGATAAGATTGATTTTGCGCTTTTGGGACAGGTAATCCCGCGTGGGGCGATCCCAGCACTGTATGTGACAGAACGCTTTCCCGTCACATTGTATGGCTTTGCCACAAAAAGCCCATGAATGCATCCGAAATTGCCAAAGAGCTTAACGTCCCCACACTTTATATCGAAGAAGAGCTTGAGATCCTTCGCAAGGGAGAAAATGGAAAGTATGGTTTGCTTCGCCGATTGGATAATGGCAAGTATGCAATCAACATTGTTCTCTTTGACAAGGATGTGTTCGAAGAAGCAACTGCAATTTATATGGAGCAGTTGCCAAAGATATGTGACGTGATATCAAACTATATTGAGTCGCATAAGGCGGAATATCTTGCCTTCCCATATCTTAACAAGAAGATAGATTTGAATCTTATTCTATGGCAACAAATAACTACTATCGCCGATTCGTTCTATCGTAATGTCAGAGATATATTGCAAAAAAAGTATTTTTGCGATGTGGTAGCAGTCGAGCGTCCCTATAGTACATTTGGATATGTCGATAATGGGAAGCTTTATGGTTGTGGCTGGGATGGAATCGGCGGAGAAAATATTTGCGGTTTTTCCAACGTACATATGAGTAATATCTATATTTCTCGTATTAAGGCGCATTTCCGGTGTGGGCATAATATTTCGCTGGATCCAATGCTCCAGCTCGCGCTCCGCGCAATTGAAGGAATAGACATTTCCTCTTTGCCCGAGCACGAAAAGGAACACGCTGCCAAAGCGATTGAGTGTGGCTATTTGTATCGCGACGGAGATATGCTTTATACCCAAATTCTTGTTAATACTCTGTTTGACGGAAATGATCTTTTTGGCATCAGCAAAGCATTGGAAAACGGACATTTTGATGCATGCGCTGAAATCGTTGCAGAAAAAATGGCAGATATTATTAAAAAATCCATTCCCGAGTATCTCTATGGGGAATGGAAATTTGCGAATATTCTCGCCAACCTTCCTGTTTTGGATGCCGTCGTTGAACACCTTGTTGAAAAAGGCGTATTAATGCCCCCCGAAAACGGAATCGGCGCAGAGGGCTGTTGGATGAGT
>JBGVFO010000073.1:0-9581 GCA_045121195.1 Eubacteriales bacterium
ACGAATTTCATCATAATAAGGGGACCGATGGTAATCACGCGATCGTATTTCTCACCACTCTCGATCAGCTTGCGAAGGGCATCGGTGACAAGACCCTTTTCGCCACAGCTTCCGTCGTCCGACATCAGCACAAGCCTGGAGCTTTTGGCACGGAATTCATCCTCGAGGATCACAAGGTCCTTGCTGCGGAAGCCAACGATGGAATGCACCTCGCATCCGTTTTCAAACAGCTTTTTTGCCACGGGATAGGCAATGGCGCATCCGACGCCGCCGCCAACCACGGCAACCTTTTTCAAGCCCTCGGTCTCGGTGGCGCGTCCCAAAGGACCGGCAAAATCCTGAATGAAATCGCCCTCGTTTTTATGGTTCAGCTTCTCCGTAGTTGCCCCTACGATCTGGAAAATGATCGTAACGCTTCCCTTTTCGCGGTCAAAATCAGCGATGGTAAGAGGAATTCGCTCGCCCTCCTCATCCACGCGGAGGATAATAAACTGCCCCGGCTCGGCGGCGCGCGCCACGAGAGGTGCCTCGATATCCATCAAGGTGACCGTGGGATTCAGCTCTCTCTTTTTCAGAATCTTGTACATGTTGCTCTCCCTTCGGATGCTTCATTATGGTAAAGTTATAATAGATTTATTATAATACAAATTCCTCTTTGTGTCAAGGTTTATATTTTGTTTGTTTTTTCAAAATTCCCTTGCAGGAAAAGCCGTTTTATGGTATAATTTCCGTAGAATATCCTTGGAGGTATCCTTATGAAGATTTTACATTGCGCCGACCTGCACCTGGACGGTTCCTTTTCGGGTCTTGACCCCATTACCAGCGAGCAACGCCGCGAGGAGCAGAGAGAGCTTTTCAAGAGTCTTATGTGCCTTGTCCGCAACTCTCGCGTGGATCTTCTCCTCATTGCGGGAGATCTGTTCGATAGCGGATACACTAACGTAAAAACCGTGAAATTCGTGGCGGATATGCTTGGGAAAACGGGCTGTCCCGTGGTCATCAGCCCCGGCAATCACGACCCCTACATCAAGGGTGGTCTGTACTCCTGCGAATTTCCCGAGAACGTTCATATTTTCGACAGTGAGGAAATGTCCTCCTTCGACTTCCCCGATCTCGGCGTGACGGTATGGGGCTACGCCTTTACCTCACCGCGCTACGAGAAGGATCCCCTTGAAACGCCCGTAAAAGCAGATCCCGAGCGCTTCAACATTCTCTGCGCTCACGCGGATACCGCCTCTGCCATTTCCCGCTACGCCCCCATTACGCCCCGTGATTTCACCGACTCGCCCTTTTCCTATGCGGCCCTCGGTCACATTCACAACGCGCCCGACGTGGAGGAGCTTGGCGGAACCGTGGTGGCGTACAGCGGCTGTCTTGAGGGTCGCAGCTTTGACGAAACCGATTTCGGCGGCGTTATCATGCTTGACGTGACCGACGGAAAGCTCCGCTACGAGAAGGTTCGCGTAGCCCGCCACCGCTATATGATCGAGCAGATCGACGTTACCGGCACGGATAACGACGGCGAGGTTGCCGACAAGATCCTGCGCCGCGCCGCCGTGTGCAGCTACAAGGACGATACGGCTCTGCGGGTCGTTCTCACGGGAAGCGTTCCCCCCTCGTATACCCCCTCCCCCGCCAACATCTGCGAGAAGATCACGGGACTTTACAAAATTGAAGTGATAGACGATACCGTTCCCCTCTACGACGCCGACGCGCTGATGGAGGACATGAGTGTTCGCGGCGAATATTTCCGCACCCTCGTTCGCAAGATGAAGGAAGGCACCGCCGAGGAACGCAAGATTGCCGTTCAGGCGCTCCGCATCGGACTCTGCGCCCTGGAAGGCAAGCCCATACTGTTTTAAGAAAGGAGGCACCTATGCAAATTCAAAAGCTGATCATCAATGAATACGGCGCGTTCAAGAATCGGGAATTTACGCTTGACGGCGGAATGAACGTAATTGAGGGCGACAACGAATCGGGCAAGAGCACGGTGCTCTCCTTTATCCGCTTTATGCTGTACGGAATGCCCCGAAAATCGGCGAATACCGTCACCGAGCGCGACCGCGGCATCAGCTGGAGCGGCGGTGTAGCAGGCGGCTCTATGGAGCTGACCGTTCCCGACCGTAACGGCGAGCCTCACGGCTACCGCATTGAGCGCCACGGACAGCTTCGCGGCGCTACGGGACACGAAAACTACGCCGAGACCTGTAAGATCATTGATCTTGCCACCGGCACCGAGGTGTTTGAGGGGCAGGAGCCCGGACGCGCGCTCCTCGGTATTTCCCAGGAGACCTTCGTCAGCACCGCCTGTATCCGACAGTTAGAATGTACCGCTGTTGACGGGACGGGGGTCAACGCCTCCATCGAAAATCTTCTGTTTGCCGCCAACGAGGGTATCAATACGGAAAAGGCCACGGGCAAGCTTGACGAGATCCGCAAGACCCTTCTGCACAAGAGCGGAAAGGGCGGCTTGCTCTTCGATCTGGAAGCCAAAAAGCTGATCCTTGAAGAAAAGCTGGCACGCGCCAAGGCAGCCGCCGAGGAGATCGTCGCCAAGGAAACTACCGTTGCCGCAACGGGTGCTCTTGAAACCGAGCTTGGGGCAAAGCTTCGCGAATGCGAGGACGCCATCAGCCTTTACGAAAACTGCACCGTTCTGCGCCGCTTCGACGAGCTTCACACTCGTGAGGACGCGGTAACGGGGCTTGAAGCGACTCTTACAGCCCTTCGTGACGGCAAGGGCTACGAGGGTCCTCTGCCGACACGGGAAACCGTACTGGAGACCCAGCAATTAGAAAGACGGCTTTCCGAGGACGCCACTGCCGTTACTGCCGCGCAAACAGATCTTTCCAAGGCGAAAAACGCCCCCGACGGAGATCGCACCCTTGCCGCGTACGCGGAAACGATCGAAGAAATGGGCGGAGAGGAACCGCTGGTCAAGGAATTCTCCCGTCTTTCCTCCAAAACCAAGACGGCGAAGCCTCTATCGGCTCTTGCCTACGCCTTTGGCGGCATCCTTCTTCTTGTAGGCGTGATCGGTCTCCTGATCGCCCTCTCCTTGGAGACCCCTTTATTTACCTTCCCCCTGTTCACAAGCCTTGTCGATCTTGTAGCCGTCAACCTGCTTCCTCTTCTGGGAGGCAATGCGGTTTTGTTCAAGATCATCGATTTCTCTGTCCTTGGCATCGGCATTCTTTTGATCGTCCTCGGAGTCCTGCAATCGGTTTCCACGGCGGATGCGAAGAAGCGCCGCACCGCTTTGGTGCAAAGCATCGGTATCGCTGACGGAAGCTTATCCCGTGAAGGCTTTTCCGCATATATTCTTGCGTGTCTTGAGGGACGCGAAGCCTGCGAGTCGTACGATGACGCCGTCAAGCAAGCGGTAGCCCTTTGTGAGCAACGCGAGCTGGCACTCAACACAAGACTTACCGAGTGCCTTGCCAAGCTTGCCTCCTACGACGTTATTCTCGAGAATCCCACCGTTCAATCCGTATCCCAGGCGCTTAATCAGACCGCGGATATTCTTTCCGCCATCTGCGCGGAGCGAGAGCGCCTTGAGGGTGATATTCAAAACGCTAAGGCCCTTGTTGCCACAATGAGTGAGAGCCTCGGCGGCTACAACGAAAGAAACCTCCGCTCGGCAGTGGGCGATCACGATCCCGCCGAGATCATTGCCGCAGCCGACGTAGAAAAGATGGAAATGGCGCGCCGCTACTGTAAGGAGCAGCTTGCCGCCGCCACCGCCAAGCGGATCGCCCTTGAGAAGGAGCTGATCGCCCTCACCGCCGCTTCGGAAAATCCCGCGAAGCTCTGGGCAAAGCTTGACGAAACCAACGCGGAGCTTGCCGAAAAGCGCTTCCAATATGAGTCTGTCGTGATGGCGATCGAAGCCATTGATTCCGCATCGGATAGCCTTCGCAAGAGCGTCACCCCCCGAATCCGCGAAAAGGCGGGCGCCCTTATGGGCAAGATCACCGACGGAAAATACAACGAGCTCGGCGTGGCGCAGGATATGTCGGTCAACGTCTTTGCAGGCAACTCCACAAGAAGCATCGACGTACTCAGCAAGGGAACCCGCGACGCGGCGTACCTGTCCCTTCGTATGGCACTTGCCGATCTCGTTTGCGGCGAAAATCTGCCGCCCCTGACGCTTGACGAAAGCCTTTCGTTGCTGGATGAAAAGCGCGCGACCAACGTGCTTTCCATGCTTCACGATTACACCAGCGGCGGCGGACAGTGTCTGCTCTTCACCTGCCACAAGCGGGAGGGTCAGCTGATGTCCTCCATCGGCGCATTCAATCACATCCGGTTGGGATGAAAGAAGGTAACATCATGAATTTTGATAAGCTGAAGCAATTTTTAGATACTACAAACGAGGCGGGCGTTCCCTCGGTGGACTGCGCTGTGACCATCGACCACAAGACGGTCTTCCGCTACGGCGCGGGCTTCACCGATGCCGAGCGCACACAACCCGTGCGAGGCGACGAGCTGTATTGGCTGTTCTCCTGCACCAAGCCCATCACCTGTACCGCGGCAATGAAGCTTGTGACCGAGGGCAAGCTGGGACTTGACGACAAGCTTTCCGACTATCTGCCCGAGTTCGCCCACATGATGATCCAACGCCCCGGCGAGCTGGTGGAGGCAAAGTCCCCCATTCTGATTCGCCATCTGTTTACCATGACGGCGGGCTTTGGCTACGATCTCCGCGCTCCTGCCCTTCTGAAGGCGCGCATTTCCAACCCCAAGGCGTCCACAAGAGAGCTGGTTCGCGCTATGGCAAGCGTGCCGCTCTACTCCGAGCCCGGCTTCCGCTATCGCTACAGCCTCTGCCACGACGTGCTTGCCGCCGTTGTAGAGGTGGTTACGGGTATGAGCTACGGCGAATACCTGAAGAAAAATATTTTTGATCCTCTCGGCATGACCGATTTCGGCTTTGCTCCCACCCCCGAGCAGGAGGCGCGCATCTGCCCGCAGTTCACCGCCCGTTCCCGTGTCAACCAGTATGCGGTTCGCGAAACGGCAATTCCCTACCGCCTGTCCGAGTGCTATGAGAGCGGCGGCGCGGGTCTTTTCGGAAACGTAGACGGTTATATCCGCTTTGCCGACGCTATGGCGTGCGGCGGCGTAGGTATGAACGGCGCGCGTATTATCTCGGAGGAAGGCGTCAAGATGATGGAAGAAAATCAGCTTTCCGAGGTCTGCCTTGACGATTTCCGCACCGTTTCCCATCTGTTCGGCTACGGCTTCGGCTTCTGCGGCAGAGTACATATGTCCCCCACCATCTCCCTTGCGGAGAGCCCCGCAGGCGAGTTTGGCTGGGACGGCGCGGCGGCGCCCTACGTTCTTATCGACCGCAAGAATCACCTGTCTATCTTCCTCGGCGCTCACGTCCTCGGCTGCACCTACGCTTACGAGAAGGTACATCCTCAGGTTCGTGACCTGACCTACCGCATCCTCCGCGATGAGGGATTGATAAAGTAAAGAGAAAGGACTGCTTCGGCAGTCCTTTTATTTTATTTTCGCATCCCACCGGCTGGGCATTGGACACGAATCGGATACGTAGGCGGCAGGGGTCTGCCCCGTCACGCGGCGGAAGACCGTGCCAAAATATTTGACATCGCAAAAGCCCGTCCGTTCGGCAATCTCCTCCAAGGAGAAATAGTGCGATTCCAGCATAGAAACGGCTTTTTTGATGCGAAGCGCGGTTATATATTTCTTGGGCGAGATTCCGTATTCCCTTTGGAACAGCTTTCGGAAATAAACCTCGCTCATATGGCAAAGAGAGGCCAGGTACGGCACGGTAAGCGCCTCGTCGCAATAATGCTCTTCCATATATTTTACCGCATTACAGATCAAGCTTGCGTTTTGCCCCTCCGCATCCGTGGCTTTTTCGCAGCAGATCGCGCCGAGAATACGATACAAGATGGAGGTGCAGATACAATCACGATCGGGACGGTTGGACTCGTAAACGGCAAGAAGCTCCTCAAAAAGTGACCGATACACCTCGGGATCCTCGGGAGAGAAAATTTCCACGTCCGAAAAATCCGCGCCAAACAGTTCAAAATGAACCACCATAACCTCGTCGCGCTTTGTTGAACGAGAAAAAGGAAGCCCTGCAGGGACGAAGCAAATATCTCCTCTTTCGATTTTCGCAGAAGAATCGCGCCAGTAAAAAACGGTATCATCGGCAGCCAAGCGCAAGGAAAGAGCGTGATAGCTTCTCCGCCCCGCGCGGTTCACGCCTGCGCCCTCGGAATAGCCAAAGGCCTCCATAAACTTCACCGCAAAGGATTTGGTTTTGAAAAACATATATCTCCCCCCTCTTTCTTCCTATTTTATCATATTTTGTTTCGAAAGTCAAACCGTTTCTTTGGAAAAACGAGTTGATTTACGCACCCCGAGCCGCTACAATGAGAATAGAATAGGAGGGCTTGCTATGGAATACGAAAGAAGAAAAATACTTGAAAATTTCGAAAAGCAGAAAAATCTCATCGACAGCAGACTGGGCGCCACCATTGAGGCCAACCGAAAAGGCTTCTGTGCCATCCGCATTGTAGACGCCGAGAAGAACCCTATCACCGATGCCACGGTAAAGGTGGTGCAAAAGAATCACGCCTTTCGTTACGGTGCCAATATTTTTATGCTGGACGAGGTGGAATCCGAGGAAAAGAACGAAGCATACAAGCACCTTTTCAAGGATGCCTTCAATATGGCTACGCTTCCTTTTTATTGGAGCGATCTTGAGCCGGAACGCGGAAAACCACGATACGCCGCTGACAGCCCGAGGATCTACCGCCGACCCGCTCCCGATCTTTGCCTTGATTTCTGTGAAAAAAACGGCATTGAGCCGCGCGAGCATGCCTTGGCGTACGATCATTTCTTCCCCGAATGGCTAAAGGGTGCCTCCGTACGAGAATGCAAGTTCGAACTGGAACGTCGCTTCTCGGAGATTGCCGATCGTTATGCCCGTCGCATCAACACCATTGAGGTGACCAACGAAATGTTCTGGCGGCGCGGAACAGAGACCACCGCTCTTTTCAACGAGCCCGATTTCGTGGAATTTTGCTTTAAGCTTGCTGAAAAGTATTTCCCCCACAATCAGCTGGTCATCAATGAATACAGTGAGGTCTGGTTTGGTCGATCGCCCAACCAACGTCCCTATCTTTTGCAGATTGAGAACGCCCTGGCTCGGGGCGCGCGCATCGATGCCATCGGTATGCAGTATCACAACTTCAACCGAGCCGAGCGGGAGAGTACACTGTTGGACACCCGTTACTGCCCCTATGAGCTGTATTATACGATGGACACCTACGCCCGTCTCGGTCTTCCCTTGCAGATCACTGAGATCACGGTGCCCGCATACAGCAACAACAGCGAGGACGAGGAGATCCAGGCGGCGCTTATTGAAAATCTGTACCGCGTTTGGTTCAGCCATCCCGCCGTGGAGCAAATCGTATACTGGAATCTGGTGGACGGCTATGCCGCCTTTGCACCGCAAGGTGATATGACGGCGGGTGAAAACTACTATCACGGCGGACTTGTTCGCTTTGATATGACACCTAAGCCCTCCTACTACCGGATCAAGGATCTATTCGAGAAGGAATGGCACACCGCGTGCGATGCGCCCCACGCGTTTGACGGCAGCTACGAATTCCGTGGATTCTTCGGCGACTACGAGGCAGAAATCGTACGAGACGGGACATCCACCAGCGTTCCCTTCACTCTCAAAAAAGAGCTTGGCGGGCAGTGCACCGTGGAAATTCAGATATAAAAAGGTCGGGCATCAGCCCGCCCCTCTAAAACAAAAAAGGCTATGCATTAGCCAGACGTGCTAAAGGACAGTTTTGCAAGAATACGGTATATTTCGCAAGAGATATACCGTATTCTTGTTTTTTAGGTCTTACGCAGATTTACGGATTTCTTCCATCATTTCAAGGAGTTCCTCTTCATCAGGAATGTCGATCAGACCGACAGCGGTAAAGTAAATATCAAGCTTTACTCGCTTTCTTCCATCGACCTTCTCGCTCTTGTGAACCTCGATACGCTGAATAAGTCTGTTGACAAGCGCGGGAGTAAGCTCCTTGATGTCGGTACACTTACGGATTGTTTCAAGAAACACGCGAAGATCTACCTTGTCCTGCTCCGCTTGTTCCAACGCACGCTCCAATTTCTTGGTTTCCTCAACAAGTGTCTTTTGCTGCGTTTCGTATTTGCCCATCATCTTGGAAAAACGCTCGTCGGTAATCTTGCCAAGTACGTTAGCTTCGTAAAGACCTTCAATCATCGTGTCGATCTTTGCAATCCTGCGCTTGTTCCGTTCGATTTCAGTTTTCATATTCTTCATATCTGCAGATTTCGTTAGATTATGCTTTTTGGAGTACATATAAAGGAACACCGCCTCATACTGCTGAATGAATATTGCAACTCGTCCGACAAGCTCTCGTACCATTTCTCGTAACACCACTTCACGAATAAAGTGGATAGAGCAAGTTCCACGGTTCTCCTTGTAAGCGGAACATCTGTGAAACTCTTGGTTTTCCTTGACGCTTTTTGCGGCACAGAAGTAGAGCTTGGATTTACAATCGGCACAGTAAAGCAATCCCGAAAACAAACTTTCTCTGCCCGTGGCGGTGTTGCGCCTGCGGTTCTCGCGCAATTCTTGAACACGGTTAAAAGTATCCTCGTCAATAATGGCTTCTTGGGTGTTGGGGATAATCTGCCACTCGTCCTCGGGATTGATAACTTTCTTGTGTACCTTGTAGCTGAGGATGCTGCTCTTGAAATTTACGGTACAACCCGTGTACTGTCTGTTTTCTAAAATATGCTCAATGGAGCTTGTTTCCCAAGCATACTCACCGCGTGCGGAGATTTTGTTTCGTGTCTTTCTTCCGTTTGCAATTAAATATGCGGTTGGTGTTAGGATTTCCTCATCCTCTAATCTTCGTGCTATATTCATAGGACCAAGTCCTTCAATACAAAGTGCGAAGATACGGCGCACCACTCTCGCGGCAGGCTCGTCCACAATCCATTGCTTTGGATCATCCTCGGACTTCTTGTATCCGTATGGCACGGCAGAGGAAACTCTCTCGCCTTTATCGGCTTTTGCTTTCCAAACGGCGCGTATCTTCTTGCTCGTCTTTGCCGCATACCATTCGTTGAAGATGTTGTTGAACGGCATCATTTCCGTACCCGTGTTCTTCAAGGTGTCAACGTTCTCTTGAATTGCTATGAAGCGAACACCAAGCGTCGGGTATTTGATTTCCAAGTATTCGCCAACGTCAAGGTAGTTACGTCCGAAACGGCTGAGGTCTTTAACGATGACCGTGCCAATCTCGCCGTTCTCAATCATCCGTTGCATACGCTGAAAATCGGGGCGGTCGAAGGTCGTACCCGAAATTCCGTCATCTACAAAGAATTGTGTATTGTGAAAACCATTGGAACGAGCGTATTGAGATAAGATCTCCCTTTGATTCACGATTGAATTACTATCGCCATCTCTCCCGTCGTCTTGTGACAGTCGGCAGTAGAGGGCGGTTATTTTATTCTCGGCTTGTTTTGTCATATAATCACCTTTTCCTTTC
>JBGVFO010000074.1:0-2185 GCA_045121195.1 Eubacteriales bacterium
GTGAAGACCATCCAAGGCGGCGCCTTTGCCGATTGCGTGAATCTTACATCCGTTCTGATTCCCGATAGCGTGACGACGCTGGATGGCTTGGCGTTTGAGAATTGTATCAGCCTCAAGGAGATCACCCTGCCCAAGGAGATCACAAGCATTGGCTGGTATCTGTTCCGTGGCTGTGAAGCTCTTGAGGCCGTGACTCTGCGGGGCAAGATCACCAACATCGGCTACGAGGCCTTCTTGGGCTGTAAGAGCCTGAAGACCATCAATTTCCCCGGAACGCAAGCGGAATGGCGGGCGATTCAGGTGGGCAATAACAATACCGCCCTGTCGCTTCCCAAAATCAACTATGAAGTCGTTGCGGAATAAAGGGTTATTATGAGAAAGGTATAAAGGGTTATTATGAGAAAGGTATTGAAGTTTTCGTTGTGTTTTGCCGTGTCCTTTTTGTTTCTGTGGATCGTTTGCTACGGACTTTGGTCGTATCTTCCCTCCGAGGGAGAGGCTCTGTTGGCAATGCTTGGATGCACGCTGGTGCTGGCTGCTCTCACGTTCTCCCTTTGGGAGCTGCGTCGGAAGCAGAAAAACGATGCGAAGGCGCTTTCGGATCGGATCGTACAGTTGGAGGCGCAGGACAGGGAGATGAGAGCGGAAATCGAAGCTCTTTCGGAAAAGATCGCACAGTTGAAGGGAAACGGCGAGAACGCAGAGTAAGTGGAGACGCACGGTTGCGATTCCCGAATATATTGCGTCGTTTGTTCTGATGATTCGATTCTCTTGGATCAAAAACGGAAAGAACCGAACCCAATCAGGCAACCCCTTTTTCGAAAATTCTTGAAAAGGGGAGCCGCATATCACATATAATGAAGAAATCCGTCGAAAAATCGACGGATTTCTTTTTAAAAAGATAATACACTTTGGCGTGATACTCTTAACGGAGTATCACGCCAGTTTTATTCGCCTACAGCGAGTGCTCACCTCGCCATAGGCGAGCTGTTGCTACGCAGTGTTTCTCTCGCCAAAGGCGAGCTATTCGGCTTGCGCCGAGTGATATTCGCTACGCGAGTTTTGTGACGAATAAAATATCACTGAAGCCGTAAGGCTTCAATATCACGATCGCGCACGCGATCATATCACTCCGACGAAGTCGGAATATCACTCTTGCTTTCTCTGCTGATTTGTGATATAATGAATAGGGGTATGGGCATAGCCCGAAGCCTTTATTAAACAAAGGCGAAACTGGCGATAAACAGAACGATAAATAAGAATTTGACGGAGGAAAATGTAATATGGACTATATTGAAATTTGTGAGAATGACTACAGCGCATTTCACGAATTGGCAAATGCTTATTATAGAGAAGGTGAAGATGCAGATACACCGCAGGAGGAGATAGACATATTCATCCGCTTTCTGTTTGAAAAAGTGATTAACCACGAAATAAACGGATTCATTGCAAAAGATAAAAATGCCTATGTTGGCTTTGCACTCTGGGGCGTTGATACTGAAGGTTTTGAATTCAGTGAAATTCCAGGTTTTGGAACAATTTTGGAGATTGGATTTATACCTTCATACCGTTCCAAAGGCAATGGCAAAGAGTTGGTATTGTATATAGAAAATTACTTTTGTAAAAAGAATGTAAATAACTGTTATGTGTCCGCTTACGGGCCTGCACAGAAATTTTGGTCTTATTGTGGATATGTTGAAAGTGGAAAAGTGGCAAGCAATGGGCTGCCTATTATGGTAAAGTCTATCAGTTAGACAAATTCCAATTCATTGAACAGAAAACGCCGACAGATCTAAAAAATCTGTCGGCGTTAATTATTTGTCTACTGCGGAACAAATAAGGCAAGAGGTTTTAAAAAATCTCCGCTAAGAACCGCACCCCTTGCGTGCTTGGTGTTTTTTGTCATCAAGGCAGAATATTGTAAGCTCTTCCGCGCGCGCTGTCGGTATCGATCTCAAATGCTTGAGCGTTTACGGAAAGAGAAATTCGGGATCTTTTTTGTGTTGGATCGCAAACCGTCAGGGATAGTATTTCCCCTTCGCAGCTTTGTCTCAACATGGCGATCAATCCGTGATCTGCGGAAATTCCGCATATAGAATCCGCCTCGCGAAAAACTATACCGCAAAGACCGCTTGACCTTTCTTTGGCGCTTTGTATTCTGCAATCGTTTTGCAAAATAACGACA
>JBGVFO010000075.1:0-2223 GCA_045121195.1 Eubacteriales bacterium
AATTTGATTTTGTTCATGGCTACGTTCAAACCCTTATCACAAAAGGCTTTCACCAATTTTATAATCTTTATAATCGCAAATCCTTTCGTTTCGGGGCGCCGAGGACGTCGCCCCCTACAAGGTTTGTATGTCGCCATTCCGTCACATCAAACCCACCTATAAATCAAAATTTGAACCAATATGGAGGTAGATATGAGGATCTGTACCGACTGTCCTCGCAGATGCGGCATTGACAGAAGTGCGGCTCGTGGTCGCTGTAAGGCGCCCGAGGGCTTTCTCGTCGCCCGTGCGTCCCTCCATCTGTGGGAGGAGCCGCCCGTCAGCGGCACCCGCGGCTCGGGTACCGTCTTTTTCGGGGGATGTAATCTGGGTTGCGTCTACTGCCAGAACCGCGCTATCCGCGACGGCGAATTAGGCGAGCTTCTCGCCCCCGAGGCGCTGGAGCGCGCTATGCTCTCCCTCGTCGAGCAGGGGGCGCACAACGTCAACCTCGTCACGCCCTCCCATTACGTCCGCGCCCTCGTCCCCGTGCTGGAGCGCGTCCGCCACAGGCTGACCGTTCCCGTCGTGTGGAACAGCAGTGCCTACGAGTCGGTGGAGATGCTCCGCCTTCTTGACGGGCTTGTGGACGTCTATCTGCCCGATTTCAAATACGCCTCGGCAGAACTTGCCGCCCGTTACTCAAGCGCGCCCGATTATCCCGAGGTCGCCACGGCGGCGATCTGCGAGATGCTCCGTCAGCGCGGCACCGTTCGGTTTGGAGAGGACGGCATGATAAAAAGCGGCGTGATCGTGCGCCACCTGGTGCTTCCCTCTCATCGCAAGGAGTCCATCGCCGCCTTGGAGCGCCTTGCCGCCGCCATTCCGCCGAAGGACGTCCGCTTGTCCCTCATGAGCCAGTACACCCCCGATTTTGTGGACGGTGAGCGCTTCCCCGCTCTCTCGCGGCGCGTGACGTCCTTTGAATACGGCTCGGTTCTCGACCGCGCCGTGGCGCTGGGCTTTGACGGCTATTTTCAGAGCCGCGCCTCCGCCACCGCCGATTTCACCCCCGATTTTGAGAACAGAGGGTGATAAATTAATGTTTGTCGGGGAGTTTGTAAAACGAAATTGATGGTTTGTAGGGGCGACCATTGGTCGCCCGCCATGAACGACAATTCCCCAACGAACGGGCGATCAATGATCGCCCCTACGGTGTTTGTTCGTTGCCATTTCGTCACATCAAACCCACCGACAAATCAAAATTTGACATTGACAAGAGGAAAAATGTTTGTTATAATCGAATTATCAAGAACAAGGAGGCTTCACCATGGGAGAAGCAGATAAGAAAGCTATGGAACAAAAGATCAAGGACGCTGAAAAGGCGGCAAAGAAGGAAGAGCGCAAGAAGCTCAAGGAAAAAATGAAGAAGGAAAAGACCAGCTTCTTCACCGATTTTAAGAAGTTCATTACCAAGGGCAACGTCCTTGATATGGCAGTCGGTGTTGTTGTCGGTTCCGCGTTCAGCGCCATCGTCAACGGTCTTGTCAAGATGATCATCAACCCCTGCATCGCCCTGATCCCCGGCGCGGGAAGCATGGACGAGTGGAAGTACGTGCTCCAGGCGGCAGACGAGGCGGCAGGTACCGCCGAGGTCGCGATCCTCTGGGGCGAGTGGCTTCAGACCATCATCAACTTCTTTATCATCGCGTTCTGCATTTTCGTTGTGGTTCGCATCATTAAGAAGGCTGAGCGTATGATGAATGCCAAGGAAATCGCAAGACAAGAGGCAGAGGCCGCCAAGAAGAAGGCAGAGGAGGATGCCAAGGCAGCCGCCGCAAAGGCAGCCGCTGATGCCAAGGCAGCCGAGGAGAAGGCGATTCTCGACGAGTTCTACGCCAACATCCGCGAGCAGTCCCAGCTTCTTCGCGATATCAAGGAGTCCCTCAACAATAAGTGATTCCCCATCGAATGATAAAAACCGCCGCGTCCGCGGCGGTTTTTTCGTCCCCTCCCTTGACACCGGGCAGGGTTTGATCTATATGGAGGGGAATGAGAAATTGATGTTTATCGGTGTGTCACGGCTACGTACAAAACGAACGAAAATATCTAACACCGTAGGGGGCGACGTCCCCGGCGACCCGAAAACAACGAAATTTGATTTTGTTCATGGCTACGTTCAAACCCTTATCACAAAAGGCTTTCACCAATTTTATAATTGCAAATCCGTTCGTCGCGGGGCGC
>JBGVFO010000076.1:0-33500 GCA_045121195.1 Eubacteriales bacterium
CTGCCAAAGCATCGTAAAAAAAGCGGTAGTCGAGCGACTTTCGTCCCATTACGGTACCAAATGGTTTTCCGAGAACAGCGGTGTCAAATATCAGATTGAATTCTTCATTTTCAAAGACATCGCATCCCTTATGATCGATACCAGCGGCACGCCTCTGCATAAGCGCGGATACCGCCCAGAGGCGGGTGCGGCACCCATTCGCGAGACCCTTGCCGCCGCCATCGCTCTGACGGCGCGCCCCCGCGAGGACACCCTTTTCTGGGATCCCTTCTGCGGCTCGGGGACCATTGCCATTGAGGCGGCTATGATCGCCACAGGTCGCGCTCCCGGTATAAATCGCAGCTTTGTGGGCGAGGACTTTGCATTCCTTCCCAAGCGTCTTTGGACGGACGCCCGCGAGGAGGCGCAGGCAAAGATCATTACCGATTCCAAGTTTGAGGCGTACGCCTCGGACATCGACGAGGATATTCTTGATGTTGCCTATGAAAGCGCCGTGCGCGCGGGAGTTGAGGAGCATCTCAACATCTTCGCCGCCGATGCTCGCGCCATCAAAAAGGAAGATCGCCGCGGCACCATCGCCTGCAATCCCCCTTACGGTGAGCGTCTGATGGAGCGCCGTGAGGTAGAGACCCTTTATGCCGAGATCGGTCGCTCCTTCGGGGCGCTTTATCCGTGGCAGATCTACGTCATTACCTCCTGCGAGAATTTCGAGCGCCTCTACGGACGTCGCGCCGATAAGGTCAAAAAACTCTACAATGGCATGATTCCCTGCAATCTGTATGAGTTTTTCAAGCCCGCAGAGTTCAAGAAGGGACAGAAAAAACATTCTTGACAATATTGGAAGCCTGTGCTATAATTTACTTAGAGATTGTGAAAGGAGTACAAATATGACTAATTTAAGTTTTCATCCCGAAGATCTTATAGGAATTGTAAATCCGATTATTGTCTTGCTGTTTGTTCCCCTTATAGTTATCATTGCTCTTCTCTGTGTACGTCTATATCTTTGGAGAAAGAAATATATTTGTTCTGAATGCAACCAAATCTTCCAACCAAAATTTATGCGAATACACATGGGATGGCACGATGGAAGTCGTGGACGAGATCAATATTGCCCTCACTGCAAAAAAATAACTTTCTGTAAATATGCCAATGAGTAATTTTAAGCCCCGCTTTCGGGGCTTTTTCTTATTTCATTCCGTTAATATTACGCGGGACTTCAATTTTTGATTTATCGGTGTGTAATATCCGTTCACAAACGTACAAATTCCCTCAAACACCGTAGGGCGGTGCCTTGGTGCCGCCGTGACGAACGTCTATAGCCTTCAAAACGGCGGGAGTAAACCCCCGCCCTACAAGGTGGGCGCGAACACGCCGATAAACATCAATTTACCATTCAAATTTTGATTTATCGGTCTGTTTTGCTGCACAAAACGGCGACGCACAAACCCGTAGGGGCGATCATTGATCGCCCGTTCGTTGGGCCTTTTCCGTATATGGCGGGCGAACACTGTTCGCCCCTACGATAAAGACATCAAACCGATAAACATCAATTTACAAAAAAGCACCTGCGATAGTTCACAGGTGCTTGTTGCTTTATTTCATTTTCTTACAGATGAGAGAAAGCCCGTGGCTGACGGCGTCGGCACTCACCTCGTCGGGAAGCTCTTGCACATTGCCACCGATCAAAACCGCCAGCGCATGACGAAGGCTCTCCTTACCACCCACGTATAACGTTCTTCCCTGCTTCGCGTAGCCTTTTGCAAGCTCAGCATCGGCAGAAAGCACCGCGCCGCTGAAGAATGAGGAAATGTCATCGGCATTCGCGCCCGAACGTTTGGTCAGAACCCGCACGCGGAAGAGAGCCGCGCCAAGTCCCATTTCCTTGGCAAACGCCGCGCCCTCGCGGAGAGCGCTCTCGTCAAGGTGATAATCGTAGGAAACCGCGCCGCGAAGGATGGTGTGACCGCTTATCGCGCTCATCATCTCACCACTCATACACGTAACGAAATCACAGATCGCGCCGTTTTCGTCAAGTGCCAAGACCTTATTGTGGGAACCGGGAAGCACAAGAACGGCGTTCCCGTTAATTCCCATAAGGTCACAAATGCCAAATGTTTCGGTCTCCTCGCCACGCATCATATCCTCAATCTCTCCGTCCGCATTGTTCTTGCGAACGCCGGGGACGATACGGAACGGGATCTCTGTAATCGCGTCCACCTTTACGGTCACCAAACCCTCTACCAGATCGGAAAGGGTCGCAGGTGCGGCAAGATGGGGCACCTCCGCAATGCCAAGCTCGGAGCTTGCCATGCCCGATGCCACGATGCACGAAACGTCCTTTTCCGCAAGGGAATTTCGCGAAAGGACGGTGTCGATCAGCGCCTTCACCTTCTCCTCGAGAAACGCCCGTCCCCCGGAAAGCGTACTGCCTGCGCCAAAGGCGCCCTTTTCGGTATCCAGCACCTTCTGCCCATCGAAAAGAAACAGACGGGTGTTGGACGTGCCCATATCCATCAGAAGAATCATACCTTCTTCTCCTCGCTGTAATAGCCGTATCGCTCGCACTTATCCGAAACCAGAAGCGCGCCGCCGTCAATAACGAGGGTGTCGCCCGTGATGGACGCCGCCTCCTCGCTCGCCAGATACAGCACCGCCTTACCGATCTCCTCGGGGGTGGTCCAGCGCTGCATAGGAACCTTATAGTAGGTGCTTTCCTTGGCGTCAAGACGGGATGCGCCCGTATCGGTCCAGCCGGGGGCGATGGTATTGACGCGAATGCCGTATTTCGCAAGCTCAATCGCCATATGCTCCGCCGCCTTTTGGATCGCCGCCTTAACCGAGCCGTAAACCGAAACCTCGGCAAAGTGGGCGCGAGCGTTGTTGGAGGAGATCAGTACCATACTGCCGCGGATCCCGCGATCCACCATGATCTGCGCTGCTCTCTGCATACAGAAATACGCACCCTTATAGTCCACGTTGACCATCAGGTCAAACAGCCACTCCTCGGTTTCAAGGAAGAAGGATTTTTTAGTCACGCCTGCGTTGTTGACAAACAGATCGAGGCGATCAAAATGCTTCAAGAATTCGTCAAACAGGTACTGTACACCGCTGTATTCGGCAAGATTTGCCTTGATAATCGCCGTTTTTCTTCCGAAATCACGGTGAATGGCGGCACAGACCTCCTCGGCCCCCTCGGTGCTTCCGTTACAGTGAACGGCTACGTCGTAGCCTGCCTTCGCAAGCTCGTAAGCGATTCCCTTTCCAATACCCGTTCCCGCACCGGTTACGACCGCAACCTTGCGAGTGAGTGCCGTTTCCGCCTCTACGCCACCAAGAACGATCGCACGACGGCAAAGATAAGGCTTGCGACCCGAAACGCCCACGTCAAAAAGGAAGGTACAGCCTGCCTCGGGATGCTCGGTAACCGACTGATCTCTCACGGACGAGGTGACCGCAAGAAGCTCCTGCTTCTCGCCAACAAAGGCGGGACAACTCGTATAGGTCGCGCCCGTTTCCACCTTTTCCACGATCTCTCCGCTTGCGGGATCCAGACACCAAATCGCCTTGCCACCCCAGACGGCGAACCAGATCCGTCCAAGGGCGTCGATGCAAAGACCGTCGGGAGAGCCCTCTCCGTCGGGCACACGGTAAATGTGTCTGCGGTTTTCAAAGCCGGGAAAATCAAAGGCGTCGATGGTCTTGGTCGCGGTGTCGCAATAGTAGACCGTCTTTTCGTCAAGGGAAAAGTCAATGCCGTTGGAAATGCTGACGCCCTCAAGCACCTTCTCCAGCTTGCCGCCCTTGAGGCGGTACAGAACGGCATTGCCGTCAAGCTCAATGGTACCCGCGTAGAAGCAACCGTCGGGTCCCGCCTTACCGTCGTTAAAGCGCGCACCCGTTCCCTCGTCCTTCTTACAAACGAGAGTTCCCTTCTCGTCATAGATACCGTCTTCCATGCCGTAAAGATAACTGCCGTCCTCCATCTGCGCCATGCAGGTAGTCTTCTCGGGCATCTTCTTTACGCTGTAATCACCGCTTACAAGGTCGATGGTAATGACCTCTGCGGCATTGATATCCACCTGTCGCATCTTGCCCGCAAAGGCATCCCAATAGGGGCCCTCGCCAAGCAAGCAGTTGCGTTTTCCGATCACTCGGTAGTCTTTGTTGCTCATATTTGCTCCGTATACTGCTTCGCAAGCGCGGTAAGCGCCGCAAAGTCGCCTTGTTCAATCAGTTTTTTGTTCACGATATTGGATCCGATGCCAAAGCCCGCAAGACCTGCGCCAAGGAATTCGCCGAGATTCTTTTCGTTCACACCGCCCACGGCAAGCATGGGGATGTGAGAAAGAGGTGCGCGGATCGCCTTGATGTAGGAAAGTCCCAGCTCGCCCGCGGGAAAGAGCTTGACAAAATCGGCGCCGTAGGCGTACGCCGTTGCCACCTCTGTGGGGGTCAGCGCGCCGGGGATAGAAACCGCGCCGAGGCGCTTGGTCTCCTCGATCACCTCACGGGAGGTATCGGGGGAGATCATGTACTCAGCACCCGCCTCCACGGCAATACGAACCTGCTCCACCGTCATAACGGTTCCTGCGCCGATCCGCATTCTGCCCGCAAAGCGGCGGCAGAGGTCGGAGATCATAGAAGCGGTCTCCTCGGGAGCGATCTTTCCCGTCTGGTCAAAGGTAACCTCAAGAAGGCGAACGCCGCCCTCGTAGAGTGCCTCGGCGGTCTTTACGAGGGTCTCCCCCGTAATGCCGCGAACAATGGCAATGATCTTATAGCGGTTGATATCCGCAAGAATCGCCTGCTTATCCATTACACTCACCAGTTGTAGCGAGCCGCCATCTCGGCATAGAACTCCTCAAAGAGCTTGTCGAAATAGGGGTCGGTATCGTAGGAGGGCTTGCGGCAATAGTCGCTCGCGATAATACCGCGCAGCTTCAGGATGCGCTTCTCAAAGCTGATGATCTGCTCCACGTTCTGACGAATGTGGTTGAGCATAGGAAGGATCTTATTGTGAAGGTCAATGGCACCTGCGCGGTCGCCCTCCATATAGTGGTTGTAGATGTCAAGATACACGTCGTACATCGAGCAACCGGGCATAGCGCCGATGGCGCCGCGGTCCATTGCCTCGATGAGCTGGAAGCCTGCGTTTCCTACGAAGATCTTGGTATTCTCGGGATTGGTGATCTTGAGAAGGTTGGTGATGTAGGGACCTGCGGGCTTGCATTCGATCTTGTAGTAGATAATATTGGGGCACTCCTCGCCCAGCTTCTTGAACACGTCGGGGCCAATGGCAACGCCCGTCTGCTCGGGAGCGTACTGTGCCATGATAGGAGTGTTCGGCGCGGCGTTTGCGATGGCCTTCATATGCTCGTAGAGCCAGCCCGCACCGGGCTTGAGGAAGAAGGGGGGAAGCATCATCAGGCAGTCAGCACCCATATCGGCAAACTGCTTGGCACGCTTTGCGGCGATCTCGGTAGCGTGATCGGTCACGGACAGGATCGACGTGCCGCCAAGACGCTTACAGGTGGCGATGGTGATCTCCGCCATCTTGAAGCGCTCCTCGTCGGTCAGCTTATAATACTCACCGGCGATACCAAAGAGGGTCACGGCGTGACAGCCGCCCCGGATCAGATGCTCAATCTCTTTCTCAAGGCTTATGTAGTCAACCTCGCCATTCTCCAGGAAGGGGGCGGCAATAATGGGACAAATTCCTTTAATTTCCTTCATGATGTTTCTCCTTTACTTTTCCTCGGGGACATACTGCATATACTTGAGGTCACAGCCCTCGTCCGCCTGGGTCACGTTATCGATAAAGTTACGCAGGAAGCCGCGCTTGATATCGGGATGATTCTTGGGAGTGAATTCAGCAAGACGCGCCTGCATCTCCTCGTCGGAGATCTCCACCTCAATAAGGTTGTTGTCTACGTCAAGGTGAATGATATCACCGTCACGGATAGCCGCAAGAGGGCCTCCCACCGCGCTCTCGGGCGCTACGTGAAGCACCTGGGTTCCGAAGCATCCACCCGACATTCTGGCGTCGGTGATACGGACGAAGTCGTTAATGCCCGCCTTTTTGAACTTGGGAGGCAGAGGCATAAAGTTTCCGTTCTCGGGCATACCGGGGGCACCTACGGGACCGTAGCCGCGAAGCACGATGACGGTATCCAGCGTGATATCGGAATTCTCGTCAAGCAGATACTTCTGGCACTCCTCAAGGCTCTCAAAGACCTTTGCGGGGCCTCTGTGGTTCAGCAGACTCTTGCTTGCCGCGCTGCGCTTGATGACCGCGCCCTTGGGAGCGAGATTACCGAAGAGAACGGCAATGCCGCCCTTATCCTCAATGGGATTGTCAAGAGGACGGATGATGTCGGTATCATAAGGCATATCGGCGTCGGCAAGGTTTTCGCCCACCGTCTTGCCCGTAACGGTAAGACAGTCGGTGTGGAGACTTCCCTCCAGCTCCTTCATCAGAGCCGCAACACCGCCCGCGTCGTGGAAGCTGATACCTACGTTACCCGTTCCGTGGGGCTTGACGTTTACAAGCACGGGAGTCTCTCGGCTGATGCGCTCGAAGTCCATCAGATCCAGCTTGATGCCCGCACGCGCGGCGATTGCCGTCAGGTGAAGGATCAGATTGGTGGAGCCACCCGTTGCCATCAGCACGCGAATGGCGTTCTCGATGGACTTGCGATTAATAATATCAAGGCACTTGATGTCCTTTTCAACCAGCTCGACGATCTGGCGACCCGTCATTTCGCTGATACGCATCTTCTCGGCGGAAACGCCAAGGCAGGACGCGGAATCGGGCAAGGCGATACCCATTGCCTCGGTCAGGGTCTGGCAGGTATTTGCCGTTCCCATAATGGGACAAGCGCCGGCACTACCATACAGACACCCCTCGCGGCGGGTCATCTCCTCCAGGGTGATCTCACCCGAGGTATAGCGGTTGTAAAGGTGGAAGCTGTCGGTACCGCACACAAGAGTCTGTCCCTTGTAGCTTCCGGGCAGCATAGCGCCGCCGGGCAGATAGATGGTGGGCTTGTTGGCAGAAACCGCCGCCATCAGCTGGGCAGGCACGTTCTTGTCGCATCCGCCGATAAGGACCACGCCGTCAAAGGGATGACGCTCGATCAGCTCCTCTGTGGTAATGGACAGAAGATTGCGGTATACAAGGCTCGAAATATCGAAAAAGACCTCGCAGATCGACAGGGTGTTGACCTCAAGAGGAAATCCTCCTGCCGCCCATACGCCTCTCTTGACCGCCTCCGCAAGCTGACGGAAATGCACGTGACCGGGGTTGGTCTCCGCCCACGTATTGATGATACCGATGATCGGCTTTTCAATATCCGCGTCGGTATAGCCCATAGACTTGAGGAGCGCGTTGCGGATCAGACCCGTACGGTCTCCTCTCTTTTTCCATTTGGGAGAATAATTGTGTTCCATCGTTTTTCCTTTCCCGAATTTCGGTTCTATAAACTTTTGCTACAACGGTAGCACTATCATTTTCATTATAGCACGCGCCTTTTCTAAATACGATAGACTTTTCTTGTCAAAATATTGACTTTTGTGACTTTTCGTAATATAATAGATGTAACAAAACTCGGGAGGCTTGCTATGACCGAAACCGTACTTTCGCAAATATATGGCTGTAATATGGATCTTTACTTCTGCGGAGAACGCTCCAATACGCCGTATCACGAGTTTGGTCCCTCCACAAGAAGCCATTTTTTGATCTGCCTTGTGACCGAGGGCGAAGCGACTCTTTACGGAAAGTTGAAGAATGTGACCTTTGGAAAGGGCGACTTCATCATCGTTTTCCCCGACGTCCCCTGCCATTACCGGGCGGGAGACACGTGGTCACTCAAATGGGTGGGCGTGGGAAGCGCCGATCTTGCCGTCTTTCTCGGACGTCTCGGCATCACCCCCGATGACCCTACCGTCCCCTGCTCCGATCCGCAAGCGGCAGAGGACATTCTTGACAAAATACGGGAGCTTTCCGCCGTCCCATCCCCCTCAAGGACCATGCGGATGAAGGGGTTACTTTGTGAGCTGATCGCCATGATCGCGGAGGCGCGGGAAAAGAAAAACCCCCTACCGTCAGTGCGGTCGGGCGAGATCTTAAACTACATTTCCGCCAATTACGCCGAGGAGATCCGCGTGGACCGGATCGCGCGGGAATACCATCTTGACCGCAGCTATCTGGAGCGTACCTTCAAGCGAGAAACGGGCATGTCGATCCGTGAAGCCATCACCATGTTCCGCATCAAAAAGGCGCAGTCCCTTCTCCGCGAGACCTCGGTATCGGTTGCCGACGTAGCCAAGCATTCGGGCTTCGGCGACCGTCTGTACTTCTCCAAATTCTTCCGCAAGAAATTCGGAATGTCCCCAAGTGAGTACCGTAAGGTCAGCAAACAGGGTGATGACCGTCTGCAAAAGGATACAAATGAATAAAAAGGTGTCCCGAGGGTTTCGTACCTTTAAGGAAAGTCTATGAGAATCAAGAAATAAAAGCATCGCGAAGGCAAAAAAACACGAGGATATTTCGTTGTTTCCCCCGTGTTTTTCCTTTTTGCCACATTTGTTTTCCTATTGACTTTTACGTTCCGAATGCTATAATATAAGTGAAAAAAGGGGGGGTTCGATATGAATGAAAAAGCTCAGCATCTTCTTGCGGTCGGAGAGCCTTTCGCAGCCGGGCTTCTGGAGCTTGCTGAAAGCGCCTCCTTGCCCGAGATCTATTGCCGCGCCTACCGTCGATACTACGAGACCTGCCCAATCTATTATCGTAAGGGCGCGCCGCTTTTTCCCGTCGGATTTACGACCGGTGCTTATACATACTCTGCCCCATTACTCGGGGAAGGCATAACCGATACTACGTGTGTTATCCCACACTATGCCCATCAGTATCATGCCAATCTTAAAAGTCTGCGTCAAAAGAGCCCACAAGCCGCAGAAATCTTTGAAGCGTTTTCCTCGCGATACCGCTTTATCGGCCGTTGGAATCACAGCATGCTCAATTACAAGCGCATTCTGAGCGAAGGAATTGACGAGTACGAGCGCCGCCTACTCTCCAAAAAAGAAAGCCCGTTTCGTACCGCTTTGCTTGATCTGATTACCGGGCTGCGCACCTATCACGCCCGTGTGCTTGCCGCACTTCCGGCGATGGGCGCCCCCGAGGAATTGCTTGATGCACTTGCTCGCGTGCCGTTTTCTCCCGCACGAACCGCATATGAGGCAATCGTCGCCCTTAATTATTGCCTTGCCCTTGACGGTTGGGATAATGTCGGACGGTTGGATTCCATTATTGCCCCATACCACCGTGGCGAAGACTTGCGCCCATGGTTGCGCTGCCTGATGGAGAATATGCAGACAAACGTAGGCTGGAGCGTCACGCTTGGTCCGGACTACAATGCGGTAACCTATCAGACACTTGAGGCATCGGTCGGTCTTGTCCGCCCGCTTATCGAATTGCGTGTGAATGAGGATATGCCTCAGGATCTTTGGGATTTGGCGGCGCACTGCATACTTGAGGGGAGCGGTCATCCCGCCTTTTACAACGAAAAGGCAATTATGGAGCGCCTGCATCACCGCATTCCGCACTTGACCCGACAGGATGCCATTGAATTTGCGGGCGGTGGTTGTACCGAAACATCATTTGCGGGACTTACCTATGCAAGCGGCACCGATCCTGACATCAATGTCCTATCTATATTTGAAAAATATATGCACGAAAATCTTTCGCTTGCCGCAAGCTTTGATGATTTTTATGAGGGATTTTGCTCCACGCTTCAGCGCGAGCAGGATGCCCAAATGTTAAAAATCAACGAATGCTGGAATGAATGCGCCGTGTGTTGCTTCGCCCCCATCCGTACACTTTTTATTGACGATTGTATTGACAACGAAATCGGCTGGTATCAAGGCGGCGCGCGCTACACATACTCCGTTCACTCGGACAGCGGTATGCCCAATACCATTGACTCTCTGCTCGCCATCCGTCATCTGATCTTTGAGGAAAAGCGCTATACGCCACAGGAATTTCTTGCCCTCCTTACGGCAGAGGATGACGACTTCTTTGCCGTACTACGCGCCTGTCCCGCCTACGGCGTGGGGGATGAGCGTGCAGATGCGCTTGTGAAGGACCTCACTACGCGCTTTTATTCCCACTACCTGACAGGACAACTTGATCTCGGTCTTGGATTTTTCCCGACCGCACACCAATTCAACCGTCATATCAGAGCAGGTGCAATGGTCGGTGCCACACCCGACGGTCGCCATGCGCATCAGCCCGTGGCGGATTCGCTTGCCGCTGTCAACGGCAAAGCAGTCAAGGGACCTACTGTTATGCTCAAAAGCGCCGCCTGCTATGAGCAAAAGGATATTTACGGCATGGCGGTCACCAATCTGTCCATTACGCGCAAATACCGCCCCGAAGTGCTTCGCGCTCTGGTAGAGGGCTATTTCAAGATGGGCGGAACTCAGCTACAGATTACGGCAATCGATCGCGAAACGCTGCAAAAGGCACGCAAGGACCCGGATAACTACCGCGACCTTATCGTGCGCGTTGGTGGGTATTCCGAATATTTCTATCGTCTCTCGGATGAATTGAAGGATGCCGTTATTGCAAGAACGCTATTTGACGCTTAAGGGTAAAACTATGCAATCAAAAAACAGATCACCTATGGGACGGATATTTAATATTCAGCATTTCTGTGTGGATGACGGACCCGGCATACGTACGACCGTATTTTTGAAGGGGTGTCCTTTGCGGTGTGTGTGGTGTCATAACCCTGATGGCTATCGGGAGCAGACGGAGATCTTACTTCGCACCGATCGTTGTACTGCTTGCGGTAAATGCGCATCGATCTGCCCAAACGGTGCACACGACGTCTGTACGAACGAGCATCGATATGATCGAACAAGCTGTACCGCCTGCGGCGCCTGCGCGTTACAATGTCCCACGGGTGTGCTTGAAAAAGTCGGGGAGAATCGCACGGTGAGCGAAGTGCTTGATGAGCTATGTGCCGACCGTGTATTTTACGATACCTCCGGAGGCGGCATCACACTTTCGGGTGGAGAACCGACCGCACAACCCGCATTTGTTGAGCTCTTGCTTTCGGCGTGCAAGGGGGTAGGGCTTCACACCGCAATTGAAACCTGTGGGTACTGCTCTCCCAAGATCATGGAAAGGCTGATACCGCTGACCGATCTGTTCCTTTTTGATTGGAAAATTACCGATGAAGCCGAACACAAACGCTACACGGGCGTCTCAAACCAACAGATCCGCGAAAATCTCGCTCTGCTCTGCCATCGTGGGGCAGCGGTGGTTTTGCGTTGCCCTTTGATCCCGGGGATCAATATGCACAAGGCACATTATAACGGTATCGTCGCGCTTGCGCAACAGTATCGGGGCATACAGCAAATCGACCTTGAGCCGTATCATCCGATGGGCCTTTGGAAGGCACGCGCGCTCGGAAGAGCTGCAGAATATCCCGAGCAAGAGTTCCTATCTCCCGCTGTCGCGGAAAATGTCCGCACATACCTCGCGTCGCGCGTTACTGTTCCGGTGCTTATATCGGGGAAATGAAAAACCATGCGCCCCCAATAAAAAATATCGAGAATGTAATTGAAATTAAATAGAATCCGTTGCCAACGGAAAAAGGACAGAGAACGTTTCGCATTCTCTGTCCTTTTTGACATCTTTCCTTGCCAACTTTCCTGACAAGCACAGCATTTATTTCCACAAATGCAAGAATACGGCATACCTCGTTCAAGATACACCGTATTCTCGCAAAACCGTCCTTCAGGGTGCAACCATAAAGGACACCTTTTTCTTTTATTTCAGCTCGGAGCTGGCATTCAGAACGAGGGTGCTATACAGGAACAGCACGTCGGCGTTCTCGAAGTCAACACCCATCAGAAGCATCTGTGCGGGTGCGTAACGAATGTCAACCACCGTGATCTTGGCGTAATCCTCAACGAGAAGCGGAATAATGCTTCTGCCGTAAGAATCACGGAACACGACAAGCTCCTTATCGGTCTTGGCGTTGGGGTTCTCGATCACTACCTTGGAAAGCTCGCCGGAAAGGAACATATCGTAGGGATCCTTACCCGTTGCCTTTACCATATCGTAAAGCGACATTTCCTTGCCGCCGTTCTGGTAATCGGTTACCTTGACGTTTTCAAGATTCTCGTTGGTCAGATAGTAGATGGTCTCGGGAGCAACGGGACGTCCCACACGGCCGCTGTATACGCCGTAGAAGGGGAAATCCAGCGTGTTGACCGTAAATTTACTGTCGAACTTGCCGCCCATACCGTTGATGAGAAGCTCTGCTACGTCAACGAGCTGCTCCTGACGCCAGTGGGTATCGGTCTTATAGTAGTCCTCAATGGAAAGCGCGCCGAAAATGTCGATATACTTGGCAAATTCCACGCTCTCGGTCATCTTCTTGACGAACTCCTCGTAGTCCATAGAAAGATATCCGTTCTGCTCCGCAAGGAAGTAAGCCTTGTCGGGGATGATCGAGATATAGGGAGAGATTCCCTTCTCCTTCAGATATTTTTCGTAGATGAACCGGAAGCGGTCAGCCGCATGGTCGATAGAGCCCTGATCCAGCGTCTCCTGCATCTCGGTGATATAGCCGTCCACCATAAAGATGCCGTCCTTGTCCTTGTGATTGAACACGTAGTTCACCACAAAGCCCTTGATGGAGCGGAAGGCGTCGCGGAAGGGGAAATTGTCGGGTGCGTATTTGTCATCAAAGATCTTCATGAAGCTCTTGTCGTACTCCACACCGTCCTTCATAACCGACTCGAGATCGAGTGTGGGGAAGGCAGCGGGCTCACGGCGCTCGCTATCGAGAAACTCGGGCTTCGGCATCACGAGGCAAAGCAACGCGAAGCCGAAAATGAAGACTGCCATAACGACGCAGATCACAATATTTTTAATCTTTTCGCTCATTGTTTTACCTCCTATCAGAATCTGAAGTACAGGAACGGGTTGGAGGACGAATCCACCAGGAACGCCGTTACTACCACAAGAAGAACGACCAGAACGACGGGCTCCACAAAGCTCATGACCTTGCGGGTCTTCTCGCCGGTGGAAAGCTTGATGGCAATATTCTTAACCAGAGGCGTTGCACCGACGATCGCAGCGATGAGAAGCACGGCGTAGCTGCGCAGATAGTAGATAGTCTCCGCATTGATAAAGGAAACGCCGCCCGCGCCGAACAGACCGCCGACGTAGGTAAACGCCTCACCAAGTCCGTCGATGTTGAACACCATGAAGCTGACCATCGCCGCAAACAGAATATATACGCGGCTAATGACGCGGCTCTTCTCCAGATACTTGAGAAGCCAGAACTTCTCAACCACGAGAAGCACGCCGAAGAACAGACCCCAAAGGATAAAGTTCCACGAGGCACCGTGCCAGAAGCCTGTAAACAGCCAAACGGCGAAGATGTTGATGAACCAGCGCCACTTGGGCACGCGGTTACCGCCAAGGGGAATGTATACGTAGTCACGGAACCAGGAGCCGAGGGACATATGCCATCTGCGCCAGAATTCGGTAACGCTCTTTGAAATATAGGGATAGTTGAAGTTCTCCAGGAAGTGGAAGCCGAAGATCTTACCAAGACCGATTGCCATATCACTGTAGCCAGAGAAATCAAAGTAGATATACAGGGCAACGGCGATACCGTAGATCCAGTAGAATACCACCGTTTTCTCTTCTGCCTTGTAGATGATCTGGGAAAGATCGTACATGGAATTGGCGATCAGCACCTTCTTGGCAAGACCTACGATAAAGCGGCGAACGCCCTGCCCTGCATCGGTAAGGCTATGGGTGCGCTCTTCAAGCTCGCGGGCAACGTCGGCGTAGCGAACGATGGGGCCTGCGATCAGCTGGGGGAACATCGCTGCGTACGCGGCAAGGTTGATGGGATTCTTCTGTGCCTTCTCGCCGCGGTATACGTCCACGACGTAGCTGATGATCTGGAAGGTATAGAAGGAGATACCGATGGGCAGTGCCAGCCGCAAAAGCGGAATGGAAAGTCCCGTCACCTTATTGAAGTTATCAATAAAGAAGTCGGTATACTTAAAGTACAGCATAAAGGAGATGATCATTGCCACCGCCAGGAACAGGAACAGCTTTGCGATCCTCTGTCCGCGGAATTTCTCGATTAGAAGACCCGCAACGTAGCCCATGATTATGGCAAGAACCATCAAAAGCGCGTACGTAACTCCGCCCCATGCATAGAAGAACAGGCTGAAGGCAAGGAGAACTGCGTTCTTAAACTTCCTCGGAACCAAAAAATAAAGAAGGATCACGGCAGGAAGGAAGTAAAACAAAAATGTTACACTGGAAAATAACATAATTTCCTCCGTATTTCTAAAAAATATGGCTGTTACCGCTTACGGTTACGGCAACAGCCATCTATGCTTATTGGGAATTACTCCCCGATCGTTTCCTCAGCAACGATCTCAGTTCCCTCAACGGAGGAAGCAAAGCTTGCTGCGAAAGGATCTACAATACCGCCGGACTGAACAACACCCCATACGACAACAAGGTAGTTGCCGGGAACCTTGGCAATAACAAGCTTCTCGGGAGCACCACAGATCCACTGTCTTGCAAGAATGTTGGTCTTGAGAGTCTCTACCATTGCGTCAACGTCACCGCTGTTCGTGAAATGAACGGCGTAGCAGGTGAACATGTTAGCGTTCATCATGTTGAACATGGAGGCAGCGTCATCGATCTTGGCAACGTCTGCTGCAGGATAGCCGAGGTTTGCATCGTAGTCCTCGTCTGCGAGGGGAACGAACTTAGCGGGGCCGTCCATGCTGGTGGTCTCGAAATTGTTGATATTACCGCCGGCAACGAAAAGCTGAGCCTCCTCAGCCACACCTGCGTTGTAGCCGTTCTTGAGCGTCTCAAGAAGCTCAAGGGCGCTCTTGTACGCAAGCTCTACTACGGGAGCATCGGTCTCAGACTCGGACTCGGACTCGGACTCACTGTCAACGGTCTCGCCGCAAGCAACGAGAGAGAGCAGCATCATTGCTGCAAGAAGGATTGCAAGTAACTTTTTCATTTTGTAATTCTCCTATATTTCTTTTTATTTTTTATAAATCACACCGTCAGGTGTATTTTCATTCCAAGCAAGAACAAATACCGATTGTTTGCCATCGGCATCCACCGTAAGCTCGTAATTGCCCGAGCCCTCGACGACTGCCCACCACAGCACCGTATCCTCGGTGATCTCGGTTCCGCTTCCCAGCGAAAGGATCTCCTCACCGTCCTCACTCACTGCGTACAGGCTTCCGCCCGACACCGTGATCCTCGCCTCTCCCCTGGTCTCAAACGCAAGGCGAATGCCCATAGGCGTAACCTCGCGCGACATCGGATCAGAGAGGGTTGACGGCTTGCTGACGACGGTCTTTGCGCCCGTCAGCGTTGTCCCCTCGTAGGAAAGGGTGACAAACTCGGTATTCATTCTTGTTAATGAAAAGACTGCGACCGCAAGCACGAGGCATGCGGCAACTGCGGAAAGTGACCGCACAAGGCCCTGCATCGGGAACGCCCCACCTATTTTGCGTGTCCCGCGCGTTTCTTTGGCTTCGCAATCTGCCGTAATTCTGTGTTTCAGCTCAGAAGGGGCTTTTATGTTTCGATAGGCTTCAATATCCTTTTGCTCAAACATTTCCGCCCTCCTTTTCTATGGTTTTTTTCAGCATTTCTCTGCCTCTGGAAAGACGCATCTTGACTGCCGACACGGAAAGCTCAAGAGCCCTAGCGCATTCCTCTACCGAATATCCCTCCAAATAATGAAGCACGATAACGCTTCTGTACTTTTCGGGAAGTGCGGAAACCATAGCGATGACACCATTGCCCTCGTACGGCTCCTCGTCGGCAGGGATCTCTTCGATCTCGTCGAAGCCAACGTAACGCCTGATCGCCCGTCTGCGCAAAAGGTCACGGCACCGATTGACCGTTACCCTGATCAACCACGCGCGCTCATGGTCGTCATCGGCAAACGAGGGGGATGCTTGCATATATTTAATGAAAACATCATGCACGACGTCCTCGGCGTCCTCCCGTCTTGTCATATGGGAGAGGGCGATTCGGTACATCGCGTCGGCATAGTTGGTATACGCTGTCTCAAAGCGGTCTTTTCCGTTTTCTGACAACCTCAACTTTATCCCTCCTGTCTACTAAACGCACGACCTCGGCAAAAGGTCACATTTATTTTTGATTTTTTTGAAAAAATTTTATTTCTTGCAAAAATCACAAAATTCCCTTTGTACAGAATACCATAAATTCCCTGTAAAGTCAAGGCTTTCCCCATAGAAAGGCCGTCACGGATATTTTGCCGTGACGGCTTCTTCTTTATTCTTCAGCCCAGCGCTACGTCAAGCGTCATCATCAAAGTAAAGCCCAAGGAAAACATAACGTTCCCCGTGTGGGAATGTCCGCTTTGCGAGATCTCGGGGATCAGCTCCTCCACGACTACGTACAGCATAGCCCCCGCCGCAAAGCTGAGAAAAAACGGCAAGGCGGGAACGATAATGCTTGCCGCCAGGATCGTAACGAGGGCACCGATGGGCTCCACTACGCCCGAGAGCGCTCCGTAAAGGAAGGCACGCTTACGGGAAAGCCCTTGACTTCGTTCGGGCAGCGAAATGATCGCCCCCTCGGGGAAATTCTGTATGGCTACGCCGAGAGACAGGGCGATCGCCGCCGCAACGGTGATCCCCCGCTCTCCCGCAAGAAGCCCCGCAAGCACCGCTCCCACCGCCATCCCCTCGGGAAGATTGTGGAGGGTCACCGCCAGCACCAGCATGGACGGCTTGCTTCCCCCTTCCCCGTCCGCCGCCGCATACAGTCGGGGGATCAGCGCGTCAAGCACCAATAAAAACAGCATACCGCCGAACAGCCCCACGGCGGCGGGAACAAAGGAAAATGCCCCCCAGTCCGCAGAACGGTCAAGAGCGGGTAACAGAAGGCTCCAGACGGAAGCCGCCACCATAATGCCCGCGGCAAATCCCATAAGCGCGCTTTGTACCCGTTTGTTCATCTCGCCGCGCATAAAAAACACACACGCGGCGCCAAGGGTGGTTCCAAGAAGCGGAAGCAGCACCCCTAAAGCAACGTCTATTATCATATAAGCACCTATCCTTTCAGACGGGCAACCTGCAGTTGCCCTATTGTAAGTATAGGCGGCATCGACGGATTTTGACAATTTGCAAAAGAAAAAGAGGGACAATTCCCTCTTTTCATTACAGTAGGCTCTAGGTATTCTTTCGGTAGGTCAGAGGCGACGTTCCGTTTTTCTTTTTGAGGCTTTCCGAATAGGATGGTGGTTCAAGGGACGCCCCGGTCTGCGGGCGGGGATAAACAAACGAGAATTTACGAAAAACGAACTTATTTGCAAAAGCTTTCCACGTAGTTCTCTATAGCGTCGGCAATCACCTTGATCGCCGCTTCCCTGTCGCTGACCTCGTTGACAGCCGTCGTCTTATTTTCCAAGTTTTTATAAACCGTAAAGAAATGCCGCATTTCGTCGAATACGTGAGCAGGCAACTGGTCGATATCGGTATACTGGTTGTAGTTGGGATCGTTGAACGGAATGGCGATGATCTTCTCATCGTTGCGTCCGTTGTCGATCATAGAGATCACGCCGATGGGGTAGGCGCGAACCAGCGTCATGGGCTCCAGCGGCTCGGCGCACAAAAGCAGGACGTCCAAGGGATCCCCGTCGTCGCCGTAGGTGCGCGGAATAAATCCGTAGTTGGCGGGATAGTGGGTCGACGTATATAAAATGCGGTCAAGGAGCAGAAAACCCGTTTCCTTGTCCAACTCGTATTTCTTTCGGCTTCCCTTGGGGATCTCGATCACACACATAAAATCCGCAGGCGTGATGCGCTTGGGGGAAATATCGTGCCAAATGTTACTCATAAAAAACCTCCGATTTCATTTTTACAGTATGAATTCAAATTTTGATTTGTCGGTGAGTTTGCATATACGAAAAGGTAACGCACAAACCCGTAGGGGCGAACTGTGTTCGCCCGTTCGTTGGGTAATTGTCATTCATGGCGGGCGACCAATGGTCGCCCCTACAAACCATCAATTTCGTTTTACAAACTCCCCAATAAACATCAATTTATGAAATCACAATCCTCTTGCATAATATGATTTTTTATTATATCATATTTTTCCGAAAAAGTAAATAGGAAAATTGGGGCACCTTACGGTGCCCCAAGGGGTTAATCCAGTTTTTCAAACTCTTCAAGAGCCGCGCGGAAGGATTCCATGGCGGAATCGAAGGCGTCGGTCTTGGTGAGGTCAACGCCCGCCAGCTTCAGAAGCTCTACGGGGCTGTCGCTGCCGCCCGAGGACAGGAAGCGGAAATAATCGTCAACCGCAGGCTGACCCTCGGAGAGGATGCGCTCGGCGATCGAAACGGCAGAAATGATACCCGTTGCGTACTTGTACACGTAGAAGCCGCGATACAGATGGGGGATTCTCGCCCATTCGTAGGCGATCTCGGGATCGGATACCACCGACTTGCCGTAGTATTTCTTGTTCAACTCCAGATATGCCTCGCAAAGCACGTCCTTGGTAAGGGGCTTGCCCTTCTCTGCCAGATCGTGAGAGAAGAACTCAAACTCGGCAAACTGGGTCTGGCGGAACAGGGTACCCTTGAGGGTATCCATGTAGTAGGAAAGCAGATACTTCTTCAGCTTCACGTCGTCGGTTGTCTTAAGAAGGTGCTTGATCAAGAGGATCTCGTTAACGGTACTTGCCACCTCGGCAACGAAGATCTTGTAGCTTGCCTTCTCCTGAGGCTGCGCCTTGGAGGAATGGTAGGAGTGCATAGCGTGACCAAGCTCGTGGGCGATGGTGAACACGTCGCTTGTGGTCTGCTGATAGTTAAGAAGCACGTAGGGGTGCTTCAAACCGTATACGCTGATGCTGTACGCGCCGCTTCTCTTGCCCTCGGTCTCCTCTACGTCGATCCAGCGGTTATCGTGCGCCTCCTGCAGAAGTGCCTGATAGCGCTCACCAAGAGGTGCCAAGCCCTCCTTTACAAGCTTGAAGGCGTCCTCGTAGTCCAGCTTCAGCTCCGCATCCTCTACGAGAGAGGTATACACGTCATACATATGAAGCTGCTTGACGCCGAGGATCTTCTTTCTATCCTTGAAATAGCGGTGAAGCAAAGGCAGACCCTTGTTGACGCTGTCGAGAAGATTCTCGTATACCTTGATATCTACGTCCTCGGCGTGCATCGCCTTGGCAAGACAGCTATCGTGCTTGCGGGCGCGCGCCAGGAATACGTCTTTGTCAATGTTGCCCACGTACGCCGCCGTGATGGTATTGATCAGACCGATATAAGCCTTGTAATACGCCTGGAACGCCGCCTTTCTCACCCGTCTGTCGGGAGAACGAAGCGCCAAACCGTAGGTGCCGTGGGTCAACTGCACCTTTTTGCCGTCGATCGTGATGGTGGGATAGGGGAAATCGGCGTTGTCGATCATAGAGAAGACCTGACTGTAACCGCCGAAGATGCGGCTCTCCTGGGACAGAAGCTCCTCGATCTCACGGGAGAGAACGTGGGGCTTGTCGGCGATGATACGACGAAGCGAATAATCGTAGTCGGCAAAACGGGGATCCTTTGCAAATGCCTCAAGGGTCTCTACGGGGAGCGCCGTCAGCTCGGGGGTCAAGAACGCGATGTTGCCCGAAAGCTTCATACCAAGCATCTGTACCCGTGCCTGAAGCGCGGCAAACTCCGATTTTCTCGTGTCCTCGTCGCGGCGCATAAAAGCGTAGACGCTGAGCTGGCTCAGATCGTACTCGATCTCGTTGAGCTTCTCCAGACACTCAAAAAGCATATCTCCGTCAGCAAGCTTGCCCTCGTACTTGGAGAAGTCCAGCTTGCCCTCCAGGGAGGCGTATACCCTTTCCCAGTCCTCCTGGGTCTCATAGATGTCCTCGACTCTCCACTTTCGGTTCTCGGGGACGTTGTTTCTGTCCAGTGCCATGTCAAATCCTCGCTTTCGCAAATGTTTACCTGTTTATTGTAGCATATCTATTGTTTTTTTGCAAGGCTTTTTCAAAGGGATAAAAACTTTGATAGACAAAGCCCTCGGGAATTTCAATTCCTCTTTCCCACTTTGGTTTCTTGTTCATCTGTATACAATTCATCATAGTACCAACGAATTGGATTTTCGTGAATATATCTTACGATTTCCTCGTAGTCCTCTCGTCCGCGCACAACATGATCGTGAAACCCCCGTTGCCAAATGTTACTACCGTATTCTTTATTACAAAACCTTTTGAATGTAGAAACGAAATGCGACACTATTGATGTCTGCTTCGTAGGGGTCGACGTCCTCGGCGACCCGTTATCACGAACAAATAATAAAAGATGAATATGATTAGGCATGATAACATATTGCTCTACGGTTATATTTTCATAATAATCATTGATTTGGTTTATGTATTTATCCGCAACAATTCCGTATGGCAACAGTTCCACATTTTTCGGGTCGCCGAGGACGTCGACCCCTACAATGCGAGATAAAATTTGTCGTCTATCTTCCGTGCATAACGTTATGAAATACGCACCCTCTGTGTTATAATCAAAATTCTTTAACCTTGTAGGCTTTCTTTTCGGCAATTCTTTTTCATTATCCATAATTATCACCCACATTATTATATCACAAAATCGGCAGAGAAACAATTTCTCTGCCGATTTTTATTGTTTGGAGTTCCCCGCGACTAAATCATTTTTGCGGCTTCCAAAACGTCCTCTGCGATGATATCCGCTTCATGATCTGCCCAAGTATCTCTGAATTTTCCTAAACTGTCTTTTCCGCCGCCGGTCATAACCAAAATTCCTTTGCACCCTGCATTATGTGCCATGACGATTTCGTTTTTCCCCATATCCCCAATTACGTAACACGACGGAAGATCAAGAGAATATTTTTCTGCGCTCTGCACCATCAACCCGATTCGCGGCTTTTTGCAATTACAATTATCTGCATTTTTGTGTGGGCAATAAAGAAATTCATCAATCAATTTTTCATTGGAATTGAAATACTGCAATATACGGTTTTGTTCATGCTCGTATACTTCCAACGAAAGGGTTCCTTTTCCTATCTTGCTCTGATTGGTAACCACAACGTTGATATATCCTTTTTTCTTCGCCAAGTCAAGTGCCTCTTTTGAAAATGGATACGGCATGAACTGCTCTATGCTTTCGGTTGCCTCGCCGCCGAGGGTTCCTTGCAAATCATAGAATATTGCTTTGTTCATTTTCAATCCTCCATGTAAAATCCTTAGATCTTAAATCCAAAATCCCGGAAATAGCCCTGCCAGGTTTCAAACTCATAGCAGAGATTCTCGGCACGGTGAGCGTCGCTGGAGAAGATCACGCGACCGCCACGGGAAAGAATATAATGCAGAATCTCCACCGACGGATAGGGGGTGGTTCGTTTCTTGCGGGAAATAGCCCCCGTGTTGATCTCAAAGGCAGCACCGCACGGGAGAAGCACATCCACCGCGCGGTAAGCGGCGGCAAGATAGCGCTCGTCCTTTGTGCTGAACATCTTGTCGCCCTCGTTGTACTTGGTAACAAGGTCAATATGCCCGATGATATTGGGATGCAGAGCGCCAAGCTGTGCCACGGCGTCAAAATATGCCTCGGTCATAGCGTAAAGATCGCCGCCGTACCATTCCTCGGCTACCCAGCACAGACACTCCGCACTCATATCCACGTTGGCGTACTCGTTACCCCTCTTGAAATGGTGAACCGAGCCAATCACGTAATCGTAGCCCTCGGCGGGAATGGGAGAATACAGATCCTGCTCAATACCGCAAAGAATTTCTATCTTTCCGCGATATTTCTCCTTCAATTCGCCGATGGTACGCTTATATTCCTCGGCGGCATCCCGTAAAAGGCAGAAGCCCTCGTCCATTTTGGTATAGGAGTGATCGGAAATGCCGATGCGCTTCATGCCCAGGTCAATGGCGGCGCGCACTACCTCGTCGGGCGTGTTTTTGCCGTCGCTGAAGGTGGTGTGAACGTGAAAATCCTCAAGGATCATTTTGTCATCTTCTCCTGCTTTACCTTATGGTCAATAACGTGTCGGGACGCCAGCTCGGCGTGGATCTCGTCAAGCGAAATACCCATTTCCACCATCATAACCATCACGTGGTAGGTCAGATCCGCGATCTCATAGATTGTTTCCTTCTTATCGTCTGCCTTACCCGCGATAATGACCTCGGTGCATTCCTCCCCCACCTTCTTGAGGATCTTGTCAATTCCCTTCTCAAAGAGATAGGTGGTGTAGGAGCCCTCCTTCTTCTCGGTCTTTCTGCCCTCGATCAGCTTCATAAGGCTTGCAAGGGAGAAAGGCGCGGGCTCGTTTTCATTTTCATAAACAGGATTCTCAAAGCACGAAAAGCTACCCGTATGGCAGGCGGGTCCGTCGGGACGGACTACTACCTCAAGGGCGTCCTTGTCGCAGTCGGCGGTGATGGACAGAATGTGCTGATAGTTGCCGCTGGTTTCACCCTTGAGCCAAAGCTCCTGACGGGATCGGCTCCAGAAGCAGGTCAGTCCCTTCTCCATGGAGATGGCAAGGCTCTCGCGGGTCATATACGCCACGGTCAGCACGCGACGGGTCTCGGAATCCACCACAACGGCGGGAATCAGCCCATCCTTATCAAATTTCAATTCGTCAATATTTATCATGTTTTCTCCTTAAATACGAACGGGAATTCCGTTGTTATAAAGCTCGGTCTTAAGGTCGCGGATATTGACCTCGCCGAAATGGAAGATGGATGCGGCAAGTCCCGCGTCCACTCCCGGGAGGGTCTTGAAGAGGGTGGTAAAATGGTCGATGCACCCCGCGCCGCCCGAGGCGATAACGGGAACGGAAACGGCGTTGCATACCGCCTCCAGCATTTCCAGATCAAAGCCGCCCTTGACGCCGTCAGTGTCGATGGAGTTCAGCACCACCTCGCCTGCGCCGCGCTCCACGCAGGTGCGGATCCATTCGATGGCTTCCATACCCGTATTTTCTCTGCCGCCCTTGGCAAAGACGCGGAACACGCCGTCCACACGCTTCACGTCGGCGGAAATGACCACACACTGGTCGCCGTACCGCTTCGCCGCCTCGGTAATGAGGGACGGATTGCGAATGGCGCCCGAGTTGACGCTCACCTTATCCGCGCCGCACTTGAGCACGCGGTCAAAGTCCTCCACGGTATTGATACCGCCCCCTACCGTCAGGGGAATGAAAATGGACGCCGCCACCTCGCGGAGAATATCGGTAAAGAGCTGTCTGCCCTCGGCGGACGCGGTAATATCGTAAAATACCAGCTCGTCGGCGCCGATCTCGCTATAGTAGCGCGCCAGCGCTACGGGAGAAGAAACGTCGTTCAGCCCCTCAAAATTGGTACCCTTGACCACGCGTCCGTTCTTGACGTCAAGACAAGGAATAATACGTTTGGTTATCATTTTGCCACCTCGATTGCCTCGGCAAGATCAATAGCGCCCGTATAGTACGCCTTGCCGATGATTGCGCCGTAGAGCCCTTGTGCCGCAAGGCGCTTGACGTCGTCCACGGAGGAAACGCCGCCCGACGCCACGATATCAAGGTCAAAACGCTCCGAAAGCGCCCGATACAGCTCGTGATTGGTGCCCATCATAGCACCGTCCTTGGAAATATCGGTGCAGATCACCGTTTTCACGCCCATGCTCTGCAGCTTTTCGCAGAAGGTAAAGGCGTCAAGATCGGCGGTTTCCAGCCAACCCTTGATGGCGACCTTGCCGTCCTTGATGTCCACGCCAACGGCGATCCGTTCGCCGAAGCGCCCCACCGCCGCGCGGAGAAAGGCCTCGTCGGTCACCGCCGCGGTGCCAAGAATCACGCGGTCTACGCCCGCCGAAAGATAAGCGACCACCGTTTCCATATTGCGGATACCGCCACCGATCTCACAAAACAGATCGGTCTCGGTGGCGATGGCACGCACCACATCAAGATTGGGAGTGGTTCCATCCTTGGCACCCTCAAGGTCTACCAAGTGAACGTGCGAGGCGCCCGCCCGACGGAAATCGCGGGCAACAGACAGGGGATCGTCGCTGTATACCGTCATTTGGGCGTAGTCGCCCTTATATAAGCGCACGGCCTTGCCGCCGTACAGATCGATCGCAGGAAAGATCAGCATACCGTTTCCTCCTCACAAAAGGCGCGCAGAATGGAAAGTCCCACCGAGCCGCTTTTTTCGGGATGGAACTGACAGCCACACACGTTGCCACATGCCACCGCCGCCGTAAGCTCCGCGCCGTATTCGGCGGTTGCGATCACCGACTCCTCACAGTCGGCGCCGTAAAAGGAATGTACGAAATACACGAAGTCCCCTTCCTTAAGGTAGCGGAAAAGCGGATGCTTCTCCTTGCCGAAATGAAGGGCGTTCCAACCGATGTGCGGAATCTTGTACTCCTTCGGGATCACGTCTGCAATGGGGCGGATTTCGCCCTTGATAAGCCCAAGTCCCTTATGCTCTCCGTACTCAAAGCTTCGTTCAAACAAAAGCTGCATGCCAAGACAAATTCCCATAATGGGCTTGCCCGCTCGAGCCTCCTCGAGAAGCACCTCCGCAAGGCCGCTGTCCCGAAGCTTCGCCGCGGCGTCGCCAAAGGCACCCACGCCGGGTAAAATGATCCTGTCCGCGCCCTTGATAACGCTGACGTCATCGGTCACCACGGCATCTACGCCGATAGCGGCAAAGGAGCAGGTCAGCGAAAACAGGTTGCCAACGCCGTAATCAACAATCGCGACCATCAAAGAACTCCCTTCGTAGAGGGAACGGCGTTACTGCCGTCCTCCTTGACCGCCGCGCGAAGCGCACGCGCCACCGCCTTGAAGGCACCCTCGATGATATGATGTGAGTTCTTGCCCGCAAGCTGACGGATATGCAGGTTGCAAGCCGCATTTCTTACGAAAGCAAGCCAGAATTCCTCCACCAGCTCGGTATCGAAGGTACCTACTTTTTCGGTGGGGATCTCAAGGGCATAGCCGAGAAAATCGCGTCCCGAAAGGTCGACCGCCGCAAGGATCAGTGCCTCGTCCATGGGGAGCGTAATATCGCCGTAGCGGTTAATGCCGCGCTTCTCACCGAGCGCCTCGGCAAACGCCTTACCAAGGCAAATGCCCACGTCCTCCACCGTGTGGTGATCGTCAACGTAGGTATCTCCCTTGCAAGTAAGGGTAAGATCAAATCTGCCGTGTGCGGCAAAGAGGGTCAGCATATGGTCAAGGAAGCCGCAACCGCTATCGATCGCGCTCTTTCCCTCGCCGTCAAGATTCAGCCGAAGGGAAATTTCGGTTTCTCCGGTCTTTCGTTCAATATTGGATGTTCTCATTGGTTTTCCTCCACAATTTGTTTGAGTGCCGCAACAAGCGCTTCCATCTGCTCGCGGCTTCCCACGGTAATGCGGTTATATGCCGAAATGCGAGGCGTGCTGAAGTGCCGCACAAGGATTCCCTTCTCACGAAGTCTTGTATACACCGTCTCGCCGTCAACGGCAGGATGCATGGCAAACAGGAAATTGGTCTTGGAATCGGTCATACGGAAGCCCAGCTTTTTCATTTCCTCCGCCGCGTACGCCCGATTTTCCATGATCGCGGCGCAGTTCCTTTTCGTTGCTTCCTCATCTTCAAGCATCGCGATGCCCGCCGCCATAGTCATGGAATTGACGTTATAGGGGTTGGTGGAATACTTGATGGTATTGAGATCGTTTATCAGCTCGGGACAAGCTACGCCGAAACCAAGGCGCGCCCCCGCCATGGAACGGGACTTGGAAAAGGTGCCCGTTACCAAAAGATTTTTGTATTTGCGAATGAGGGGAATACAGCTCTCGCCGCCGAAGTCCACGTACGCCTCGTCCACAATCACCACGTTGTCGGGGTTGGACGCCACGATACGCTCGATCTCGCTCACGGAAAGCGCCATACCCGTGGGGGCATTGGGATTGGCGATAAATATTGTCTTGTTGATACCCAGATAATCCTCTACGCCGATGGAGAAGTCCTCGCGAAGGGGGATGGTTTCGTACGGCACGCCGCCAAGCTCGGCAAACACCGAATAAAAGCCGTAGGTAATATCGGCGAAGGCGGCAGGATGCGCCTCGTCGCAGAACGCCATAAAAGCGAAATTGAGGATCTCGTCCGAGCCGTTGGTGGCAAGAACCTCGTCAGGCAAAACGCCAAGCACCTCGGCAAGCTTTCCGTGAAGCTGCTTGCAGGTGGGGTCGGAATACAGCTGCAGATTCCGCGCCGCCTCGGCTACCCTTGCCACCACCCTCTCGGAGGGCGCAAAGGGCGACTCGTTTGTATTCAGTTTGATATACTTCCGCTCACGGGGCTGCTCACCCGGCGTATATGGGATCAGCTTATCGTACTTACTACTGAAGAATCTGCTCATGCCTGCTCCTTGTCAAGACGGATCACCGCACTCTTGGCGTGGGCGGTCAAACCCTCCTTGGTAGCAAAGAACGCCACGTCCTCCCCTACCCTCGCAAGCGCGTCTTTGGTATAGTAGGTATACTGGGTCTTTTTCACGAAATCATCCACCGACAGGGGACTTGAAAATTTCGCCGTGCCGCTTGTAGGCAGGGTGTGATTGGGACCCGCGAAATAATCGCCCAGCGCCTCGGGGCAGTTCCGTCCCATAAAGATGGATCCCGCGTGGCGGATGGCGTCCAAATAATCAAAGGGATTGTCCACGCAAAGCTCCAGATGCTCGGGAGCGATCTCGTTGGCAATGTCGATAGCGCACATAAGATCGGGTGCCACGATGATCTTGCCGTTGTTGTCGATGGACGCCCTTGCGATCTCGCTTCTCTCAAGCAGGGGAATCTGTCGCTCCAGCTCGGCGCTTACCGCCTCGGCAAGCTCGGCTGACTCGGTGACAAGCACCGCGCTAGCCATTTTATCATGCTCCGCCTGGGACAGAAGGTCTGCCGCCACGTATCGGGGATCCGACTTGCCGTCGGCAACCACGAGGATCTCACTGGGACCCGCGATCATATCGATGGAAACCACGCCGAACACCTGCTTTTTCGCTTCGGCAACGAAGGCGTTGCCGGGCCCCACGATCTTATCCACCTTCGGTACGCTCTCGGTGCCGTATGCCAATGCCGCCACCGCCTGGGCGCCGCCGATCTTGAAAATGCGGTCGATGCCCGCGACCTTCGCCGCGGCAAGAATGACGGGATTGACCTTACCCTCGCTGTTGGGCGGGGTAACCATGACCACCTCGGGGCAGCCCGCGATCTTGGCGGGGATGGCGTCCATAAGAACGGTGGAGGGATACGCCGCCGTGCCGCCGGGCACGTAAAGACCCGCGCGGTCAACGGGAATCACCTTCTGTCCCATAACAATTCCGTTTTCGTTATTGATAATAAAGCTGTTGCGAACCTGCTTTTCATGGAATTTGCGGATATTGACAGCCGCCTTTTCCAGGATCTCCAGGAACTTCGGCTCCACCTGTGCTACCGCCTCGTCGATCTCCTCCTCGGTGACGGCAAGGGACGAAAGCTTCGCTTTATCGAATTTTTCGCAGTACTCGTACAGAGCCGCGTCGCCGCGCTCCCGTACGTTTCCTATAATATCGGCAACGATGTCCTCTACGTTTACCGTGGGGACGGTGCGGGCGAAGATCTCGCCGTTTGCCACTTCCCCGTATTTCATAATTTTGATCATATTATTTCTCCGTTTTGATCTGCTCTGCCATACCCGCAACGATGCGATTGATGGTTTCGGTTTTGAATTTGTAGCTTGCCTTATTGGCGATCAGCCTTGCGCTGATGGGAACGATGGTCTCCACCACCTCAAGATTATTTTCCTTAAGTGTCGTTCCCGTTTCCACGATATCCACGATCACGTCGGAAAGCCCTAAAATCGGCGCCAGCTCAATAGAGCCGTTCAGATGGATAATGTCAATATCCCGTCCCACAGAGCTGTAATGGTTGCTCGCGATTCTGGCAAATTTAGTAGCGACCCGTAAGGTCTTTCTCGGATCGTCGCGGAAGTCACGGGGAGCGGCTACCGCCATACGGCACTTTCCCACGTTAAGATCCAGCATCTCGTATACGTCGGGACGGTACTCCAGAAGAATGTCCTTACCCGCCACGCCGATGTCCGCGGCGCCGCGCTCCACGTAGATGGCAACGTCCGAGGGCTTGACCCAGAAATAGCGAACGCCCACCTCTTCGTTCTCGAAGATCAGCTTGCGGTTGGTTTCGTGAATAGAGGGGCAAGGAAAGCCCGCCGCCTCAAACATGGCAAGTACCTTTTCGCCAAGTCTTCCCTTGGGAAGCGCGATATTAAGCATTGTCTTCAATGATCTGTACCTCCCCGTCCACGATCTTGATCAGCTTTTTGTATCTCATTCTTGTCGGCACCGTGCGACGGACGATGACGCGATTTCCTTCTGCGGTCAGCGCGTCGACCTGATTGCAGATGATCGCCGCGTCGGTTTGTCCCTCGTAGACAATGACCGCGTCGGCATCGTAATCCTCGCTGCCGTCATACAGTCTGTCGATCAGATCCAGATACACGGCAAAGCCAATGGCACCCGACTGCTTTCCCATCTTCCGCATCAGGTTATCGTACTGACCGCCGGAAAGAATGCTGGTGGGAATGCCGTCGATAAAACCGCTGAACGCAATTCCGTTATAGTAGTTCATATCGTTGACCACCGAGAGATCCAAGCGAATATGGAAGTCCCCCATAATAAACCGCACGGCAGAAAGGATATCGGAAAGCGCCGTTGCCTCCTCCTTGCAATCGGCTTCGGCAAGGAGCGCCAGCATACGGTCACAGTCCCCGTCCGCCGTCATCAGCTTTTTAAGATCCTCTGCCCCGTCGGGATCGATCCCCTCTGTCCGGCAAATACCGTCAATGCCGTGAGGATTCTTCTCTCCCACGCACTGCAGGATCTGCTGACGCGCCGTGTCCGACACGCCAAGGCGGTCGATCAGCTTTGATACCACGCCAAGGTGGGAAATGTCAAGCACGTAATGCGGCGAAAGCACCGCAAGACTCTTTGCCGCCAGGATCAGCACCTCGGCGATACAGTAGGTATCAATATCTCCGATACATTCAAGACCGGTCTGCATGATCTCGCGGAAGGACTGCTCCCCGCGGGGCACGCGATATACGTTTTCATTGTAATATACCTTCCGCACACCGTCGGGCTTGTCGCGGCTGCTCTTGACGATGGACAGTGTAACGTCGGGCTTTAGTGCCATCAGCTTGCCGTCGGTATCGGTAAAGGTAATGACGTGATCCGACAAAAGAAAGCTTTTGTTCCGCACGTAGAGGTCATACTCCTCAAACTTGCTCATCTTAAATTGAGAATATCCGTAGCGGCGGTAAAGATCGCGCAGCCTCGAAAGGGCACGCTCCTCCTGCCTTGCAACCGATTCAAAAACGCTCATTTGTTATTCCTTTCCTTCCGTTTCACCGCAGCGCTCCAGCACGGTTCGATAGCCGCCGCTTCCGTAAACCAAGCACTTATTCACGCGGCTGATGGTCGCGGTGCTGGCTCCCGTCTTCTGCTCAATGCTCTGATACTTTTCACCCTGATTCAGCATCGCCGCCACCTGCAACCGCTGGGACAGGTCCTGTATTTCCTTAATGGTGCAAATATCCTCAAAAAACGCGGCGCATTCCTCCTCTGACGCAAGGGTCAGGATCGCACGGAACAGTTCTCGGGTCTCCTCGGGAATCGTGTGTTTCATTCTGAAATCCACCTATTCTTGTATTTTTTGATATTTTAGCACATTAAAGCGCGAAAGTCAATGCTTTTATGCAAAAAAATCCAAAACTATCACAATTTATAATGCGTGTCCTTCCGAGGGCATTATTTTCGGCATTCACACCAATAAAAAACCGCGAAATATATTGACACACCCGCAAAAAAGTGCTATACTGTCATCAAGACGATAGAGGCGCACTTGAAAATCAGTAGCTTCCGTGCAAAAGCCCTCGCAAGGCGTTGCGGAAGTCAAAGGGTTCGGTGCCGAAGAATACCACCGCGAAGGGCATTCTGGCATCTCGGATAACATCCGTTTTGCTGTCGCAGAAATGCGGAGAGCTATCCACTTCCCCATTCCGTTTCACAGGAAGGGTTTGCGATAGCCGTTTTTACGGCTGTTTTTTATGCAAGACTTTTTTTGAAACAACGGGCAGAGCGGCGCTTTTCGCGTATACTCTCTGCCCTTTTCTTTTGGCAGAGGAACGCCGAAAACACGAAAGGATCAATCACCATGAAAACCACAGTATTCAAGGGCGCGGCAACCGCCATCATCACCCCCTTCAAGGACAACAAGATCGATTACGAGCGCTTTGCAAAGCTCATCGACTGGCAGATCGCCGAGGGCATCGACGGCATCGTCGTATGCGGTACCACAGGCGAGGCGTCTACCCTGACCGACGAGGAGCATCGCGACGCCATCAAGTTTGCCGTCGACCACGTGGCAGGGCGCGTTCCCGTCATTGCGGGAACCGGCTCCAACGACACCGATTACGCCATCGATCTGACCCGCTTCGCCTGCGAGGCAGGCGCCGACGCAGTACTGCTCGTTACTCCCTACTATAATAAGGCGACCCAGAAGGGTCTTATCGCCAGCTTTACCGCTATCGCGGACGCCTCCACCAAGCCCGTTATTCTCTATAACGTCCCCTCCCGAACGGGTTGCAACATTCTTCCCGCAACGGCGGCGATCCTTGCGGAGCATCCCAACATCGTTGCCATCAAGGAGGCCTGCGGAAACATCTCGCAGATCGCCGAGCTTGCCGCCCTCACCCGCGGAAAGCTTGATATCTACTCAGGCAACGATGACCAGATCGTCCCCATTCTCTCCCTTGGCGGCGTCGGTGTTATCTCGGTGCTTTCCAATCTGATGCCCCGTGAGACTTCAAGGATCTGTCACGACTTCTTCGAGGGCAAGGTCGCCGAAAGCGCAAAGGCGCAGCTCGACCTGCTTCCTCTCATCAACGCCCTTTTCTCTGAGGTCAATCCCATTCCCGTTAAGGCGGCAATGTCCGCTATGGGTTACGGTGAAAATTCCCTTCGTCTGCCCCTGACTCCCATGGAAGAGGCGAACGAGCAAAAGCTTCTGTCGCTGATGCGCGAGCAGAATCTGATTTAAGGAGAACCCTATGAATATACTCATTTGCGGCATCGGCGGACGTATGGGTCGCGAGGTGCTGAAGCTGGCGGAGGAGGGCTATCGCGGCGCCGTCCCCGTTGCAGGCTACGACATCAGCCCCGTCGCTATTGAAGCCGTCCCCGTTTATAACGATCTTTCCCAAGTGAAGGAAAATCCCGACGTCATCATCGACTTTTCCCATCACGCGGGCACAAAGACGCTTTTGAAATACGCCGTGGCAAACGGTATTCCCACTGTCGTTGCGACTACGGGTCACACCGAGGAGGAACTGGCGCTCATCAAGAAGTGCGCCACACAGATCCCCCTCTTCCATTCCGCCAATATGTCTCTTGGCGTAGCGCTCCTCGTGGAGCTTGCCAAGATCACGGCAAGGACCTTCCCCGACGCGGATATTGAGATCATCGAAAAGCATCACAACCGCAAGCTGGACGCCCCCAGCGGTACCGCCCTGCTTCTGGCAAACGCCATCAAGTCGGTGCGTCAGTCCTTGAATTTCGTATTCGGCAGAAGCGGAAACGCCAAGCGCACCGAAAACGAGATCGGTATTCACGCCGTTCGTATGGGCAACATCGTGGGCGAGCACGAGGTCATCGTTGGTACCGACACCCAGACCATCACCCTTAAGCACGAGGCGCACAGCCGTTCCCTCTTTGCCGAGGGCGCCATTGCCGCCGCGGAATTTCTTGTCAACCGTCCTGCGGGGCTTTACGATATGAACCGCATGATCACAGGAGAATGATATGACGACCGCTTCCCTTTCTCAACAAAGGAATATGATCTGCCAGAATCTCTCGGTAAACGGCGAGGGGCATTTGACCCTTGCCGGCGTTGATACCGTGAAAATGGCACAAAAATACGGAACGCCCCTCTATCTTGTGGACGAGGATCGTATCCGTGAGCGTTGCCGCACCTATCTTGACACCATGAAGGACGCCTTCGGAGAAAACGCCGTGGCGCTTTACGCCAGCAAGGCGGCTTCCTTCCGCGCCATCTACCGCATCATGAAGGAAGAGGGTATGGGGGTGGACGTGGTTTCCTCGGGCGAGATCTTTACCGCCGTATCGGCGGGCTTCCCTATGGAAAACGCCTACTTTCACAGCAACAATAAGACCGACGCGGATATTGCCTACGCCATGGAAAACGGCATCGGTTATTTCGTGGTGGACAACCGCGAGGAGCTGGACGCCATCCAACGCATTGCAAACGAAAAGAGCATCCGCCAGAAGGTGCTGCTCCGTCTGACCCCCGGCATCGACCCACACACCTATGCGGCGGTGGCGACGGGTAAGGTAGATTCCAAATTCGGCTCCGCCATCGAAACGGGACAAGCCGAGGAGATCTCGCTGTACGCTATGAGGCTGTCCGCCATCGACCTTGTGGGCTTCCACTGTCACATCGGCTCTCAGGTCTTTGATTCCCAGGTGTTCCTTGACGGCTCCCGCATTATGCTGGACTTTGTGGCACATATGAAAAAGGCTCACGGCTTCGTTACCCGCGAGCTTGACTTGGGCGGTGGCTACGGTGTTCGTTATCTTGACACCGATCCCGAGATCGACATTGCCGCCAACATCCGTGAGGTTGCCGATTTCGTCAAGCTTCAAGCCGCAAGGCTTGGCATCGACGTCCCCGCTATCCGTATGGAGCCGGGACGAAGCATCGTTGCCGACGCGGGTCTGACCCTCTATTCGGTGGGCACCGTCAAGCGCATCCCCGGTTACAAGAATTACGTTTCGGTGGACGGCGGCATGACCGACAATCCCCGCTTTGCTCTGTACCGTTCCTCGTATACCGTGGTGCTTGCCAACCGCATAAACGCGGACGCCGTCCCCTTCACCTGCTCGGTGGTTGGGCGCTGCTGCGAGAGCGGCGATATTCTGCAAGAGAACGTGTCCCTTCCCTCGGACGTGACCCGCGGCGACCTTGTTGCGGTTCTGACAACGGGTGCCTACAACTACTCCATGGCATCCAACTATAACCGCATCCCCCGTCCCCCGGTGGTCATGCTGACTCCCGAAACCCACTACCTCGCCGTCCGCAGAGAAACTCTGCAAGACCTGCTGCACTGCGACCTTTAATACCGAAAACGCCCCTGTTGCAAAACCGCAACAGGGGCATAAATTATGTTAGTAACCTCTTACGTCGTTTCGTGTTTGTACCCGCTTCTGGACTCCTCGTATCCCACAGGATCTCCATCTGTTATCACTGTGGTGACACCAGTGCGAAACCGCTCTTCACTCATTTCATCGTTGC
>JBGVFO010000077.1:0-9388 GCA_045121195.1 Eubacteriales bacterium
TTTTGTTCATGGCTACGTTCAAACCCTTATCACAAAAGGCTTTCACCAATTTTATAATCGCAAATCCTTTCGTTTCGGGGCGCCGAGGACGTCGCCCCCTACAAGGTTTGTATGTCGCCATTCCGTCACATCAAACCCACCGATAAATCAAAATTTGAACAAAAAAGGACAGGGAAAATCTCTGTCCTTTGATTTTTAGTTGGGAGATCAATACATACCGCCCATACCGCCGTTCATGGGAGCGGCAGGTGCGGGATTTTCTTCCTTCTTGTCTGCCACAACAGACTCGGTGGTAAGGATCACGCTGGCGATAGACGCGGCGTTCTGCAGAGCGGAACGGGTCACCTTGGTGGGATCCACGATACCTGCGGAAACCATATCGCAATACTCTTCCTTATAAGCGTCAAAGCCGTAGCCGATCTTGCCGCTGCTCAGGATCTTGTCAACGATCACGCCGCCGTCGAAGCCTGCATTTACGGCGATCTGACGAACGGGCTCCTCAAGAGCCTTGACAACGATGCGAACACCCGTCTTCTCGTCACCTTCAACCGTGTCAACCAGCTTAGCGACCTCGGAGATCACGTTGAGGTAAGCAGTTCCGCCGCCCGCAACGATTCCCTCCTCTACTGCCGCGCGGGTCGCGTTGAGTGCGTCCTCGATGCGGAGCTTCTTTTCCTTCATCTCGACCTCGGTAGCCGCACCGACCTTGATGACGGCAACACCGCCGGAGAGCTTTGCCAGTCTTTCCTGAAGCTTCTCACGGTCGAAATCGGAGGTAGTTGTCTCAATGGCGGCACGGATCTGGGAGATACGGGCCTTGATCTCGGCGGTATCGCCTGCGCCGTCAACAATGATGGTGGTTTCCTTATTGACCTTGACCTGTCTTGCGCGACCAAGCTGTGCGATGGTAGCGTCCTTCAGCTCAAGACCGATCTCGGAGGAGATGACCTCGCCGCCCGTAAGGATGGCAATATCGCGGAGCATTTCCTTTCTGCGGTCGCCGAAGCCGGGTGCCTTTACGGCAACGCAAGCGAAGGTACCGCGAAGCTTGTTAAGCACAAGGGTGGTGAGAGCCTCGCCCTCAACGTCCTCGGCGATGATGACCAGCTTCTTGCCTGCCTGAACGATCTGCTCAAGCACGGGCAGGATCTCCTGGATGTTGGAGATCTTCTTATCGGTGATCAGAAGGAAGGCGTCGTCGATAACCGCTTCCATCTTATCCATATCGGTTGCCATGTAGGGGGAGAGGTAACCGCGGTCAAACTGCATACCCTCTACGACCTCGGAATAGGTATCGGCAGACTTGGACTCCTCCACCGTGATAACGCCGTCGGAGGTAACCTTCTCCATAGCGTCGGCGATCAGGGTACCGATGACCTCGTCGCCTGCGGAAATGGTACCGACACGTGCGATATCTTCCTTGCCGTTGACCTTCTTGGAGTTGGCAACGAGGCACTCCACAGCGCGGTCAACCGCCTTCTTCATAGCCTTGCGAAGCACCATAGGATTGGCGCCTGCGGTCACGTTTTTCATACCCTCGCGGATAAGAGCCTGTGCTAGAAGGGTTGCGGTGGTGGTACCGTCACCTGCCGCGTCGTTGGTCTTGGTCGCAACCTCTTTTACAAGCTGTGCGCCCATATTCTCGGTAGCGTCCTCCAGCTCGATCTCCTTGGCGATGGTAACGCCGTCGTTGGTGATGAGGGGCGCGCCGAACTTCTTGTCAAGCACCACGTTACGTCCCTTGGGACCCATCGTGATCTTAACCGTATCTGCAAGCTTATCTACGCCGCGAACCAGGGCGTTTCTCGCTTCAATTCCGTAAAGAATATCCTTTGCCATGATAAAATACCTACCTTTCGATTACTCAACGATTGCCAGAATGTCGCTCTGGCGAACGATGGTGTATTCAATGCCGTCAGCCTTGACCTCGGTGCCCGAGTACTTGGAAGCGATAACCTTGTCGCCAACCTTTACGTTCATGGGACGAAGCTTACCGTCCTCGCCAAGCTCGCCGGGACCAACTGCCACGACCTCCGCGATCTGGGGCTTCTCCTGAGATGCCGCCGTCAGAATAATACCGGTCTTGGTCTTCTCCTCTGCCTCGGTGGGCTTGAGAACGACTCTGTCGGATAAGGGCTTGATTGTCATTTTAGAAAATCCTCCTTCATATGTTACTATATGAATATCAATTCCGTGAATTTGGCACTCTTAAACTTTGAGTGCTAACATAGTTATTATATAAGATTTTGGAAAAAAATCAAGTGTTTTTCGGAGAGTTAACAGTTAATTAACAATTAGCCGACAAGCCCCGACTTTTTCCCGTTTTTTCGCCAAAAAGGAGTGGATCATGTTAGAAATAATCAACCGGATTCTCGGCGCCGCCACCCCCCTTGCCGTTCTTGCGGCGGGTATCTTTTTTTCCTGTTTTCTGCGGGGACTGCCCTTCTCCCGTCTGCGGATAGGGCTTCGCGCGATTCTTCGACAGCGGAATGACGGCGTCTCTCCCTTTCGGAGTCTTGCCCTGGCGCTTGCGGGAACCCTTGGCGTGGGCAACATCGTCGGCGTTTCCTCCGCCATTGCCCTCGGCGGCTTTGGCGCCGTCTTCTGGATGTGGATCAGCGCCCTTGCCGCTATGTTTCTCAAATACGCCGAAGTGCTTCTTGCCGTCAAGCATCGTGAGGCCCTTCCGAACGGCGCTTACCGAGGCGGCGCGCCCTATTATATCCGCGCCTGCTTTTCCCAAAGAGGAGCCTTGCGGCTGGGAAACGGCGCCGCCCTCCTTTTTGCCGTTCTTTGCCTTGTGAACGCGCTGATGATGGGATGCGTGATCCAGTCCAACGCCGTCGCCTCGGCGTCGGGGAGCGCCTTTGGCGTTTCGCCTTGGCTCTGTGGCATCCTTCTCGCCCTTCTGTGCTTTACGCTTCTGATACGGGGCAGTCACGCCATCACTGCCGTTACCGGCGTCCTTGTTCCCGTGATGAGCGGCGCGTTTCTGATCCTTTCCCTCGCCGTCCTTTATCTGCGGCGTGAAGCGATCCCGGAAGCCCTTCTTGCCATTGTCAAGGACGCCTTCCGTCCCGAGAGCGCGGCGGGCGGCGCCTTTGGCTTTCTGCTTTCCCGCGGACTTCGCTTCGGTACCATTCGCGGCATTATCTCCAACGAAGCGGGATGCGGCACCTCCCCCACGGCACACGCCGCCTCAAGTGCCAAAAGTCCCGTGGAGCAAGGGCTGTTCGGCATCCTTGAGGTGTTTGTCGACACCATCCTTCTCTGCACCGTAACGGCTCTCGTGGTGGTCATTCATTACGGGGAGGTATCCCATCTCGCCGCCGACCCGATGCGCATGACGCTGGCGGCGTATTGCGCTCCCTTCGACGCCACCTGTGCCGCGCTTGTGGAAAAGCTTCTGTCCCTCGCCATTCTTTGCTTTGGCTTCGCCACCATGCTTTGCTGGGCGCATTACGGAAACGAGGCGCTTATCTTCCTTCTTCGCGTCGCCGCAAAGAGGGATACCCCCGTCAGCGGTAAGCACCAACGGTCGACCCTCCTCTTTTCCCTTTGCTTCTGTGCCGCCGCTCTTCTCGGCGCCATCGCCGCCCCCTTGATGATCTGGTCGCTCACCGACCTTGTGACGGGCGTGATGACCCTCCTTAACACCTTTGTGCTATGTCTTTGCGCCAAACAGATCCGCAGCGAAACCTTCTCCTATTTTGGCGCAAGAAAAGGGCGGATCCGCCGACGGGATCGCTCCCCTTCGGCAAAGCCGCCCTCTCGGGACGCGCGTCTTACAGCGTCACGCCGTCCTTGAAGATTGCAATATCAAAATAGCCGTTCGCCTCACCTCGGGTTTCCTTTCCCTCGGCAAAGGCAATACATTCCCGAAACAGCGCTTCCGCGAGCGCTTCCCTATCCGCACCCTCAAGCAAAACACCCGCATCAAAGTCGATCCACTGCGGCTTCTTACGCGCCAGCGCGGTGTTCGTACCGATCTTTACGGTAGGCACAGGACCGCACAGGGGCGTGCCGCGCCCCGTGGTAAAGAGGATCATATGCGCCCCCGACGCCGCCAGATTGGTAACGGCGACCTGATCGTTTCCGGGACCGTACACAAGGTACAGACCGCCCTTCGTCGGGGTCTCACCGATGGCAAGAGCCCCCACGACAGGCACCCTGCCGCCCTTTTGCACACAACCGAGGGACTTTTCCTCAAGGGTGGTGATCCCCCCCGCTACGTTACCCGGGGAGGGATTGTCGGCAATGCCCTCTCCGTGGTCGATAAAATACTGACGGAAGCTACGGATCACGCCCGAAACCTCGTCGAAGGTCTGTCTGTCCACACAGCGGGCGAGCAAGATCTCCTCGGCGCCGAACACCTCAGGCACCTCGGTCATAAGAACCGTCGCGCCTGCCCGTCCGAATCGGTCGGACACCCGTCCCACCAGAGGATTGGCGGTAATACCGCTATAGCCGTCGCTTCCGCCGCACTTGATACCGATGCGAAGCGCCGACAGAGGGATGGGCTCGCGGCGGTCGTTCGCCATTCTCTCGCGAAGCGCCGACAGCAGAGAGAGCCCCGCCGTCATATCGTCCTCACAGTCCTGCAAATTGAGGAACCTTACCCGCTCCTCGTCGATCTCACCGAGATAAGGGCGGAAATGCGCCAGGTGATTCTCCTCACAGCCAAGCCCCAGCACGAGAACACCGCCCGCGTTGGGATGGCGGACAAGCCCCGCAAGGGTCCTCGCCGTAGTAGCAAGATCGCCCCCAAGCTGCGAGCAGCCGTAGGGGTGGCAGAGAGCCTTGGCACCCGTTTTTTCGGCAAGCGCCCGTGCGACGCCGTTTGCACATCCGACCGTGGGAACGATCCAAAGCTCATTGCGAATACCAACGTCCCCGTTTTTGCGGCGATAGCCCATAAAGGTGCCGTGGATAGGTGGTGCCTCCTCTCGCGGCTCGGGGCGATACTCCCAGCCGCCCGTCCCCGAAAGACGGGAACGAAGATTGTGGGAATGGACAAGCGCGCCCTTCCCGATGTCCTCGGTCGCGCATCCGATGGGAAAGCCGTATTTGATCACTTTCTCTCCCTTCGGAATAGGACACAGGGCATATTTCATACCGTCCTCACGGACCTCTACGTTATCCAGCGTATGTATCTTCATCTTTTTCTCCAATTTGCCGCTTTTACGGCATCGGTCATCGCCGAAAGATCCTCACCCCAGAGGGATGCGTCGGCAAGAACGTCGGGCAACTCCCTCTGCATGTTTTCGATCACCTCGGCTTCGTCACGGGGTGTCCCCTTCTGATAAAAGTCGATCAGCCGCCGGAAGGAATAGGTAAGCGCCTCGGGATAGGTGCCGAATTTTTCAAAATACGCCTTGATAGACGGCAACACGCGAACGCGGAACTTGGACACCGAATTCAGCGAGATCGCCGAGCAAAGATGGCGGATATAGGGATTTTCAAACCGCCGAAGCACCTCGTCGGCGTAAGCCTTCGCTTCATCGGGGTCAAAGTCAAGGGTCGGCAGGATCTCCGAAAGACACGCCTCAAGGAACGCGCGGATCTCGGCGTTCTTCATACAGTCCCCCACCGTTTCCACACCGCAAAGCAGGGCGTTGGGGATCATGGAGGTATGGGCGCCGTTAAGGATTCGAACCTTGAGTGTGCGATAAGGCGCCAAGGACGGCACCCACTTGATATTGATGCCCAAGCGGGCAAAGGGCAGCCGCTCGTCCTCTTCTCCCTCGATCACCCAAAGATGGAAGACCTCGCCGGTGTTGATCAGCTCGTCCTCGTAGCCAAGATCGATAGGCTCACCGGGTGCGCCTGAAACGATGCGGTCAACGAGAGTATTGCGGAAGGAGCATTGCTCCGTTACGTATGCCGCAAATGCCTCCCCAAGCCCCCAGTCGCGGGCATGGCGAAGAACAATGTCCCGAAGGACGTCGCCGTTGTTTTCGATCAGCTCGCACGGAAGCACAAGAAGCCCCGAAAGTCCTGCCGCGAAACGAAGGTACAGCAGATAGGTAAGTCTTGCGGGAAAGCTTGCGGGAACGGTGTCAAGGGGCTTTTCGCACGCCTCGTACACGATCCCCGCCTCGGTGGTGTTTGACACCACAAGGTCGAGGGTGGGCGCCGTTGCGATAGCCGCAAAGCCCTCGCTATCGTTAGAAGGGTCGATGCTTCCCTCAATACAGTCCACCAGCGTGCTATCACAGCCCATTCCGTCGCGGGCTACATGGGTGTACATAAAATTCTGCGCCGCCAAGGGGTCCTCTCCTCGGGTCTTTGAGCGCACGATCATCACGTTCCCGCAGTATTCGCCGCTTTGGTTTGCCTTCGCCAGCATCGGGTCAAAGAAGCCGCGGAGAAACACGCCGCCACCGAATTGCACCGCCCAAAGGGGACGCCGTTTCTTTTCAAAATCGGTTATTTTCATTTATCCTCCTCCGCAAACCGACGGCACTTTTCGCGGACGGCATAGTACGCCATCTTGGGCTTTCGGTATTCATTCAAGATGCCCTTGTTGTTGAAGCCACGGGCGCGATCGTTGCCCATATCGCGGCAGGTACGCATATCGGTGAACTGCCAGATGTACCAGCCCACGATCTGGGGCGTCTTGTGGAACAGCTCAAGGCAATGAGAGAACAGGTTTGCCTGATATTCCTCGGTCCACTTGATATTGTCAAAGGTATGGTGACCGTAAAGAGCCGCGCCACCGAACTCGGAATAGATCATAGGCTTATCCGCAAAGCCGAGAGCATCACGGCGTTCGGTGTGTCCTTCTATCACCTTTTCCCAGTTCTTTATATCGCCGCCGTACCAACCGGTGTAATGGTTGATACAGATAATATCGTCAAATTCGTAGCAAATATCCTCAAGAGGTCTTGCGGTGGCGTGGGTTACAAGACGATTGCCGCCGTTTGCACGAAGCTCATCGTGATACTGCTTTGACATCTCGTACGCCGCCTGGGTACCTGTGAGGATCTCGTTGTGCATACCCCAGATAATGATGGAAGGATGGTTGTAATACTGTGCCTCCATCTCACGAATCATCTCAAGTCCGCGAGAAACCACAACGGGATTGGCAAGCGCCGCTTCACTGAAGCCAACGCCCCAGATAGGGATCTCACTCCAGAAAAGGATTCCCTGCTCGTCCAGCATATCCACAAAAACCTTGGAATTGGGATAGTGCGCGCCGCGGATAGCATTTCCGCCCATCTCCTTGATGATATCAATATCCCTCTGCATCAGCGCGCGAGGAAAGGCAAAGCCAAACTCGGGATGCTCCTCGTGACGGCACACGCCGCGGATCTCGATGGGACGTCCGTTCAGCTGAATGCTATTATCCTTCACCTCGATAGTGCGGAAGCCCACGCGGTCAAAAAGATCGTCGGTGGGCGTCTCGGCAATCAGAGCGTAGAGGTTGGGTGTGTCCATATCCCACAAGTAAACGTCCTCCACCGTGATAGGATCGCTTATAAGCTCAGCCATCTCAAAAGAATCCAGCGTCACGTCGCTTCGAAGCAGCACGTCCTCGTCAAGGGAAACCGTCAAGGGCGCCGTCACCTCTTGCTCCGATGCGTTAAAGACCTTGGCGCGCACCACCACCTCGGCGGTATCGCGGGCATCGTTCAGCTTGTAATCGAGATGGCAGGAAAGCACCGAAAGCTCGCGGAGATATTCCATATCCACGCCGCGGACGATGCCGCCGTAGTGATACCAGTCCACCTTGGTCTGAGGAATGGAATCGGCATCAAAGCGATTGTCGGCGCGAACCGTCAGGGTGTGATAGCCCTCGTCGGTAAAGGCAATAAAATCGAAAGCGGTAAAACCGCCGTAATGGTCGCCCAGCTTCTCGCCGTCAAGCCACACCGTAGCCGCCGTCATCACCGCGCCGAAGAGAAGGCGGATACATCCGCCCTCGCAGTAGAAATCTTTCTCATACCACGCCGCTCCCTCGTATTCCAGAAGCCCCAGCGTGTTGTTCCAGCAGGAGGGCACCTCGGCGTGAGTCGCCTCCTCGGGAAGCTCCAAAAACCACTTCTCCGCCTCTCCCACGTCGTTAGGGTCGGTCATAAAGCGCCACGCGCCGTCAAGCGAGATCACTCTTCTCTTTTGATGCTCGTCAAACATTCTTCTCATAGATTACCTCCGCCTATTTTTTACAATATCATTATATCATATCACCGCACGATTGCAATAGATTTTCGTTCGTATTGTTGTATTATCGTTCAAATTTTTCGTTTTTTATCTGTTTTTTAGTAAAAATCCTTGCCAATCATTCAATTTTGCGATATAATTAAAAAAACAACAAGGAGGACGGAACCGTGAAGGCACGCGCCGAGGATCTGGAATATCACCGCACCTGGCAACAGTTTACCGTTGAGGATTACGAGGGATATCAACCGAATATGAAGCATCTTCATTCTCATAGCTACTATGAGATCAGTATGATCCTGCAAGGACACGTGACGGTACTGATGGGCAACAACACCGAGAGCATCACCGGTGAAGGACGGGACTGTCGAATTCTGTTGCTTCGCCCCCATACCCCCCATCTGGTCGTTCCCCACCCCGATGCCCTCTATCAACGCCGAAACATTCTGTTCGCCCCCGATTTTCTTACGAAAGTCGGAGAGGAATGGAAAGAGCTATGCGAACGGATCGAGGGAAACAGTCTGATGCTTCACCCCGATGGGGAAACGATGGAAAAATGCATGGCGCTCGCCACCGCAATGAAGCAAGAAACTAACCTGTCACGCGTGCGCCTCCTGCTTCTTTATTTTCTTTCGTTGCTTTCCGAGAAGACGGGCGCCGAGGTCAAAAGCGCCGAGATTCCCGCATTTGTGAATGAGACTCTCGGCTATATTGCGGAGCATTATGACCAAAAAATTACCGCCGACGAGCTTGCCGCACACACGGGGATCGGTCGCACCACCCTTATGACGGGGTTTCGTCGGTATACGGGCAGTACCCTGTGCGAGTACGTAACGAGATATCGCCTGCGCCGCGCGATTGCCTGTCTTAAGGCAGGTATGACCGAGCAGGAGACCGCCGAGGCATGCGGTTTTGGCTCTACCTGCTACCTCATCCGCGTTTTTCATAAGCACTTCGGCATGACTCCTCTCGCCTATATGAAGCAAAGCAAAACGCAATTATAAATTGATGTTTATAGGGGTGTTATGGCTACGCCGAAAACGAACGAAACCCTCTAACACCGTAGGGGTCGACGTCCCCGGCGACCCGAAAACAACGAAATTTGATTTTGTTCATGGCTACGTTCAAACCCTTATCACAAAAGGCTTTCACCAATTTTATAATCGCAAATCCTTTCGTTTCGGGGCGCCGAGGACGTCGCCCCCTACAAGGTTTGTATGTCGCCATT
>JBGVFO010000078.1:0-2623 GCA_045121195.1 Eubacteriales bacterium
TCCAACACCTCCCAGAACTTTTCTAGCAGGGGTATTAAAAACAAGATAATATACCTGCATAGACATAACAATTGCTCCCGCCAGTTCTCAGGGACCACCACCCTGAGAACTCTACAGAACGATTTGTAGCCGACAGAGGAATGGGAAGCCTTAAAAAGCGCTTATTGATAGCGAGTCTTTGCCGAAGGCAAATGCGGGGCGCGTTCTGCTGAACAAGATGGGTTTCTCCTTGTTTGCTCAAACTCCGTAAGAACTTTTCCCAAAAGTTCTTGGGGGGCGTGGGGGAGCTTCTTTCAAGAAGTCCCCCACATTTGTCCCCGGCAAACATCAATTTATCTTCACTTCAGCTCGTCCAGCATCCGATTGACGGCGCTGACGAGAGCCTTGACCGAGGACACGATGATATCGCTGTCGATACCCGTACCCCAGAAGACGCGGCCGTCGTGCTTGATGCTGACGTAGGACGCCGCCTTCGCCGTGGAGCTTTCGTCAAGGGCGTGCTGGGTATAGCTCTCAAGGCTGTAATCCGCGCCCACGATGACCTTCATAGCGTTGCTCACCGCGTCAAGGCGTCCGTTACCGAAGGACACGGTCAGCTTCTGCTCGCCGCCGAAGGCGATGACGCACTCGGCGCGAATGCCCTCAATCTCGTCGGTATAGACCGCCTTCTTCACGTCCACCGTTCCGTTCTGATTGACGAAGTCACGCATAAAGATCTCGTAGACCTCCTGCGGCTGCAGCTCGCGATGCTCGTGGTCGGAAATGCTCTTGACGTGATAGCCGAACGCCTCGCGCATCTTGGGAGGTAGATTGTGCTTGAACTGGGTCTCCATAATGTAGCCGATTCCGCCCTTGCCCGACTGGGAGTTGATGCGAATAACGTCCGCCTCGTACACTCTGCCCACGTCGGCAGGATCGATGGGAAGATAGGGCACGTTCCAGATGCCGTTGCCGCGCTCCTCGCGGAACTTCATGCCCTTGGCGATGGCGTCCTGATGAGAGCCGCTGAACGCCGCGAACACAAGCTGTCCACTATAGGGCTGACGCTCGTAGACGTGCATACGGGTCACGCGCTCGTACACGGCGGTGATGGCGGGCAGATTGGAGAGATCAAGTCCGGGATCAACGCCCTGGGAGAACATATTCAGCGCCAGCGTGACAATGTCCACGTTACCCGTGCGCTCACCGTTGCCGAAGAGGGTTCCCTCGATACGGTCACCGCCCGCAAGCAGACCCAGCTCGCTGTCCGCAATGGCACAGCCGCGGTCGTTGTGGGGGTGGAGGGAGATAATGAGATTCTCGCGATTCTCAAGATTCTTGCACATATATTCCACCTGCGCCGCGTACACGTGAGGCATGGAATGGGACACGGTGACGGGCAGGTTGATGATCACCTTATCGTCGGGGGTAGGCTCCCAGATGCGGATGACCTCGTTGCAGATCTCGGCGGCAAATTCGGGCTCGGTACCCGTGAAGCTCTCGGGGGAGTACTCAAAGGTGATATGCCCCTTTGCCTTCTCACGGTACTGCTTGCAAAGCCTTGCGCCGAAGGTGGCGATGTCGACGATCTCCTGCTTGTCCTTGCGGAAGACCTGCTCGCGCTGCGCCACCGAGGTGGAGTTGTAAAGATGCACCACGGCGTGCTTAGCACCGTCGATAGCCTCGAAGGTCTTGGCAATGATATGCTCGCGGGACTGGGTCAGCACCTGAATGGTCACGTCGTCGGGAATGAGATCCTGCTCGATGATGGTGCGGCAGAACTCGTATTCGGTTTCCGAGGCGGCGGGAAAGCCCACCTCGATCTCCTTGAAGCCCACGTCGCAAAGAAGCTTGAAGAATTCCAGCTTTTCCTCAAGGCTCATGGGAATGATCAGCGCCTGATTGCCGTCGCGAAGGTCCACGCTGCACCAGATGGGCGGCTTCTCCAGCGCGTCCTTCTTCATCCAGTCCATGGTGACCCCCTCGGGGACGAAATATTGCTTTGTGTATTTTTCACAGTTTTTCATTGCTTGGATTCCTTTCCACGAGTCGTCCGCCGCGAAAAAACGTATAAAAAAACGCTCTTCTACGCAACGGCAAAAACCTTTGCATAAAAGAGACGAAGATACAAATATTCTCCGCGGTACCACTCTGCTTGACGGTTGCCCGCCCTCTTATTTCTGTCAGACAACAGAATTTCTCTGTAACGGGAGAACCCGTCCGAGCCTACTCGGCAAAGCCTTTGGGTCGGCGACTCCGGGAGGAGTTATCCATCGTTTCACACACCGTCTTACACCAGCCGACGGCTCTCTCCGCTGTTCCCCGATCTTACGTCCCTTCACGGTCTTTGAATATAGAAATATTTTATCGCATTTCCGCCGTTTTGTCAACGAAATTCCGCCGCGTTTTCAACATTTTCCCGTTTGGCATAAAGGAACCCGCCCGACAGCACAAGCCTCTGTGCAATTTGCACAAAGAATTGCCGCGCTTACGGTACCTGCCCCGCCGTATTTTCGTTGGAGTATTAAATTTTGATTTGTCGGTGGGTTTGATTTGACGAAACGGCGACATACAAACCTTGTAGGGGGCGACGTCCTCGGCGCCCCGAAACGAAAGGATTTGCGATTATAAAATTGGTGAAAGT
>JBGVFO010000079.1:0-3005 GCA_045121195.1 Eubacteriales bacterium
TGCACCTCGCCATTTCGTAATTGCAAACGCACCGATAAATCAAAATTTGAACGTAAAAGATATACACATAGAGGGAAAGAACATGAATTACATAGAAACCACCAACGGATTTTCACTTGTGAGGGACGGCGTGTCCTTTGATTTTGTTACCGAGCTTCGCCCCCAGCAGACGGGGGAGCTTCTTCGCTTTTCGGTGAAGGGAAGCGCGCCCATTCCCACCCTGCTTGACGGCGACCGCTTGCTTCTCCCCGTGGGCGAGGGCATCGCGCTGACGGTGGGCGAGGATAACCTCGTTCCGAATGCCAGCGGCGACTTCTGCTCCAAGCTGGGTACTATGAGTATGGTGATCGTCGAGCGCGGCGGCAAGTTTCTGCTGATCTGCCTTGACAACGGTCTGCATTCGGCGTACGATGCCCGTCCCGTAGACGGTCGCTACGCCCTCACCGTCACCTGCCGCAAGGCATGCGGTGTCAGCTACGGCATTTTCGACAGCCTCGCCGAGGCGTGCGCCTACTACCGCGAAAGCCGCGGCAAGGTACGTACTCTTTCGGAGAAATGCGCCTTCAACCCCGAGGTGAAAAAGCTGATGGACGGCGGTATCTTCTGGGTCTGGAACGACAACTACGACGAGGTCATGTATTCCGACTACGACACCGAGGTCAAGGCGCTGGTCGGCGACGATTTCCTCGCCGTGGCAAAGGCGCTTCGCGAGGGCGGCGTGGACGAGGCTATGATGGGCGTGTTCTACGACGGCGACTCTTACGTGGTGGAGCCTCTCTACCGCGAGTACGGCTATCTGTCCACCCAATACGATAACTACAACGACGTGCTGGACCCCGAGATGCTTTCCATTATTCCCAACAACCGCGTCAAGAACTGCGGTTATACGGCGCGCCGTATGAAGGATTTCCCGAACGGCGTGCAGGTCAAGCCCGACGGCACCCTGAAGAACGCCTGGGCGCTTAAGGGCTTTGACGGCGAGATGCACGCGCAGAAGACCTGCTGTCCCGCCGTTGCGGCTGACGCTATGCGGACGGAGATCCCCGAGGTGCTTCGCCAGTATCCCTATTACAAGGGTCGCTTTATTGACGTATACGGCTGCCGTCTTGGGGAGTGCTACAGCGACGTACATCCTCTTACCACCCAGGAATGTGTGGACGTAAAGAACGGCGCGTTTCAGTCTATCGAGGAGATGGGCTTGATCCCCGGCACCGAAAACGGCTTTGACGCCATTATGGATCACCTGGTCTACACCGAGGGACTGCACAGCCCCGTGATCTTCCAGATCCCCGACTCGGGCAGAAAGCACGCCCACGTCTTTAACGAGGCGCAGACGGCGCACATTGCCGCCAATATGATGGAGCCCCGTCGCCGCGTTCCCATGTGGGAGCTGACGTATCACGATTGCTTGATGGCGTTCCCGTACTGGGGCGACTCTACCGAGTCCTCCCCCGCCTTCACCCGCCGACGCACCCTTTACGCGTGCCTCTTCGGCTGTCCTCCTCTGTATTCCTTCTCCATGAAGGATTTTGAGGCGCTGAAGCCCGCGATCCTCGAGAGCTACGCCGAGATCACGGCGGTGAATCGCAAGGTGGGTCTGCTTCCCATGACGAACTACGAGGTGCTGGCAGAGGATTATTCCGCTCAGCGCACAACCTTCGGCAACCGCTACCGCGTGACGGTCAATTTTGAGGAAGAAATCATGTCCTTCGAGGATATGGGGAGTGAGATAAATTGATGTTTGTCGGTGAGTAAAGTTACAAAGAGGTCGATTACGGGAGAGGTCAAAACCTTCTTGTAAGAAGGTTTTAACAATTCCCAGAACTTTTCTGGCAGGGAATAAAAAACAAGATGATATGCCTGCATAGACATAACAATTGCTCCCGCCAGTTTTCAGGGGCCACTAACCCTGAAAACTCAACGGAACGGCTCTGTGGAGCTCTCAGGGTGGTGGTCCCTGAGAGCTTGCGAGAGCTTTGGTTATGTCTGTGCAGATACTTCATCTTGCATTTAATATAATCCGCCAGAAAAGTTCTGGGAGGTGTTGGAACCTTCTTTCAAGAAGGTTCTGACCTCTCTCGTAACCCACCGATAAATCAAAATTTGAAATCCTACGAAAGATAAAAAATCAATCAAAAAGGAGAAAAACAATGGCAGGAATTTCAGCACCTACCCTTCATATTAAAGCCGAGAGAGATCAGGTGGCAAGGACGGTCCTTATGCCCGGCGATCCCCTCCGTTCCAAATTTATTGCCGAGAATTTTCTTGAGAATGCACAGCTTTTCAACAACGTCCGCGGCGTACAGGGCTACACGGGAACCTGGAAGGGCGCCCGCGTGTCGGTCATGGCAAGCGGTATGGGCATTCCCTCCATCGGCATCTATTCCTACGAGCTGTACAACGGCTTTGACGTAGACAATATTATCCGCATCGGTTCCGCAGGTGCGCTCCGCGAGGACGTGGCGCTCCGCGACATCGTGTTCGGTATGGGCGCGTGCACCAGCTCCAATTTTGCGGATCAGTTCCATATGGCGGGAACGGTTGCGCCTATCGCCGATTTTGGGCTTCTTCGCCTTGCGGTAGGCAACGCCGAGCGCCTTGGTGCCAACATCCACGTGGGCAATATTCTGTCCGCCGACGTCTTTTATGACGACACCCCCGAGGACGCCACCCGTTGGAATCGCATGGGTGTGCTGGCGGTGGAAATGGAAGCGGCGGGTCTGTACCTCAACGCCGCGCGGGCAGGGAAGAAGGCGCTTGCTATGTGTACCATCTCCGACCATCTTCTTCGCCACGAGGGGCTTTCCGCCGAGGAGCGCGAGACCTCCTTCACCCAAATGATGGAGATCGCCCTCGATACCGCAAAGGATCTGGATCGATAAATTGATGTTTGTCGGTGAGTTGTGGCTACGCCGAAAACGAACGAAACCATCTAAAACCGTAGGGGTCGACGTCCTCGGCGACCCGAAAATCATGAAATTTGATTTTGTTTATGGCTACGCTCA
>JBGVFO010000080.1:0-4882 GCA_045121195.1 Eubacteriales bacterium
CGAAAGTTTCATAAAGGGAATCAAAGTTAGTTTTCATTGTAGTATCCTCCAAAATTAGATTTTGATTATACTACAATTCATCCTCGCATCCAAACCAATACAAACACCCAAGGCGTACCTGCTCTATCGCAGGTACGCCTTCGGGTGTTCTTTTTTTATTCTCTTATTTTCCCGACGGAATGTGCCAGGACTGATCGGGTGCCAGCGTGAAGCTGAAGGTGCGGTCGCGATACACGAACACGCAGTCGATGGGATCACCCGTGACGTTGGTCACCTTGGGCTCGTCGCCGTAGACGTCGGTCACCACGCGAACACCGTTGGAAACGGTAAACAGCCGCTGATCGTTGATATAGCCCGACGAGGTCTGACTTTCGCAGGAAAGGCGGAAGGTATCGCTACCCCAGACGAAGCGGTAATCCGAGGAATACTCCTCTCCGTGTCCAAGTGCTCCCCAAAGCATACGGTCAAGCTGGGGACGAACGCCGAAGAAGCGGGTGACCGTTTCCAGCGCCGCCACCGCCGTTGCCAAGCACGTCTCCTTGCCTGCGGGCGCGCCCGTAAAGGGATCAAACTGCTCGGCGTACACGCCGTTCTCCTCAATATTGGAAAGCAGTCTGTCGCCAAGATGGGTCAGAAGGGACAGCTGTCCGTATTTTTCAAAGGCGCCGATGGCGCGGCAATAGGTGGTGCCTCTTGGCTGACCGTTGAAATTGGAATGGGTCTCATTCATAAAGTGTCGGTCGCCGCGAGCAAGGGTAGGAAGGGGCATCGAGGTGCCGAAGCCGTCGCGGGCATACATATAGCGCGACACGAAGCTGTTTGCCTTCTCCTTGTCAAAGGCGCCGTAGTACATGGCAAACAGATTGCCGATAGAAAGGGCGTCGATGGCGTTGCCCCGATAATCCCGATCGAAAAACGCATTTTCGCTCTCGATCCACAGGGAATGCTCCATATGGGTCTTGACGTTGACCGCCTGCATTGCCCACGCCTTGGCGTTCTCAAGATCGCCCTTTAGAGAATAGATGTGAGCGATGGCGTGGCGCATACTGACATCCAGCGCCATCAGATCAAAGCTCTCTACGGGGAAGGGGGACACGTCCTTCTGCTCGCCGTGATGATCCACGCGGATAGGCATAAAGCGGGTGCTTCCCTCTCCCTCCTCGGTCTCCTTTTCCCGAAAGACCTCAAGACAGTTATTAAAATTCAGATCGTGGTGCGCCCACAGATAGGAATCGAAGCGCTCCAGCGTTTGGAGAAGAAGATCCAGATATTCGTGATCCTTCTTGCGGGTCAGATAATACAACCCCAGCGCCTCCTCGGCAAAGCAAAGCCCCGTCAGCGCGTTGTACGTGGGGAAAATGACCCCGTCGCGGCAGGTAACGGTGTCAGCAAGCCGTCCGTCCTCGCGCGCCGTGGCGAGAAACGCCTTGACGGTATCAAACGCCGCCTCAAGATCGTAGCGGGACAGGGTCGCCGCGCCGATCACCTCCGAATGGAGGGTGGTGGTAGCAGAGTCGGTGCCCGAGGTCAGCACGCGCCGCGTGCCAAAGGGCTTGACCGAGGACAAAAGCACGTCCCGCGCGCCGTCGTATATTCTTTTCAGCACCTTGCTGCTTGTGGTAAACGTGGTTTCGGTCCTTACCATCCTTTGTCCTTCCCTTCTTTTTATTCTCCCGCGTAGGCGCCGTAAAGCTTTACGGCGTCCCGCGCGCTGTTCTCACCCGAGGACGCATGCCCCGTAATGAGGATATATTCCCGTCCGTCTGCCGTCACCGCAAGGGTGGCAAGGCAGTAGTCCGCCTCGTCGGTAAAGCCTGTCTTTCCGCCGAGGATCTGTGTGCCGTCCGACAGAAGATTGGACACGTTGTTCTCCGAGAACCGCCCGATGAGGGTGGTGTTCTTGAAGGTCATCCGATAGTCGGTCAGCACCCCGTTCTTATAGTATTTCAAATAGGTAACGTACCGCTCGGTGGTCATGATCTCTCTGCCGAGGGGGATCTCTACGGCGTAGGCGAGGATCGCCGCCATCTCCACCGCCGTGGAATAATGGTCTGCCGCGTGAAGCCCCGTGACGTTGGCGAAGTGGGTGTTCCGAAGTCCCATCTCCTCTGCCTTTGCGTTCATCAGCGCCACAAACGCCTCCTCACTGCCCGCCACGTGGAGGGCAAGTCCCAGCGCCGAGTCGGTATCCGACTCCAGAAGCAGGGCGTACAGCATCTGCTCCACCGTCATAAGATCCCCCACGTCGATGCCGATACGAGAGCCCTCGGGATACCGATTCTTCAGTTCTCGGGTGATCTCGATAAGCGCCGTACGGTCGGGGGCGCTTTCATACGCCACGATGAAGGTCATCAGCTTGGTGAGGGAGGCGGGATACATCCGCTCCTCGGCGCGAAGCCCCGCAACGGCGCGAAGTCCCTCCAGCTCGCAGAGCAGCGCGAAGTCGGAGTTGACCGTACCGCCGCCGATCACAGACATCGCGTCAAGTCCTTCTACGGGACTCTTTTCCATGTCGATAACGGGAAGCTCCGATTCGGTATCGGCTTCGCCGCCGCAGGCGGTCATTCCCATCGCCAAGAGACACGACAGTAAAAGCGCGATGAGGCGAAGATGACCTCTATATATCTTGTTTGAAAAATCCGTCGTCATAATCCGTCCTTTTTATTGCCGCACAAGCATTCTTCTTCCAGTATATCATATCTTTTCCGAAAATTCAAGAGTGCGGACCATTTCTCTTATCCCTCAAGCTCCTCGTAGATTTCCAGCAGTCGCTCCTCAAGGGCATTCTTCTCATTCTCCAGCTCGGCGGCACGTACGTAGTCGGTGGCGGCAGAGCCGAACAGCTCCCCGTCGATCTCTCCGATGCGGTTCTCCACCCTCTCGCACTCCTCCCGAAGCTTACGTAAGCGGTTCTCCTTCTTTCTTGCCTCGGACGCCTGCTGTTTGCTTCGCAGATATTGCTCCTTGCCCGTTCCCACGGCAGGTGCCTCGGAAACGGCGACACTCTCGCTCTCGCCCCTTGCGGCGCGGAAGTCCCGATACTCGGTGTATGCCCGTCCCTCGTGGACAGCGGTATAATCGTGCGTGCCTCCGCCCTGCTCGGCAGGGATCAGCTCGATAATACGAGTGGCAAGCTTTTCGATAAAGTAGCGGTCGTGAGATACGGTGACCACCGTTCCCCCAAAGGCGAGAATGGCGTCCTCAAGCGCCTCGCGGGAATTGATGTCCAAATGGTTGGTAGGCTCGTCCAGCACCAGTACGTTGATCTTGGACAGCATCAGCTTGGCGAGGGTCAGTCTTGCCCTCTCGCCGCCCGAAAGCACCCGAACCTGCTTCTCGGTATCCTCGTAGAGGAAGCGGAAGGCGGCAAGGGTGGAGCGGATGTCCACCTCGTTCATGGTGGGATAGGTGCTCCAAAGCTCCTCCAGCACCGTGTTGTTTTCGTCAAGGTTCTGATTTTCCTGATCGTAGTAGCCGATCTCCACGTTGTAGCCCGTTTCCACAAAGCCGCCCGTGGGCTTCAGCTTGCCGAGGATCAGACGGATGAGGGTGGATTTTCCACAGCCGTTGGGGCCCACGAAAAAGACCCGCTCGTTCTTTTTAATAAGGAAGTCGACCCCCGAGAACAGCCGCTTTTCGCCAAAGCCCATAGCAAGTCCCTTGGCGCGAAGCACCTCGTTGCCGCTGGCGACCGTTTCCGAAAACTTGATCTTGATCCCCCGAGGGGCATCCTGGGGCTTTTCCAGCTTTTCCATCTTGTCCAGCATCTTCTGGCGGCTCTCGGCAGCAATGATATTCCGTTCCCGATTCCACGCCCTTTGCTGGGCGATATACGCCTCCTGACGGGCGATCTCCTTCTGCTGATCACGGTAATGCTTCTCTGCGATCTCGCGGTCAATGCGCCGTTGCTCGATAGTAGCGGTATAGCCGCCGTTATAAAGCTTGGCTCGGCAATGCTCAATGGCGAGAGTCTTGTTGGTCACGCGATCAAGAAAATAACGGTCGTGGGAAATGAGAATGACACACTTGCGGTAGGAAAGAAGGAAGCCCTCAAGCCACGCAAGCGTTTCCATATCCAGATGGTTGGTGGGCTCGTCCAAAAGCAGAATGTCGGGCTCGCGGCAAAGCTGTCTTGCCAGCGCCAAACGGGTGCGCTGACCACCGCTCAGGGTGTTGACGTCGGCGTGCATCGCGTTCTCGTCGTAGCCCAGTTTCATCAGGATCGAAGCGCAACGGCCGCGGAATTCCAAGCCGCCGTCGCGGATGAATCGGTTGTTGAGGTCGGTATATTCCGCCAGCAGAATGCGATGGCGCTCGGGCTCGGCATAGGCGTCGCATCGCTCCAGATCCACCGTCAGGGCAGACAGGCGCTCCTCAGCGCGGATCAGCTCGGGAAAGGCGGCGTACATCTGCTCAAGGGCGCTGTTGCCCGCCAGCGCCGAGGTCTCAAAGGCGCCCTCCTGGGTGAGAATCCCCACCGTCTTGTCCTTGGCGATAAACACGCTTCCCTCGTCGGGCTCGCGCTCGCCCAGGATCAGGCTGAACAGGGTGGACTTGCCACACCCGTTGACGCCGATCACCCCAAGCTTGTCCCCCTCCTCCAGGGAAAAGGACACGTCCTTCAGGATCGGCTTGATGCCGAAGGAAAAGGAAAGACCGTTTATACTGATAGCCGTCATGCCGTTACCTCTCTGTAAATTTCTCTTTTATAAATGCTCCTGCCGCACAAGGCGGGGACAAAAAATTGATGTTTATCGGTTTGATGTCTTTATCGTAGGGGCGAACAGTGTTCGCCCGCCATATACGGAAAAGGCCCAACGAACGGGCGATCAATGATCGCCCCTACGGGTTTGTGCGTCGCCGTTTTGTCACATCAAACACA
>JBGVFO010000081.1:0-3443 GCA_045121195.1 Eubacteriales bacterium
CTGATGACAAGCTATCGCAATCGCATAGGAATCTCGGGGATGCACGGAAAAAGCACGTGTACCTCGATGTGTGCGGAGATCTTTATGCACGCAAAGGTCGATCCGACGGTGCTGTCGGGTGCCGCTATGAGATCCATGGGAGGCGCCTTCCGTATGGGGAAGGATGAGCATTTCATTTTTGAGGCGTGTGAATATATGGACTCCTTCCTGGACTTTTATCCGTCCATCGCGGTGATCTTGAACGTGGAAATGGATCACGTGGACTACTTTGAAAGCATTGACCACATCCACCGCTCCTTTGCGCGGTTTGCCGCCAAAACCTCGCCAAACGGATGCACGGTATACAATGCGGACGACCGACAGGTCCTGCGTGCTATGGCGCGTCCCGAGATCCGCGGCGCTCGCCTTCTCGGCTTTTCCACGAAGGACGAGACCGCTACGTTCTATGCGGCAAATATCGAAACGGATCACGGCAGACCTTCCTTTGACGTGATGGTCGAGGGACAGCTGTATTGTCACGTAGCGTTGGCGGTGCAGGGCAGACATAACGTTTATAACGCCCTTGCGGCGGCGGCCTCCGCATACCTCTGCGGTATTGATGGCTCTGCCGTGACAGAGGGACTTGCCGCCTTCTGCGGCGCGGACCGACGTATGGAATACAAGGGAATCTTCTGCGGTGCGGATGTGTACGATGATTACGGACATCATCCGACCGAGGTCTCCAAAACGCTGGAAGGGGTCTCCGAAATGGGCTATGAGCGCGTGATCTGCGTGTTCCAGCCTCACACCTATTCCAGAACGGCAGGTCTGTTCCGTGAGTTCACCGAGGCGTTCGGTCACGCGGACATTGCGGTGATTGCCGATATTTATGCCGCCCGAGAACCCGATACGGGTATGGTAAGTGCCTACGGTCTTGCCTCGGCAATCGGTTGCGGTCGCTATGAGGGCGACTTTAAGGGAATTCTTCGCTATCTGGAACGTGAGCTCCGCGAGGGTGACGTTCTTGTTGTGATGGGCGCAGGGGATATTTATAAATTGTTTGACGCCATGAATTTGTAAAAAGGAAAGGTGAAAGCAGTATGAAAAGGAACGAAAGTGAAAATCTGGAATTCTTGTTTCAAGGGATCCTCACGTTGTCGACCGCAGAGGAGTGTCGCGCGTTTTTTGAGGACCTCTGCACCGTAACGGAGCTGAATGAAATGGCACGGCGCCTTCGCGCGGCAAAAATGCTGAACGAAAATCACGTGTATAATACCGTTGCCGAGCAGACGGGTCTCAGCACCGCTACCATCAGCCGCGTGAATCAATGCTTGAAATTCGGTGACGGCGGCTATCATACGGTTCTTGAAAATATGGAAAGGTTGTCAAGACGGAAATGAGCTTTTCTGAAGGATATAATGCCATTGCGCGCGTTTATGACAGGCTGAACGCCGAGATCGACTATGCGGCGTGGGGCGATTTTATCGAGGGCTGCTTCGATCGGTTTCTTGGGGAACGTCCCGAGCTGGTTCTCGATCTTGCTTGCGGAACAGGCCGTATGACGGTTGAGCTGGCAAAGCGAGGGTATAATATGATAGGCGTTGACGGAAGCGAGGAGATGCTTTCCGTTGCCTATGAGCGGACGCTGTGCGAGGACGGAGAGACCGATCTTGCACGCCGCCCTATGTACCTGCTTCAGGATATGCGCCGCTTTGAGCTTTACGGTACCGTCGGTGCGGTTGTCTGTTGCCTTGACAGCTTGAATTATTTGACGGGAGATGGGGATCTTGAGGAATGCTTCCGTTGCGTTCATAATTATCTGGACCCCAATGGTGTTTTTCTGTTTGATATGAATACGCCCTACAAGTTTGAAACCGTCTATTCCGACAATGCGTATATTCTTGAGGATACCGTTGACGGCGCCAACGTTTACTGCGGCTGGCAGAACGAATACGACAGAGAAAGTAAGCTTTGCGGCTTTTATCTGACCCTCTTTGAGGAACGCGACGGCGCATACGTTCGCGAGGACGAGGAGCAGCATGAGCGTTGCTATACGAAGGCTCAGATCGTTTCCGCGCTGGAGGAAAGCGGGTTTGAGCTACTGGGCGTTTATCGGGACTATGCCTTTTCGGCGCCCACAGAGGATACCGAGCGGTGGTATTTTGCCGCAAGGAAAAAATGAAAGGATACCAAAATGAATCAGTCAACCATTCTTCGCGCCATGACCCGTGACGGAAGCGCGAGAATTCACGTAATCAATTCTAAAAAGATCGTTAACGACGCCATTGCGTTTCATCATACGTCACCGACCGCGACGGCGGCGCTGGGACGGCTTTTGACGGCTACCTCGGTTATGGGAAGTATGCTGGGTGAGCCCGACGACGCCATCACCGTAACCGTCAGAGGCGACGGCGAGGCAGGGAACATCGTGGCGGCTGCTGATTATCTGGGAAACGTGAGAGGCTACATCGGAAATCCTAACGTGGATATTCCCTTGAAGCCCAACGGTAAACTGGACGTCGGCGGTGCCGTGGGACACGGTATGCTCAACGTGATCAAGGATATGGGCGGCGAGGAGCCTTATAACGGCTCTATCGAGCTTGTCAGCGGCGAGATCGCCGAGGATATCGCAACCTATTACGCCAGAAGCGAGCAGGTTCCTACCGTTTGCGCGCTTGGCGTTCTTGTCGGGGAGGACTGTACCTGCCGCGCGGCGGGCGGCGTGTTCATTCAGCTTTTGCCCTTCGCCGATAACGAGACCATCGACCTCATCGAGCGGAATGCCGCGAGCCTTGCCAACATTTCCGCCTTGTTCGATAAGGGGCTTACCAACGAGCAGATCATGGAGATCGCGATGACGGATATCCCCTACGATATTTTTGACGAGCTCGACGTGGAATACCGTTGTACCTGCTCGGAAACGAGGATCCGCAGTGCCCTTTGCTCCCTTGGTGAAAAGGAGATCGCCAATATGCTGGATGAGCAGACCGCGGAAGGGAAGAAGCGCGAGCTTGAGGTCAATTGCCGATTCTGTGGAAAAAACTACGTTTTCGATGAAGCGACGCTTCACGGGTTATTCCGGTAATACGCGAAGAAACTGCGTGTTGAAGAAATTTTTTCAAAAACTTCAAAAAAAGTGTTGACAAAGTAAAAAGAATGTGATATACTAATACCCGTCGCCGCGATAGCGGCGGGGAAACGGGAGCATAGCTCAGCTGGGAGAGCATCTGCCTTACAAGCAGAGGGTCATAGGTTCGAGCCCTATTGTTCCCACCATCCGGCCCGGTAGTTCAGTTGGTTAGAACGCTAGCCTGTCACGCTAGAGGTCAGGGGTTCGAGTCCCCTTCGGGTCGCCACGATTTCGGCAGATAAAAGAGGCCGAATAAGCCTCGATAGCTCAGTTGGTAGAGCATGTGACTGAAAATCACAGTGTCGTTGGTTCAATTCCGACTCGAGGCACCATA
>JBGVFO010000082.1:0-3314 GCA_045121195.1 Eubacteriales bacterium
CCCTGAGAACTGGCGGGAGCGATTGTTATGTCTATGCAGGCATATTATCTTGTTTTTTATCTCCTGCCAGAAAAGTTCTGGGAATTGTTAAAACCTTCTTACAAGAAGGTTTTGACCTCTCCCGTAACCGAACTCTTTGTAACTCTACACACCGACAAACATCAATTTACCACAAAAAAGAACGCCCACGAATTTCGTGAGCGTTTTCTTTTTACTGTGCCAGGGCTCTTTCCAGCCAAACAAGACCGATGGAGAACGCATCGTAAAGACCGTTCTTCTGTCCCTGCTTGATGACCTTGGTGGGGTCCTTGGAGTCGATGATCTGAATGAAGATCTTGTCGGGAAGGTTGTTGCCGTCCACCTCTTTATAGGACATGATCTCAAGAATCAAAATGCACTTTTCACTCATATCGCCGTAGCAAATGGTGTTTCCCTCTCTTACCAGCGGCTTTCCCTTGTATTCCAGATACTTTCCGCTGACCAGCTCGCGCTTATCTGCCATAATCTGCCTCCTTATTTTCTATCTATATAGACGGTATTTCATTCTGTTCTTATTATTGTACCACAAAAAATCGGCTAAGTCAATACCCCGTGGGGAGAAATCAAAGGATCGTGGGATTTTTGCGAACGTACTCGCCTGCGGGGTGTGCCGTCGGCTGTGCCAGTGTAAAGAGCGAATCGGCGGCAAGGGACAGGGCGTATTGACGGGGATGCACCGTCTTTCCGTCAGCAGGCTTTGTAATAACGGGAATTTCTCCCTCCTCCTTCCGAAGGCGGGACAGCAGCTCACACCCCCGCGCGTTTGCCGCCAGCACCGTAGTGTAGCCAACGGGCGCGCGAAGATCATGGGGCGTCACGCCCGTCATAGCAAACAGGATGGCGCGACGGATCCTCGCGTCGGTATATTTCTTGGTCGCCGCACGGGCAAGAAGCTCGGAAAGGCTTACGGTGTCGCGAGCCGCCTCGCAAATTCGGTACTCAAGACCGTTCCCCAGCTCGGCAATACCCGATAGTGTTTCGGGATCGGTAAGACGGAAAAAGGAAAGAACAGCCCTCTCGATCCGCGCAATGTCCACGGGAGCTTCGCCCCGTGCGATCGCTTCTCCAAGCAACCGCACGGTGTCCTCGGGAACGTAAGGCGTGATAGCGTCAACGCCCTCCTCCCGAACAAGGCGGCGCAAAGCGGTTGCCGAGGCAAACCTCCCGTCGGTCACCGCGTCGGCGCGGAAGCCGTCGCCCTGTCTTTTGACGGCAAAGGGCTTCACCGCATATCCGCCCGCAAGGATCGCCTTGCAGTATTCGATGCCCAAAATATCATTGGACGCGGGGCAAAACGGCTCGCCGTAGGCATTCTCATACGCCTTGCCGAGGACCGCAAAATAGCCGTCCGCCGTTCCTGCCTCGCGATCGGCTTCGGTATCGAGGGAACGCGCTACGTGGGCGGCGCGCATCAGCTTCTCCACGTCACCGCTCTCAGAGCCGAAGCAAAGGCGATCGACGCCAACCGACGCCAGCACCGATACGCCCGCCGACGCGAAAAATTCCGCGCTTGCCGACGAATACGGGTACGGCAACTCCAGCACAAGATCGGCGCCACTACGCACCGCCATCTCGGCACGGGTATATTTATCGGCGATGGCAAGACTTCCCCGTTGGGTCGCGTTGCCGCTCATCACGCACACGACGGCGTCGCTTCCCTCCCTTGCCCGCTCCGCAAGATAGCGGTGTCCGTTATGAAAGGGATCGTATTCGCAAATAATGCCCGAGATCTTCATTTTCGTCTGCCTTTCTGCGCATAAAAAATTCGAAATGCTATTGAAAAAAGGAAAATTTTGTTGTATAATATTCTGTGTGTTTTATTTTATATCTTTTTTGGAGGTTTCATTATGAACGTACTTGTTGTGAATGCGGGATCAAGCTCGCTCAAGTATCAGCTTTTTGACACCACCTCGAATACCGTTATCGGCAAGGGCCTTTGCGAGAGAATCGGTATTGACGGTGCCATCACCCACAAGCAGTTGGTAAGCGGCAAGGAGTATTCCGCCGAGGTCGCTATGCCCGACCATACCGCCGCTATGAAATACGTTGTTGAGGCGCTGGTAAGCCCCGAGCACGGCTGTGTGAAGAGCATGGACGAGATCGAGGCAGTCGGTCACCGCGTGGTGCACGGCGGCGCGTACTTCTCCGAGTCTGTACTCCTGACCCAGGAGGTTTACGACACCCTCGATCAGAAGTGCCGTTCTCTCGCTCCTCTGCACACCCCTGCACATCTTCAGGGTATCCGCGGCTGTCTTGACACGATGCCGAACACCCCTCAGGTTCTGGTATTTGATACCGCTTTCCATCAGACCATGCCCGAGCATGCCTTTATGTACGGCGTTCCCTACGAAATGTATGAGAAGCACGCTATCCGCCGTTACGGCGCTCACGGTACCTCCCACCGCTACGTTGCAGGTGAAATGATCAACCTGATGGGCGGCAAGGCAGAGGGCACCAAGATCGTTACCTGCCACCTTGGAAACGGTTCCTCCATTTCCGCGGTTAAGGACGGCAAGGTCATCGATACCTCTATGGGCTTCACCCCTCTTGCAGGCGTTGTCATGGGAACCCGTTGCGGCGATATCGACCCCGCTATCGTTCCCTTCATTATGGAGAAGGAGAATCTCACCCCCGCAGAGGTTGACACTCTTATGAATAAGAAGAGCGGTTTCCTTGGTCTGTCGGGTATCTCCTCCGACTGCCGTGACCTTGAGGCGGCTATCGCCGAGGGCAACAAGCGCGCAAAGCTTGCTATGGACGTTCTCGGTTATCAGATCAAGAAGCTGATTGGCTCCTACGCCGCCGCTATGGGTGGACTTGACGCCATCGTATTTACCGCGGGCATCGGCGAGAACACCGCCTCGATCCGCAGAAGAGCCCTTGAGGGACTTGAGTTCCTCGGCGTCGCTTACGACGAGGAGATCAACAAGGTAACCTTCGGTCGCTCGGGTGTAACCAAGCTTTCCACCGACGATTCCAAGGTTCTCGTTTACATGATCCCCACCAACGAGGAGCTTGTTATTGCCAAGGATACCGAGGCAATCGCTTCCAAGGTAAAGTAATTACATAGTATGGGATTTTATTGGACGCTCGCTCGGCGAGCGTCCTTTTTTTGTTAGTAAAGAATTAAAATCGATGTTTGTCGGTGTGTTATGGCTACGCCGAAAACGAACGAAACCCTCTAACACCGTAGGGGTCGACGTCCCCGGCGACCCGAAAACAACGAAATTTGATTTTGTTCATGGCTATGTTCAAACCCTTATCACAAAAGGCTT
>JBGVFO010000083.1:0-8146 GCA_045121195.1 Eubacteriales bacterium
CCCTGAGAACTCTACAGAACGATTTGTAGCCGACAGAGGAATGGGACACCCTAAAAAACGCTTATTGATAGCGAGTCTTTGCCGAAGGCAAATGCGGGGCGCGTCTGCTGAACAAAATGAGGTTCTCCTTGTTCGCTCAATCTCTACAAAAACTTTTTCCAGAAAAGTTTTTTTGCGGAGCTTTTTTTCCAAAAAAAGCGACCTCTCCCGTAACCGTTCCCCCGATAAATCAAAATTTGCCACGAGCAAAGGAAAAAGATTATGATAAAAGATACTATCGTAAACGGCGCGCACAACGCGCCTCACCGCTCTCTTTATAAGGCGCTGGGCTTGACGCGCGAGGAGCTTGACAGACCTCTCATCGGTATCGTAAGCTCCTACAACGAGATCGTTCCCGGTCATATGAACCTTGACAAAATCACCGAGGCGGTGCGTCTTGGGGTGGCTATGGCAGGCGGTACGCCCATCGTATTCCCCGCCATCGCTGTCTGCGACGGCATTGCCATGGGACACGTGGGAATGAAGTATTCTCTCGTGACCCGTGACCTCATCGCCGACTCCACCGAGGCTATGGTCATGGCTCACGGCTTCGACGGTCTTGTGATGATCCCCAACTGTGATAAAAACGTGCCGGGCCTTCTCATGGCGGCGGCGCGACTGAATATTCCCACCGTGTTCGTCAGCGGCGGTCCTATGCTTGCGGGACGGGTCGGTGGCAAAAAGACCAGCCTTTCGTCTATGTTCGAGGCGGTGGGCTCCTACAAGGCGGGTACTATCGACGACGCCAAGCTTGACGAATTCGAGTGCAAGACCTGCCCCACCTGCGGCTCCTGCTCGGGCATGTATACCGCAAACTCCATGAACTGCCTCACGGAGGTCCTCGGTATGGGACTTCGGGGCAACGGTACCATTCCTGCCGTCTATTCCGCAAGAATTGAGCTTGCCAAGCACGCGGGTATGCAGGTAATGGAGCTTGTGAGAAAGAATATCCGCCCCCGCGACATTATGACCGAGGCGGCGATCCGTAACGCCATCACCGCCGATATGGCGCTGGGCTGCTCCACCAACAGTATGCTTCATCTTCCCGCCATCGCCAACGAGTGCGGCGTGGAATTCAATCTGGATATGGTCAACGAGATCAGCGAAAAGACCCCCAACCTCTGCCATCTGGCGCCGGCGGGTCCTACCTATATGGAGGATCTCAACGAGGCGGGCGGCGTGTACGCGGTGCTTCGGGAGATCGACAAGCTGGGTCTGCTTGATACATCGGTCATGACCGTGACGGGCAAGACCATGGCGGAAAATATCGCCGACGCCCTCAACCGCGACCCCGAGGTCATCCGCACGGTTGACAACCCCTATTCGAGGACCGGCGGCATCGCCGTGCTTCGCGGCAATCTCGCTCCCGACGGATGCGTGGTCAAGCGCTCGGCAGTTGCTCCCGAAATGCTGGTACACGAAGGCCCCGCCAAGGTTTACGAGAGTGAGGAGGAGGCCATCGCGGCTATCTACGCGGGCAAGATCGTCAAGGGCGACGTGGTGGTCATCCGCTACGAGGGCCCCGCAGGAGGTCCCGGTATGCGAGAGATGCTTTCGCCTACCTCTGCCATCGCCGGTATGGGACTTGACAAGGACGTGGCGCTGATTACCGACGGACGCTTCTCGGGCGCGACCCGCGGCGCTTCCATCGGACACGTTTCCCCCGAAGCGGCAAACGGCGGTACCATCGCCTACGTAAAGGATGGCGACGTCATTTCGATCAACATCCCCGAATATACCATCGAGCTGAAGGTTTCCGACGAGGAGCTTGCCAAGCGCCGCGCCGAGATGCCTATCAAGAAGAAAGAAAATATCACGGGCTACCTCAAGCGCTACGCCGCCCAAGTCAGCTCCGCCGACAAAGGCGCGATTATCAATCAATAACGGATAAATTGATGTTTGGCGGTTTGATGTATTGTTTGTAGGGGCGACCAGTGGTCGCCCGTTCGTGGGGTTCTTGCCGTTTGTGGCGGGCGACCTGTGGGCCCCCCTACAGTGTTTGTGCGACGCCGTTTTGACATCATAAACTCACCGACAAATCAAAATTTACCGTCAAAAGGAGGAATTCCAAATGGGAATGACCATGACGCAAAAGATACTTGCGGCACACGCGGGTCTTGACAAGGTTGAGGCGGGACAGCTGATCCTTGTGGACATCGACCGCGTTCTCGGCAACGACATTACGTCGCCCGTAGCCATCCGCGAGTTTAACAATATTGGAGCCAAGGAGGTCTTTGACCGCGATAAGGTGACCATGGTAATGGATCACTTTGCTCCCAACAAGGACATCAAGGCGGCGGTACAATGCAAGATGTGCCGCGACTTCTGTAACGAAAAAGAGGTGACCCACTTCTACGACGTAGGTCGGATGGGAATCGAGCACGCCCTGCTTCCCGAAAAAGGACTTGTCGTGGCAGGTGACGTAGTCATCGGCGCCGACTCTCATACCTGCACCTACGGCGCTCTCGGCGCCTTCTCCACGGGCGTGGGCTCCACCGATATGGCGTGCGGTATGGCAACGGGCAAGGCTTGGTTCAAGGTACCCTCTGCCATTAAGTTCGTTCTCATGGGCAAGCTGAACAAGTACGTTTCGGGTAAGGACGTGATCCTTCACATTATCGGCAAGATCGGCGTGGACGGCGCCCTCTACCGCTCTATGGAGTTCGTGGGCGAGGGTGTCAAGTCGCTTACCATTTATGATAGGCTTACCATCTGCAACATGGCCATCGAGGCAGGTGCCAAGAACGGTATTTTTGAGGCAGACGAGGAGGCTCTTGCGTATATAGCCGAGCATTCCGACCGCGCTCCCAAGGTCTACACCGCCGATCCCGACGCCCAATACGACGAGGTGATCGAGATCGACCTTTCCACTATCAAATCCACCGTGGCGTTCCCCCATCTGCCCGAGAACACTCGCACCATCGACGAGGTGGGTGAGGTTAAGATCGACCAGGTGGTCATCGGCTCCTGCACCAACGGTCACTATAAGGATCTTGAGGAAGCCGCTATGATCATCAAGGGAAAAAAGGTGGCAAAAAACGTTCGCGCTATCATCATTCCCGCCACCCAGGATATCTACCTGAAGGCAATGGAAAACGGACTTCTCAAGATCTTCGTTGAGGCAGGATGTGTTGTGTCGACCCCGACCTGCGGTCCTTGTCTTGGCGGATATATGGGAATTCTTGCGGCGGGCGAGCGCGCCGTGGCTACTACAAACCGCAACTTTGTAGGACGAATGGGCGACGTGACCTCTGAGGTCTACCTTGCCAGCCCCGCCGTTGCGGCAGCCAGCGCCATCGCGGGTAAGATCGCAGATCCCTGCGAGATCGTGTAAAGGAGGAAACAAGTATGAAATTTATTGGAAACGCAATCAAGTACGGCGATAACGTAGACACCGACGTTATCATCCCCGCGCGCTATCTCAATACCATTGATAAAAAGGAGCTTGCCTCCCACTGTATGGAGGACATTGACCGCGACTTTGTTAAGAAGGTCAAGGCGGGCGACATCATGGTGGCAGGCAATAACTTCGGTTGTGGCTCCTCTCGCGAGCACGCACCTATTGCCATCAAAGAGAGCGGAATCTCTCTTGTTATCGCAAAGAGCTTCGCAAGAATTTTCTATCGCAACGCTATCAATATCGGGCTTGCCATTATCGAATGCCCCGAGGCGGCAGAGGCGATTGCCGACGGTCACGAGGTGGAAGCCGACCTTGACGGTGGTGTCATCACCGATAAGACCACGGGCAAAACCTTCGCCACCCAACCCTTTCCGGCTTTCATTCAGAACATCATCACCGCCGGCGGACTCGTTGAAGCCATTAAACAGGGACAAATTCAGTAAAAGATAAATTGATGTTTGTCGGGGAGATTGTAAAACGAAATTGATGGTTTGTAGGGGCGACCAATGGTCGCCCGCCATGAACGACAATTCCCCAACGAACGGGCGATCAATGATCGCCCCTACGGGTTTGTGCGTCGCCATTTCGTCACATCAAACTCACCGACAAATCAAAATTTGAAAGTCATCTAAATGTATCACCTTCCTTAAGAAAGGATACGAAAATACGATTATGAAATATAATATTGCTCTACTGCGGGGCGACGGCATCGGCCCCGAGATCGTTGACAGCGCGGTTCGCGTGCTGGAGGCGGTCGCTGAAAAATTCGGACACGAGTTCGCGTTCACGCCCTATCTCATCGGCGGCGCGTCCATCGACGCCTACGGCATCCCGCTGACCGACGATACCATTGAGGGCTGCCTTGCCTCCGACAGCGTGCTGCTTGGCGCCGTTGGCGGACCCAAGTGGGACACCCTGCCCGGACACCTGCGCCCCGAAAAGGCGCTTCTCGGCATTCGTGCCGCCATGGGACTGTTCACCAATCTTCGTCCCGCCAAGCTGTATCCCGCCCTCAAGGACGATTGCCCGCTTCGCGCAGACATCGTGGCAAACGGCTTTGACATTATGATCGTCCGCGAGCTGACGGGCGGCATTTACTTCGGCGAGCGCGGCATGCGCGAGGGAAAATACGGCGAGGAGGCCTACGATACCGAGTGCTACAGCCGTATGGAGATCGAGCGGATCGCCAAGGTCGCCTTTGAAACGGCGATGAAGAGAAACCGCAAGTTGATCAGTATTGATAAAGCAAACGTGCTTGATACGTCGAGATTGTGGCGCAAGATCGTCCATGAGATGGCGGCACAGTATCCCGAGGTGGAATGCACCGATATGCTGGTGGACAACGCCGCAATGCAGCTCGTCCGTAACCCCGCCCAATTTGACGTTGTGGTTACAACCAATATGTTCGGTGACATTCTCTCCGACGAGGCGTCCCAGATCACGGGCTCCATTGGTATGCTACCCTCCGCCTCCCTCGGAAGCAGCACCCGCGGTCTGTACGAGCCTATCCACGGCTCGGCACCCGACATTGCGGGCAAGGATCTTGCCAACCCCATTGCCACCATCCTTTCGGCGGCCATGATGCTGCTCTATTCCTTCGGGCTTTCCGCAGAATCCGGCGCCATCGTCAGCGCCGTTGACCGCGTGCTTGCCGAGGGCTACCGCACGGCGGACCTTGCCCACGGTGGTGAGAGCATCGGTACGGTGGAAATGACCGACAAGATCATTGAGAGGCTTTGATTATGACGACTATCAGAACGATCGCGAGAAGCCTTGATGCCTTTTCGGTGTTTCGCGGGCTTCTCCGCACCCCCGTTTTTCTTCGCTTCCTTACCTATATAGACGCGGAGCAGGGAAGCACCGCGCAGCTTGACGCCTATGGCGCCCTTGTTGCAGAGATCTACGAGGGCGGCGGAAGCCTTGCGGGCTGTGTGCGCCGCGCCCTCTTTGAGGACGAAAACGTGTACGTTCGCGGCATCGCCAAGGACGGGGACGTGGCGCCCTCGATCCGTCGCTCTGCGGAGCACGAGCTGGCGGTCCTTTCCCGTTTTGCTTCCCTCACCCCCAAGGCCTTTGCCGAGGATATGGGAGAAACGGAATTTTTGCCCGCCTTTGAGGTGGAGCCCGTGGACCTTGCCGAGGAGTACGCCCACCGCGTGGAGAACATCGGGCGGTACGGCTACGGCATCTTCGCGTCCTTTGGAATGTTCTCGGTGGACGGTGACGGACACATTAAGCCCATCGAGAGCGCCGACGGCATTGATATGGATAATTTTGTTGGTTACGGCGAGGAAAGAGCAAAGGTTTTGGCTAATACCGAGGCGTTTCTTGCGGGCAGACCTGCCGCAAACGTCTTGCTTTACGGCGATGCGGGTACGGGAAAGTCCTCGACGGTCAAGGCGATCGTCAACCACCTGTTCGGCCGCGGTCTTCGCCTTATCGAGCTTCGCAAGAATCAGCTTCTGCTTCTTCCGAAGGTCATGGGCGAGATCGGAAAGAATCCCCTCAAATTCATTATATTTATTGACGATCTGTCCTTCAATCAGAACGACGGTCAGTTCAGTATGCTCAAGGCGACGCTGGAGGGCTCGGCAAGCGCCCGCGCCAAGAATGCCGTGATCTACGCCACCAGCAACCGCCGCCATATCGTAAAGGAAAGCTTTGCCGACCGCGAGGGAAGCGACGTTCACCGCAACGATACGGTGCAGGAGACCCTGTCCCTGTCCGAGCGCTTCGGCCTTACGGTCCTGTTTGGTAAGCCCGACAAGACGCTGTATCTTGAGATCGTTCGCGAGCTTGCGGCGCGTAACGGCATTACTGCCGACGCTGACGAGCTTGCCCGTGCCGCCGAGGAGTTCGCCCTTCGACGCGGCTACCGTTCGGCACGGTGCGCCGAGCAGTTTATCCACAGTCTGATGTAACACGGAGGTTTGTATGCTTACACTTGACAACGTATACCGCGCCAGCCACGCGCTGAAGAACGTCATTCGCAAGACCGACGTTATCTATGCGCCGAAGCTGAGAAGCGACGCCGAGATCTATCTCAAGACCGAGAATCTGCAGATCACCGGCTCCTTCAAGGTGCGCGGCTCCTATTATAAAATGTCCCGTCTTACCGACGAGGAAAAGGCACGGGGCGTCATCGCCTGCTCGGCAGGAAATCACGCCCAGGGCGTAGCACTTTCCGCACAGAAAAACGGTATCAAGTCGGTTATCTGTCTGCCTGACGGCGCACCTATTTCCAAGGTGGAGGCGACCAAGAGCTACGGCGCCGAGGTCTGCCTCGTGGAGGGCGTTTACGACGACGCCTACCGCCGCGCCCTGGAGCTTCGCGACGAGAAGGGCTATACCTTTATTCATCCCTTTAATGACGAGGACGTGATCGCGGGTCAGGGAACCATTGCCCTCGAGGTCATCGAGCAGCTTCCCGAGCTTGACGCCATCGTCGTCCCCGTGGGTGGCGGCGGTCTGATCTCGGGCATTGCCTATACCGTCAAGACCTTGTGTCCGAACGTCAAGGTCTACGGCGTGCAGGCAAGCGGCGCCCCTTCTATGGCGAATTCCATCCGCGACGGCAAGATCGAGGAGCTGGCAAGCGTTTCGACCATTGCCGACGGTATCGCGGTCAAGACTCCCGGCTCTCTTACATATGAGCTTTGCAGCAAGTACGTGGACGAGATCGTCACGGTCACCGACGACGAGATCTCGGCGGCGATCCTGACCCTCATGGAGCAGCAGAAGCTGGTCACCGAGGGCGCCGGCGCGGCGGCGGTCGCGGCGGTTATGTTCGACAAGGTAGACGTGAAGGGCAAGAAGGCGGTCTGCGTGCTTTCGGGCGGTAATATTGACGTGACCATCCTGTCCCGTGTCATTCGCCGCGGACTTCTTATGTCGGGCAGAACCTGCCAGCTCATGATCGAGCTTGTGGATAAGCCCGGACAGCTCAAGAACGTGTCCCGCATCATCGCCGATCTTGGCGGAAACGTGACCTCGGTGCATCACGAGCGCGCTAACGAGGGCTCGGACGTCAACGGCTGTTATCTGCGTATTATTTTGGAAACGAGAAACTTCGAGCATATCGCCGAGATCAAGAAGGCTCTGACCGATTTCGGCTTCAAGCTTTTATAAGGAGAAATGAGTATGGCAAAGAAAATTGCAACCGATAAGGCTCCCGCGGCAATCGGACCCTATTCCCAGGCAATGGTGGTGGGCAACCTTGTTTTTACCTCGGGACAGATCGCCATCAACCCCGCAAGCGGCAATATTGAGGCGGCCGACGTGGTAGGACAGACCGAGCAGGTCATGAAGAATCTTGGCGAGGTGCTGACGGCGGCGGGTGCGTCCTTCGCAAGCGCGGTCAAGACCACCTGTTTCCTTGCGGACATCGCGGATTTTGCGGCGTTCAACGAGGTGTACGGCAGATACTTCACCGAGAAGCCGGCGCGTAGTTGCGTGGCGGCAAAGGCGCTCCCCAAGGGCGCTCTCGTTGAGGTCGAGGTCATCGCGGAGGTGGAATAACCCCAAGAAAAAGGAAGGCAAATGCCTTCCTTTTTTCGTTCATTCGTTAAATTGATGTTTATCGGTTTGATGTCTTTATCGTAGGGGCGAACAGTGTTCGCCCGCCATATACGGAAAAGGCCCAACGAACGGGCGATCAATGATCGCCCCTACGGGTTTGTGCGTCGCCGTTTTGTCACATCAAACACA
>JBGVFO010000084.1:0-32314 GCA_045121195.1 Eubacteriales bacterium
TTCACAGCAAAACAAATGTCGTTTTGCTATGTTCGCTCAAACTAAAGCAAGGGGGCTTTTCAAAAGGTTTTTGCGGAGCTTTTTCCTTAAAAAAGCGACCCTCGCGCCCGCAGGCGCAAATCTCACTCTCCGCCAAACCTCACCTCAGCGCCAACAAGAAAAAACAGGGATCAATGATCCCTGTTTCCAAGCGAAATTACTTGTATTTGCGCTTTCTTGCGGCTTCAGACTTCTTCTTACGCTTAACACTAGGCTTTTCATAGTGTTCTCTCTTGCGAAGTTCAGCGAGGACGCCGGAACGAGCGCACTGGCGCTTAAAGCGACGAAGGGCCTGGTCCAAGGACTCGCCTTCTTTAACTCTTACTTCTGCCATTACTGTTTCACTCCCTCCGCGTGCTGTGACTCTGTCACAACAATACTCTTTTGCTATTATATCACAGCCTTTTCTCTGTGTCAAGAGAATTTTTCAATTTTTTCGCCGTATTTTTTGATTACTTAACAACGATATTGACGATCTTGTTGGGAACGGCGATCTCCTTGATGACCGTTTTGCCCTCAATGGCACCGGCAACCGCCTCACGTGCGGCGGCAATCGCCTCTTCCTTGGGGCAGTTCAGGGGGATCTCAATAGTAGCTCTCACCTTACCGTTGACCTGAACGGCGATCTCAACGGTAGCGTCTACCGTCTTTGCCTCGTCGTACTTAGGCCAGGCCGACAGCGAGCAAAGTCCCTCTCCGCCCATCTGCTCCCACATTTCCTCCGAGAGGTGAGGCGCAAAGGGGCAAAGCACGCCGATGAACATCATCAGCTGCTCGCGGGTCAGAGAGCCCGCGTCGGAAATATCGTTCAGAAGTCCCATCATCGCCGCGATAGCGGTATTGAACTTCATCTCCTCAATATCCTGAGAAACCTTCTTGACCATCTTATGGAAGGCGACCTCAAGCTTCTTGTTGTTCTCCTCCTTCACCATAGAAGGCAGATCGGCAACTCTGTCAAGGAAGCGCTTACAGCCCTTCACACTGCTCTCCGACCAGGGTGCGGCACTTCCGTACTCACCCATAAAGAGGATGTACACGCGAAGCACGTCGGCACCGAACTCGTTGACAACGTCAAGGGGGTCTACCACGTTGCCCTTGGATTTACTCATCTTATCGCCGTCGGGGCCAAGGATCAGACCCTGTGCCGTTCTCTTGGCGTACGGCTCGGAGGTAGGAACCTCACCGATGTCGTAAAGGAACTTATGCCAGAAGCGAGAATAGATCATATGACGGGTCACGTGCTCCATACCGCCGTTGTACCAGTCAACGGGAAGCCAATACTTCATCTCGTCGAAATCGGCAAGCTTCTCGTCGTTCTTGGGGTCAATATAGCGCAGGAAGTACCAGGACGAGCCTGCCCACTGGGGCATGGTGTCGGTCTCGCGCTTGGCGTCTCTGCCACACTTGGGACACTTGCAGTTGACGTAGGAATCGATCTTGGCAAGGGGGCTCTCGCCGCCTTCACCGGGGGCAAACTCCTTGACCTCGGGCAAGCGCAGAGGAAGCTCCTCGTAAGGAACGGCAACCATACCGCAATGCTGACAGTGCACGATCGGGATGGGCTCACCCCAATAGCGCTGACGGTTGAACGCCCAGTCCTTCATCTTGAACTGCACGCCCGCCTCGCCGATGCCGCGCTCGCCAAGCACGGCAAGCATCTTTTCGATGGCCTCCGCCTTGGTAGTAATGCCGTTGAGGAACTCGGAATTGATCATCTTGCCGTCGCCGGTGTAAGCCGCCTGCTCGATGTCGCCGCCCTCAATTACGGGGATAATATCAATGCCGAACTTCTTTGCGAACTCGTAGTCGCGCTCGTCGTGGGCGGGAACTGCCATAATAGCGCCCGTACCGTAGCCCATCATAACGTAGTCGGCAATGTAAATGGGAATCTGCTTGCCGCTTACGGGCGAGATGGCGCTGATGCCTTCGATGCGAACGCCCGTCTTGTCCTTGACCATCTGGGTACGCTCAAACTCGGTCTTCTTGGCGCATTCGTTACGGTAAGCTACGACCGCGTCCATATTGGAGATGCGGTCCGAAAGCTTATCGAGCATAGGATGCTCGGGCGCGATGACCATAAAGGTGACGCCGAAGAGGGTGTCGGGACGGGTGGTATAGATGCGAAGCTGCTCGTCGGTATCGGCGATCTTGAAGTTCACGAAGGCACCCGTGGACTTGCCGATCCAGTTGACCTGCTGCTGTCTGACCTGAGGCAGATAATCCACCTCGTCAAGACCCTGAAGCAGCTTGTCGGCATACTCGGTAATACGAAGATACCAAACGTCCTTGGACTTCTGCACGATGTCGCTGTGGCAGATGTCACACTTGCCACCCTGGGAGTCCTCGTTGGAAAGAACCACCTTACAGTGAGGGCAGTAGTTTACAAGGGCGGTATCACGGAAGGCAAGGCCGTTCTCAAACATTTTTAAGAAGATGTACTGGGTCCATTTATAGTACTTCTCCTCGGTGGTATCTATCACTCTCGACCAGTCAAAGGAGAAGCCTACGCGCTTCAGCTGATCGGTAAAACGCTCAATGTTGGTATCGGTCACCTTGCGGGGATGGATACCGGTCTTGATGGCGTAGTTCTCGGTCGGAAGCCCGTAAGCGTCAAAGCCGATGGGGAAAAGAACGTTGTAGCCCTCCATTCTTCTCTTGCGGCTGACCACCTCAAGACCCGAGTACGCCTTGATATGTCCTACGTGCATGCCCGCTCCGCTGGGATAGGGGAACTCGACAAGTCCGTAGAATTTCGGCTTGGTATGGTCGTTGGACGCCTCAAAAACGTGCTGATCCTCCCACACCTTCTGCCACTTTTTCTCGATGTTGGTGAAATCGTACTTCATATGTGTTTTCCTTTCCGATGAAGGTGTTAAAACTCCATCACGACGGGTGCATCGTCGTAGAGCTTGTCTAAATTGTAGAAATCTCTTGCCTCGCGGCTGAAGATATGAACGACCACGTTTCCGTAGTCAAGAACGATCCAGGTGTTATTGCCTCTTCCCTCGATATTGTCGGGGGAAAGCTCGCGCTGCTCGGTTTTGAACTCTACCTCACCTGCCAGCGCCTTGACGTGAGTACCGGAATTACCCGTGCATAGCACGAAATAATCGGCAATAGAGGTCTTGTCCTCCACGTGGAGCACCTTGACCTGATTTCCCTTTTTATCGTCAAGAATCTCCCCGATGGCACGCGCCAGCTCCAGAGGGGTCACGCCCTTGAGCGAGGGAAGCTTTACTTGCTCGTTGATACTTTCCATAGCTTGGGTTCCTTTCTTATGAAAACTTATATCGTCTGCAATGCAGTAGATCTCAATAGGATGGCACCGTGAGCCCGTTTTTTCGAAGCTCACTCACCGTGTAATATATGGGCTGGATCTCCCGTCGGTAGACCGACTCCAGATCCTTTCGCGCCGCGTTGCTGAAGAGATGCGCGGGATCGATACAGGCAGATGCGCCCACGACGCCAAAGTGCTCCTCCAGCACCGCCGCCGTCCCCCTGCGGGACAGCACGTAGTACCAGGCGCCACTGTAGGGCGACTGCACCTCCTCCCCGGGAAGGGTAAGAAGGGTGATGTCCTCGGGAGAGATAGTGCGCGCCGCGCGCAAAAGAGAGACGACGCGGTCAACGCGCATATTGGTTTTCACCGATCTCATTGCCAACATAGCCAGCCTCGGCACGTCGTCGCCAAGGGTCTTCCCTGCCGCCTCGAAGAAGGCGGACAAAAACAGCTTCTGGGCGTCCATCCGTCCCAGATCGCCCCGAACGTATCCCGAGCGAAAACGGACGAACTCCACCGCCTCGGCACCGCGAAGCACCTGACGTCCCTTTTTGATATGAATGGAAAGCCCTTGCGCGGGGTCCTCGTAATGCATATCGCACGGCACGTCGATCTCCACGCCGCCCATCATATCCACCGCCGATCTGACAAAATCCAGATCCAGCAGAACGTAGGCGTCGATGTCAACGGAAAACGCCTTTTCCAGCGCTCGGCAAACCTGTTCGGCGCCGCCAAGAGCGCTCATTGCACCATTGATTTTTTTGTAGTCCTTTTTGGTGTATCGGAAATAGGTATCTCGGGGGATCTGCGCCAAGCACACGCGCCCCGCCTCAGCGTCAACACTCACCAGCATCATAACGTCAGTAAGCCCTGCCGCCTCGTCCCGCCCCATAAGCAGAACGTGATATCTGCTCCCCCCGTCGCCCGCGCTTGTGGGTGACGCGGAAGCGCTGTTTTCTTTCGGTTCCGCAAACGCCGCGATCGCCACCGTCGCAATGACCGCCATAGCGAACGCCAAAACGCGTCTACCTCTTTTTTTGCATGAATTCAACACAAAGCACCTCGGATTTGATTGCCTTCATGCAAAGGGTTATTCCTGTGATACGATCAGATAATTTCTGGCGGCGAAGGTATCGTCGCTGATGGGAGCGCCGTCCTCGATCAGACTGTGAAGCGTCATATCGAAGGAACGGATCAGAACGCGGTCAAGATGCGCCATTCTCTCCGCTTCCCCCATATTCTGCGGCTGAGCGTCCCAAAACATAGCCCGTAAAGCCACACAGTCGGGAAAGGTGCGCGATTCATCAATGTAATCCGCAAGATACACCAGCTTTTCTATCACCGTCATATCAGCGTGCCCCGTGGTATGCCATCTCACCGCGTCGATCACCTCGCCGTCGGCAAAATCGGGATACAGAACGGGAATCAGTGCCGCCGCCGTTTTTGCATGAAAGGTCTTTGGTGTTAGAATGTCTTGCTTTGCGATTATTATACCAAACGCCTGACAGGTCTGTAGCTGCTTTTCGGCAGAATATTCCTTCGTAATATCGTGCAAAAGCGCCGCCGCGCGGAGGATGTCGATCTTGTCGGGTGCGTAAAGCGCGCCAAGACGCGCCGCCATCTCTTCCACCGCCGCCGTATGAATAAAACGCTTTTGCGACATGGATCCGGACACCGAATCCCGCAAGCGCTTCAGCATAGCCTCGTCAAATTTCATACTAAAATTTCCTTTATGAATTTCGGTAAAGCCCGTTGCGGTGAATGTAAGATTCTACCAGGGGCGGTACCAGATCGGAAATATCCTCGCCGTTTTGGATCCTTTTTCGGATGTCCGTGGAGGAAATGGCAAGCGGTTCTCCCACGATTTTGCGGAACATCTTGCCCGATTCCCGATAATACTTGGCGAGCTTATCCACAATAATGCCGTCAAGCATTCTGTCCTGCTCGCGCCGCATATACACGGGATAACAAAGCTTCAAAATCTCCTCATATTGGTACCATTTGTCAAAGGAGAGCACCATATCGGTGCCGCAAAGCAGCAGTAAGCGGCGACCGGGCGCCGACAGCTCCCGCAGGGTGTCTACCGTATAGCTTTTTCCGCCGCGGCGGATCTCCGCGTCCGAAATGACCACGCCGTCCATATTGGCAAACGCAAGCTCGCACATATGAAGGCGGTGCATCGGGTCGTCCTCAAAGTCAAATTGCTTATGAGGGGGCTGACCCGTTGGGATCACCATCAGATAGTCCAGCCGCATCTGCTCCATAAAAAGCTTTGCCGCGTGAACGTGACCGTTATGCACGGGGGCAAAGGTGCCGCCGTAAATACCGATTCGGACAGGATCCTCTACCTGTTGTTCTTCTTGCTTCGTAGGTTGTGCCTTCACAGCGCCCTCCGTTACAGCTCGATCCTTTTGTGCTTTTCGGACTCGCGGTACAGCACCAGCTTTCTGCCAAGCACTGCCACCACCTCGGAGGCAGTTTCCTCGGAAAGGGCATCCGCCACCTCGCGGGCGCTATACTCGCAGTTTTCCAGAACCGAAAGCTTGACCAGCTCTCTTGCCTCAAGGGCGTCCGAAACGGTTTTGATCAGATTCTCGCTGACGCCGCCCTTGCCGATCTGCATAATGGTAGGCTCGTTGACGGCGAGCGAACGAAGATACGCTCTCTGTTTCGATGTTATCATGTTGATTCCTCTCGGGATTATTTCAAATATTTGGCAAGCTCCGCGGCAAACGCCTCCACGGCGCGGGCGCGGTGGCTGATCTCGTTCTTCTCCTCGGAAGAAAGATCCGCGAAGGTCTTTTCAAGGGGCGTGTAGTAGAAGAGAGGATCGTAGCCGAAGCCGTTCTTTCCGCTGGCGCTATGCAGAATCGTTCCCTCTGCTCTGCCCTCCACAACGAACTCTCTGCCGTCAGGCAGGACGCAGGCAATGGCGCACACAAACGCCGCCGATCGGTCCTCCTTATCGAAAAGCTCACAGAGCAGTCGCTCGTTGTTGGCGGCATCGTTGCCGTGCTCTCCCGCGTACCTTGCGGAAAAGATGCCGGGAGCGCCGTCAAGGGCGTTTACGCAAAGCCCCGAGTCGTCGCCGACACCGATCTTGCCCGAGGAAGCCGCCGCCCGCGCCTTGATCAGCGCGTTTTCGGAAAAGGCGGTGCCGTTCTCCTCAATGTCGCCCTCGATTCCCACGTCGTCCAGAGAAAGAAGCCTGACCCCTGCCACGTACTTGGCAAGAAGCGCCTCAAGCTCGCCGATCTTGTGTTGATTTCTTGATGCAATTACAATTTCCATATTACTCAAACAACGCCGTAATAAATTCGTCCGCGTCAAACTCTCTCATATCGTCGATTTGCTCGCCGACACCCACGAATTTCACGGGAATATTCAACTCGCTCTTGATGGAGATCACGATACCGCCCTTTGCCGTACCGTCCAGCTTATTGAGGACAAGTCCGGTGATCTCGGCGGCGTTCTTGAACTCCTTCGCCTGCAGGATCGCGTTCTGTCCCGTGGTGGCGTCCAGCACCAAAAGATTCTCACGGCAAACGCCGGGAAGCTCGCGGTCGATCACGCGGTTGATCTTCTCAAGCTCGTTCATCAGATTTTTCTTGTTGTGCAGTCTACCTGCCGTATCGATGACGAGAACGTCGGCGCCGTGACTCTTGGCATAGCTTGCCGCGTCGTAAACCACCGCCGCAGGGTCACTGCCCTCGTTCTGTCTGACAAGCTCAACGCCCGAACGCTCACACCAAACGGCAAGCTGATCGATGGCCGCCGCGCGGAAGGTATCCGCCGCCGCCACGACCACCTTTTTGCCCTGCTTCTTGAGAATATTGGTGATCTTGCCGATGGACGTGGTCTTGCCCGCGCCGTTGACGCCGATCACGAGGATCACGGAGGGCTTGGTATCCAGCACAAGGGGCTTGCCCTCGCCGATCATATCGGCAAGGATGGTGCGAAGTGCCTTAACGACGTCCTCCTTTTCCTTCAGGCGTCCGTCCTTGATCTCCTCACGAAGACGGTCCAGGATCTCCTCGGTTGCGCCGACGCCAACGTCCGCCATAATAAGAAGCTCCTCAAGCTCCTCAAGAAGATCCTCGTCCACGCGGACGAATGCCTTCAGCATATTGTCGATCTGTCCGAAGATTGCATTTTTCGTCTTGAAAAGACCGTTTTTCAGTTTATCCAAAAATGCCATCCCAGTCGTCTCCCTTCTTCTTTGCAATATCGCTTACGTCAAGTGCCAGAACCTTGGAGATACCGCGCTCGGGCATGGTAACACCGTACAAGCGGTCTGCCGCCTCCATGGTACCGCGGCGGTGGGTGATCAGAATGAACTGCGTACCGTCCGCGTAGCGCTGAATGTACTCGGCAAAGCGTGCCACGTTGACCTCGTCCAGCGCCGCCTCGATCTCGTCCAGAATGTAGAAGGGCGTGGGGTTGACCTTGAGGATCGCGAACAGAAGCGCAATGGCGACGAACGCCTGCTCTCCGCCCGAAAGCTGCATCATATTGCTGATGTTCTTTCCGGGGGGAACCGCTCTGATCTCAATGCCACTGGTCAGCACGTTCTCGGGATCGGTCAGCGAAAGCTCCGCAGAGCCGCCGCCAAACAGCTCGGAGAAGGTCTGGTTGAAGTTCTCGTTGATCTTGTTGAAGGAGTCAATGAAGGATGTCTTCATCTCCCGCTCCAGCTTATCAATGATCTTGAGAAGCTCGGTCTTGGAATCGTTGAGGTCACGGATCTGACGCTCCATATGATCATAACGTTCCTTGACTTCTTTGTATTTATTCACGGCGTCAAGGTCTACGTTACCGATAGCGCGAAGCTTGTTTCTGCAATCCGCCTGCTTCGCCGCCGTTGCCGCGCGGGTCACGGCGGTAATGGGGGGATAGCCGAGCGAAACCGCCTCAGCGCGGGTCATTTCATAATCGTCCCACAGCTTGGTAGCAAGCTTGTCCTGCTCGTTCTTGAGGGCGGTAAGCCTGTTTTCGTTCTTGGTATGCTGACGGAAAATGACCTCCTGCTCGGCGCGCTTTTCACGGATCTTGGTATTCATAGCGGAGAGCTTCTTTTCAAACTCAAAGCTGTCGTTTTCCAGAAGCGCTCTCTTGGCGTTCAGCTCGGACAGGAGCTTTTCGCCCTCGGCAAGCCGCACGCGGTTTTCCTTCTGCGACGCCTCAAACGCCCCGATCTGTCTTTGGCATTCCTCGATCTTGTGCTTTTGCGCCTCGATTCCCGCGCGATGCGAAGCAATGCGCTCGTCGAGAGAGGAAGCCAGCGCCTTCTCGGTTTCAATATCCTTCTGCGCCTCGATGGTGTTGACGTAAAGCTCGGTGATGGTAGCGGAAAGAGCTTCGCAGCGCTCCAGAATTTCATTGCGCTCCACGTCCTTGTCGGAGCGGAACTCGCTGATCTCGCGAATGGCCTCGGAAAGCTCCTTTTCCTTGGCGGAAAGCACAACAGCCTCCTCCTCGTACCGACGGTGCTGCTCAATGACGCTTCCGTAATCGGCGCGGAGCTTTTCGGCAAGGGTGTTGTTTGCCTCCAGCTTTGCGCGAAGCTGCTCCAGCGTGGTGCTCTCGCCACTCTTCATCACGTCAAGGATGCGGCGCTTATCCTCCTCGGAGGAGGTGCTCTGCTCGAGCTCGACAATGGTTTTATTCAGCGCCTCCAGCTCGCGGTTGATTGCCGCCATCTCGCCGTTCAGCACCTTCAGCTTTTCCTCCATGGCGCGGATCTCGCCCGCACGTCCCAGAATACTGCCTCGGTGTCTGACAGAACCGCCGGTAAAGGATCCGCCCGCCTGGATCTGCTGTCCGTCGAGGGTAACCACCTTTACGTAGTATTTGAGCGCCTTCGCCATTTCGGTGGCATTATCAATATTGTCAAAGACCACCGTTCTTCCCAAAAGAGAAGAAACGATCTCTCGGAATTTGTTATCGCAGGTAACCAGCTCGTCCGCGAAGGAAATGAAGCCGCGGAAGCCACGGGACTCCTCCATCTCGTGGGTAGGCTCCTGACCCTTCATAGACGTGATCGGGAAGAAGGTGGCGCGACCCGCCTCTGCCTTTTTCAAGGCAAACATAGCGTTCTTTGCCGTTTCCTCGTTCTCGACGACGATGTGCTGAAGGTTTGCCGCAAGGGCTGTTTCAATCGCCGTCACATAGCGATCCTCCACCTGAATGACCTGAGTCAGGGGGCCGTAGATCTTGCCGCAACGGGCGCCGCTGCGGTCGGTGATCTTGCCCTCGGCGTACGCCTTCATTACGTAGCGAACGCTGTTGGAGTAGCCCTCAAACTGCTCCTCCATGGCGCGGAAGGTATCGATCCTCTGCTTGGCGGAATCGCCTGCCAGCTTCTTTTCGGCATAGCGCTCCTCCAGCTCTCGGCGCGCCTCGTATTTCTCCGCAAGTGCCTCGTTGCCCTTGGCGATCGCCTCGTTGACCGCGACAAGCTTTTCCTCGTAGGAGGCAAGGGTCGTCTCGGTCCGCGCGATCTTTTCGCCCAGCTCCTTTGCGATCCTCTCGTACTTTTCGATCTCCTCAAGGGTCGAGGAGTTCTTGCCGTCGTCATCCGACTTGGCGTTTTCAATGACCGACAGTCTGACCCGAATATCGGTCGCCCCTTTTTCGTAGGCGCGAATATCGGTAAGTGCCTCCGCGATCTTAGTTTCCAGCGCCTCCGCCTCGGCACGGAGCCTTCTCTGCTCCTCTTGCGCGTCGGCGTGCTTTTTCACGCGCTCGGCAAGGTGCGCCTCAAGCTCCTTCACCCGTCCGTAACGCGCCTCCAGTCCGCGTCCGTCGTCCTCGATCGCCTTTTCGTATTCCCGAATCACCTCTGCCGCGCCTTCCATCAGCTCGGCGGTGTGGGAGATATTGGTCTTGGACACCTGATACTCGCTATCCAGATCGTGATTGGTCTTGGTCTGCTCGCCAATGCGGGCAAGAAGCTGCTCGGAGGCATACTTGTTGTTCTGCGAAACGTCGAACAGTCTTTCGTTCTGCGCCTCGTAAGAAGCGATGGTATCGTTCACGGTATTGAGATCGAAGGAGGAGCGGTTATAGTTTTCCTCTGCCTCTGCGATCTCGCTTTGCAGCTTTTCGGTATCGTACAGCCAAAGCTGAACGTCCACGCGCTTTTTGGTTTCCAGAAGCTCAATGGCGCGTGACGCCTTTTCCGCTTCCTTTTCCAGAGGACCGACCTGCGCCGCCACCTCGGTAAATACGTCGTTGATACGGGTCATATTATCCTCGGTGTCAGCCAGCTTGCGCTCTGCTTCGGTCTTCTTGTGACGGTACTTGGCAATACCCGAAGCGTCCTCAAAGATGCTTCTTCTCTCATCGCTCTTACGGGAAATGATCTCGGCGATCTTACCCTGTCCGATGATGGAATAGCCGTCACGTCCCACGCCCGTGTTCATAAACAGCTCGTAGATGTCCTTCAGACGTACTGGCTGACGGTTTATGTAATATTCACTGTCGCCCGAGCGGTAATAACGGCGGGTGACCGTCACCTCGTCGTACATACACTCCAGACGGTTTTCGGGATCGCGGTTATCAAAGGTAACCGATACCTCCGCATATCCCATGGGCTTGCGGCTATCCGCGCCGCCGAAGATAATATCGCCCATACGCGTCCCGCGGAGATTTTTGGAGGAGATCTCACCCAGAACCCAACGCATGGCGTCGGAAATATTGGATTTTCCGCTTCCGTTAGGACCTACGATCACGGTAGTGCCCGCACCGAAGGTCAGCTTTGTTTTATCGGGAAAGGATTTGAAGCCCTGAAGCTCCAGAGATTTGAGATACAACCGATTGCCCTCCTTTCAGCATTACGGGCTATGCCCGCTCTATAAAATATAATTATATAATATCAATTATAATATTATACCGCATTAATTCACTTTTTTCAAGAACTTTTACGCACAAAGGCGAATATTTTTTATAAATTCTTTCGGCATTGACCCGTTTTTGCCCTACGGCGCGGGAAACCGCTCCCTTCGGCACGTAAAACGTTACGGACCTTCCCGCCACGTCACCACGCTCATCCAGAAGTCGACACATCTCCTCGTAGAAGATCTCACCCATAGCAAGCTCGCCGATGGCACTGTGAGAGGCGCCGCCGTACACCTTGTCCGATGCAAGATTTTCCGAGGCGCAAAGCCCAACGCGAATGCAAGGAACGTCACGCTTGCGGAACACGTCCAACACCGCCTTGGTGCGCGCCACCGCCTCCTCGGTCGTAAGCGGACGGTACTTCCCCGCCTTTGCCATATCGCAAAGCTCGGTATCCTCAAACACCACGGTGGGATAGACGCGGACGCCGTCCACCGCCAGATCGCAAAGGGCTTTTGCCGTTTCGACCTCCCGTGCGCTATCAGACGCGGGAAGCCCCACCATCATCTGCCCGATCAGCGAAAATCCGTATTGCTTGACCAGCGCGCAAGCCCGTTTTCCGTCCTCGGCGGTATGTCCGCGCTTTGCCGCCGCGAGAACACCATCGTCCATACTCTGAAGTCCAAGCTCGATCGTTTTCACGGAATAGAGGGAAAGAATCTCCAAGACCTCACCGTCGATATAATCGGGTCGGGTAGACAACCGGATCGCGTCCACGCTCCCCTCTCGAACGAAGTGCTCCGCCCGCTCCAGAAGCGACACCATCAAGTCACGGTCAATGCCTGTAAAGGAGCCGCCGAAGAAGGCGATCTCCACCTCCGCAGGGCGGGTCACGGTGGAAAGCACCTGTCTAATCTCCTGCTCCATTGCCTCAATGTTGAAGCTTTCCTTTCCCGAGATAGACCGCTGATTGCAGAAAACACACCCGTTAGGACACCCTAAATGGGGAATAAAAATGGGAATATTAACGTGCTTCATAAGCCTCCATAAACCAAGACGGGGGAACACTTCTGTTCCCCGTATCTTTTACATTTCACCAAATAAGGAAAGCGCCTGCCGCGCCGCGTTCTGCTCCGCCTCACGCTTGGAGCGTCCCGTTCCGCGACCGATCACGTTGGAGTTGAGCCGCGCTTCGACCTCAAAGGTCTTCATATGGTCGGGACCCAACTCGCCTACGACGGCGTATTCCAAAAAATCGCCCTCGGTCTGCTGAACAAACTGCTGAAGCGCCGTCTTATAATCCTTGCCGTGACCGACAGCAAGAAGCGCCTTCAGTCCCTCCTTTACAAGAGGCATCAAAAAGGCGGAAACCACCTTTTTTCCTTCCGCGCCCGCATCCAGATACATGGCGGCAAGAAGCGCCTCAAAGGCATTCTCAAGGATCTTGTCGTTGGAGCGACCGCCGTTCTTCTCCTCGCCGTTGCCGAGGAACATATAGGAACCGAGATCAATGCTCCGCGCAAAGCTCGAAAGCGACCGCCCGCAAACCAGCTCGGCACGCATCTTGGTAAGCTCCCCCTCGGGAAGCTCGCTCTGCTCGAGAAACAAATATTCACTTACAATGATCGAAAGCACCGAGTCGCCCAAAAATTCCAGACGCTCGTTACATTCTATCGCGCCTCTTTTCGTCCGAAGCTCGTTGGAATAGGACGAATGGGTAAGCGCGGTTTCGAGAAGCCTCGGATCGTGAAACCGATAGCCAAGACGCTCCTCCAGCATTGACATTGCTTGTGGCATCATAGTATAATTCCTTACTTCCGTATATTTCTTGCCTACGCCTTGTGGGCGAAAACCAGATCCCTGATCTCCTCTACGGCGGCAAGGGACCGATCGGACAGGATCTGATATTTGACGGGCTTACCGCCCTTGACACGTTGAGGCAGAGGCTCCACGATCCCGAAATTGGCGTTCATGGGAACAAAGGCGCCGTTTCCGCCGTCCTTAACGTAATGCGCCATAGCGCCCAACATCGTGGTTCTCGGGAACAGGATCGGCTCCTCGCCAAGCACCCGTCGCGCGGCGTTCAGCCCCGCTACGAAGCCCGAGCCTGCCGACTCCACGTATCCCTCAACGCCCGTCATCTGACCCGCGAAGAATACGTCGGGTCGTGTGAGCATAGCATAATCCGCGCCGAGAAGTCCCGGCGAATTGAGATAGGTGTTGCGGTGCATAATGCCGTACCGCAAAAATTCGGCGTTCTCAAGGCCGGGGATCAGACGAAATACCCTTCTCTGCTCGGGGAAGGTCAGATGGGTCTGGAAGCCCACGAGATTATACATAGTTCCCTCGCGGTTCTCCTTGCGAAGCTGAACCACGGCATAGGATTCCTCTCCCGTGCGCTTGTCTACCAGTCCTACGGGCTTGAGCGGACCGTAACGCAGGGTATCGTAGCCGCGCTTTGCCATGACCTCGACGGGCATACAGCCCTCAAACACCTTCAGCTTTTGAGATTCGCGGTCGAAGTCCTTGAGCTCCGCCTCCTGTGCCGAAACGAGTGCCTCATAGAAGACATCGTACTGCGCCTTCGTCATAGGACAGTTGATGTAATCGGCATCGCCCTTGTCATAGCGCGACGCGAAGAAGGCAACGTCCATATTGATGGACGAAAAATCCACGATGGGTGCCGCCGCATCGAAGAAATGCAGGCCGCCGCATCCCAGCTCCTTCTCGATATAGTCCGCCATGGCGTCCGAGGTCAAGGGGCCCGTGGCGATGACCGTAACGGTATCCTCCTCCACTCGGCTTACCTCAAAGGGAACGATCTCGATATTTTTATGATTTTTGATCTTTTCGGTGATATACTGCGAAAACAGAGTTCTGTCAACGGCAAGCGCCGAGCCCGCGGGAACACGGGTGGCGTGCGCCGCCTCCATAATGAGCGACCCCATTCGGGTCAGCTCCTCCTTGAGCAGTCCTACGGCGTTGGTCACGCTGTCCGAACGAAGCGAATTGGAGCAAACCAGCTCCGCGAAGTCGGGAGAGTGATGGGCAGGCGTGTATTTTTCGGGCTTCATCTCGAAAAGCCGTACGGGAATACCGCGCTCGGCGATCTGCCAAGCCGCCTCGCAGCCCGCCAGTCCCGCGCCGTAAACGTGAATGGTTTTTTGCATAGTATTTCCTCACGGGAGAGGACGCGGAATTATTCCTCCGCGTTATCCGCTCCCTCGGTCTGTTCTACTTTTTGTTTATAGCCGCATCCGTCCTTGTGGCAAACCAGCATAGCGGCTCTGCCCTTCTTGCGATACAGCATCTCTCCGCAGTTGGGACACACCTCGGCGGTGGGAAGATCCCAGGTGGAGAAATCACAGCTCGGGTATTTCTCACAGCTGTAGAATACGGATTTTCCGCCCCGTCCGTGGCGGGTCAGGATCTTGGAGCCACACTTGGGACAGGGTACGTCCAACGCCTCTGTCTTCTGCTTGGTGAATCTGCAGGCGGGATAATTGGAGCAGGCGTAAAATTCGCCGAAGGGGCCCTTCTTTACGATCATATCGCTTCCGCACTTCTCGCACTTGAACTCCGAAACGCGGGGCGCCTCTTCCTTCTTCTCGCCCTCAAGAGGCTTGGTATTGCGGCAGGCAGGATAGTTGGGGCAAGCGGCAAATTTACCGAAGCGTCCCATCTTCACGACCATACGGCTACCGCACTTCTCGCAGATCATATCGGTTTCCTCTACGGGAAGCTCGATGCTGGCGGTACCGAGCTTGCTCTGTGCCGCCTCCAGCTCCTTGGAGAAGTCGCCCCAGAACTCCGAAAGAACGGCGTTCAGCTCGGCTTTTCCGTTTTCAATGCTATCCAGATTGGTCTCCACGTCTGCCGTAAACTGGTAGTCGACGATATCCGAGAAGTTTTCCTTCATGATCTTGGTGATGATCTCTCCAAGAGGCGTGGGAACGAATGCCTTTCCTTCCTTCTTCACGTAGTTACGGGCAAGAATGGTGGTAATGATAGGCGTATAGGTACCGGGACGGCCGATTCCCTTTTCCTCAAGGAATTTGATCAGCGACGCGTCATTGTATCTGGGAGGCGCCTCGGTAAAGTGACGGTCAGGCGTCACCGTCTCGGCTGCAAGCGTCTGTCCTTCCTTGATGTCGGGGATACGGATATCGCGCACCTCGCGGATCTCGTCCGCCGTTACGCGGCTCTCCTCCTCGGACTCCTCATATACCGCCATATAGCCCTGGAAGCCTACCGAATAGCCGCTGGCGCGGAAGGTATAGCCTGCGCAATTAAAGTCGGCGTTCACGGTATTCAGCTCCGCGGACTCCATCTGGCTCGCGATGAAGCGATCCCAGATCAGCTTATACAGCTTATACTGCTCGGAGGTCAGGTATTTCTTGACCATAGCAGGCTCGATGCCGACGCGAGCGGGGCGGATCGCCTCGTGGGCGTCCTGCGCGCCTGCACGGGATTTATAGACACGGGGGGTCTTGGGGCAATATGCCGCACCGAACTTCTCTCCGATCAGCTCACGCGCTTCGTTTTGCGCGTCTACCGAGACTCTCTGGGAGTCGGTACGCATATAGGTGATAAGACCCTGCGTGCCGCCCAGCTCCGATCCGATATTGATACCCTCGTACAGCTCCTGCGCGACGCGCATAATACGGGAGGACTGGAAATTCAGCTTCCGGGAAGCCTCCTGCTGAAGGGTGGAGGTGGTAAAGGGAGGCAGGGGAGACTTCTTGCGCTTGGCTCTCTTCACGGCGGAAACGGTAAATTCCTTGCCCGCAACGGCAGAAAGAACGGCGTTTGCCGCCTCCTCGTTCTTCAGCTTGGTCTTCTTTCCGTTCTGACCGTAAAATCTTACGGGGAAGGGCTTGCCCGCGCCATCGGGGATCAGCAGGGCGTCAATGGTCCAGTACTCCTCCGGCACAAACGCGCGGATCTCCTCCTCGCGGTCCACGATAATGCGGGTCGCCGCAGACTGTACGCGTCCCGCGGAGAGTCCGCTCTTAACGTTCTTCCAAAGGAAGGGGGAAAGCTTATAGCCCACGATACGGTCGAGAATTCTTCTCGCCTGCTGGGCATCCACAAGATTCATATCAATGCTGCGGGGCTCCTTGATAGAGGCCTTTACCACGGACGGTGTGATCTCGTTGAAGCTGACGCGAAGCGTCTTCTCCACGGGAATCTGAAGTGCCGTCGCCAGGTGCCACGCAATAGCCTCTCCCTCACGGTCAGGGTCGGTTGCAAGGAAGATCTTTTTTGCGTTCTTTGCTTCCTTGCGGATCTCCTTAATGAGATCGCCCTTGCCGCGAATATTTATATAGTGCGGTGCAAAATCGTTCTCGATATCCACGCCAAGAGTGCTCTTGGGAAGGTCTCTTACGTGACCCTTGGATGCGATAACCTTATAGTTTGCGCCAAGATATTTCTTGATCGGTGCAATTTTGGTTGGTGACTCAACAATGACAAGATTCGCCATTCTTTTTCCTCTTTCTTTCCATCAAACAAATGTAATCACTTTCTCAAATAACGGTTGCCGGGCAAGGATTCCACAAGACCGTGGATCTCCAGCATCGTCATTGCCGTCATCGCCGAAGCGGCGTCTATGCCGCCCTCGCAAATGCGGTCGATGCCAACGGCCTCTCCTCGGGGCATAGCGCGAAGAACGGCGACGTGCATCGGGTCAAGCCCATCGGGAAGCACGTCCTCGGCGGGCGCTGTTGTCTCCTCGGTCTTTGGGGCTTCCGTCGGCTTGCGCTTATCGTCCCTGTATACGGGATACTCGGTCTCACCGCTGATGCGCTTGACCGTTTCTCCGTCCACGCGCCCCTTACTGTGCAGGAGCGAGGACAGGCGACCCTGATCCTCCGCGGTTTCCTCCGATATCTCCTCGCCAAGAAGCTTTCCCTCATCCACGCCGTGGGCGCGAAGAGCGCCGCGCCGAAGCTGAGATCTGCCACGAAGTCGCGTCAGGACCGAAAGGTCCAGCTTGCCACCATAGATATACTGATAGTTTTCCAGAATATCGGCGGCACAGGTAATTGCCGTTGCCCCGTCCTTGATCAGCTCGTTGGTGCCCTCGGCGGTCTCGGAATCAATATTACCGGGGAGCGAATAGATGTCACGTCCCTGCAAAATTGCGTCCTTCGCCGTGATCAGGGCGCCGCTTCCCTTGCCCGCCTCGATGACCAGCGTTCCTTGAGAGAGTCCGCTGATGATGCGGTTTCGCATAGGGAAGGAGCCGCGAGAGGGCGGTGTGAGCGGCGGATATTCCGACAGGATCATACCGCGCCTCGCAATCTCACGCGCCAGCTTTTTGTGGGCGGCGGGATAGATGCGGTCAAGACCGCTTCCCAGCACCGCGATAGTGCGTCCCCGCGCGTCCAGTGCACCGCAGGCAGCAACGCTATCGTTGCCAAGAGCAAGTCCGCTTACCACGACGGCGCCCGCCGCGGCAAGCTCATATCCTATTTTATACGCCGCCTGTCTTCCGTATTCGGTGATGCTCCTCGTACCGACAACGCCGACAGAAACACGCTCGTCAAGATCGGTGATCTGACCTCTTGCGTATAATATTATAGGGGGATTTTTCAGATTTGTCAACAGTCTTGGATAGCCCTTTTGCGAATAACACAAAATCGAAATACCGTTTTTGACACAGTAGCTTTCGATCCGATAGGCTTCGTCAAGATTCTTGTCCGAAAGTGCCTCGCAAAGGGACCGCCTTGTGCCGCCGAAATAATCGGCAAGCTCGTGCGCGTCGGCGTCGTATATATTCTCGGGCGATCCGAAATACTCCAGGAGCTCGGCAACCCCCGCCTTCCCCTCACCCATGCGAAGAGAAAGCCAAATCCAATATAACGATCTTGCCATACAGGCACCTCCTCTGCTTTTAATTTCCGTACATACTCCAAAGGATCACGGATGCGGCAATGGCGGCGTTCAGCGACTCACTGCCCTCCTCCATGGGGATATACAGGCTCTGCCCGCAGGCGCGAATGGCCTCGGGAGAAAGTCCGTGTCCCTCGTTTCCGATGACCACGCAATCCTCTGCGTGCAAGGGTACCCTTCCAAGGCGAACCGCCTCGGGGTCGAGTGCCGCCGCAAAGACGCGACGTCCCCCGTCCTTCAAAAGGTCGATCGCCTCGGTGATATCCTCAAAGACGGCGATCCTGATCCGAAACAGCGCGCCCATGGCGCCCCGTATCGTTTTGGGATTGTAGACGTCAGCGCAATCGGCGCTGAGCGCAACGCAATGGATGCCAAAGGCGGCAGCGCTCCGAAGAATAGTGCCTACGTTACCCGGATCTCTCACCGATTCCAGCAGGAGGATCCGCGACGGCGTCCGTGCCGCCTCCAAAAGGACGCCACGGCTCTGCGCCCCTCTTGCGTGAAGCCCGGGAAAGCGCGCTACGGCGAGGATCCCCTCGGGGGCTTGCTCCTGCGACACCTTGGAAAAGGTGTCCTCGGAAAGGATGTACACCGTTGTATCGGCAAGTGCCGACTTGTCCTTCATCAGATCCAGCTCGGCAAGAAACTCACGAGAGCGGCTCTCGCACAGCAGCAGCTTTTCGATGCAAACACCGTTTGCCACCGCCTCACGAAGCAGCTTGATCCCGTCAAAGCGGAAGCGCTCCTCTGCCATTCTCACCTTGCGATCGGTCAGCTTTCCCACCTCTACCACCAGTCGGTTCTGGCGGGATGTGATAACGTCTCCGACGATCTTCATCGTGCTCTCCTTTCTTCAAAACCGTATAAAATTCGGCATTTTTTGCCAAATTTGATTGCTCTCAAATACGACAAAAACCCGACCACTGTCGGGTTTTGTCATGTACAACTTACAGAGCTGCCTTTGCCTTCTCAACGAGTGCTGCGAATGCTTCCTTGTCGGAAACTGCAAGCTCAGCAAGCATCTTTCTGTTCAGATCGATACCAGCCTTCTTCAGACCGTTCATGAAGGTGGAGTAGTTCACGCCGTTGACCTTTGCCTGAGCAGAGATACGGGTGATCCAAAGACGACGGAAGTCTCTCTTCTTCAGCTTACGGCCGGTGAATGCATAGTTACCGCTCTTCATCACGGCTTGCTTAGCCATCTTGAAGTGCTTGGACTTTGCGCCCCAGTAACCCTTTGCAGCCTTGAGTACTTTATTTCTTCTCTTGCGCGTCATAACTGCGCCCTTAATTCTTGCCATTTTCTTATCCTCCTGTTATGATATTTCCGAACTTATTTCTGGATCATTGCCTTGACATTTGCACTCATAGCGCTGGAAAGATATGCGCCGGAGCGAAGATGTCTCTTACGCTTTGCGGTCTTCAGACCAAGGTTGTGGCGGTGGTGGCAGTGGTTAAGCTTAACCTTTCCGTTCGCCGTTACGGAAAATCTCTTAGCAGAAGCTTTATGTGTCTTGATTTTTCCCATGATTTTTATCTCCCTTTCTGGTCGCGGTACCCGTCAATCACACGGATCCGCTTGTAAATTTATCATCAAACGGTGTCACCGTCTGTTATGAACTGCTTTATTTCTTGATCGGCACGATGATCATGCTCATAAATCTGCCGTCAAGCACGGGCTTCTTGTCGATGGAACCGACCTCGGCGCAGGCATCCTCGAACTTCTTCATCAGCTCGGTTCCCATTGCCACGTGGCTCATCTCTCTACCCTTGAAGCGCAATACCACGCGAACCTTGTTGCCCTCACCGAGGAAACGGTGTGCGTGTCTGACCTTGGTCTCAAAGTCGTGGGTATCGATGCGGTAGGAAAGCTGAATTTCCTTCACCTCGATGGTCTGCTGCTTCTTGCGAGCTTCCTTCTCGCGCTTCTCGCTCTCGTAGCGGTACTTACCGTAATCCATGATCTTACATACGGGGGGGACCGCCTGAGGAGCCATCATCACAAGATCCAAGCCCTCATCGTAAGCACGGCGAAGCGCCTCATCGCTGCTCATCACGCCGAGCTGCTCGCCCGTTGCGCTGATCACGCGGATCTGCTTCTCACGAATGCTTTCGTTGATCTGTACTTCTTTTGCGTTGCTGATAGGTAAGCACCTCCAAATCAAATTTTGCCTTTGCAAAACAAAAAGCACGCGAAAGCCAAAGACTCCGCGCACATAAATTCCCCAAAGGGACGTTTACTATCAACCGTATGCACAAAAGCAAGGTGATACGGTGAGAACGGAGCGTTCTGCTTTCTTTTACTCGGACATTTTATCACATCTTTTGCCCTTTGTCAATAGGTTTTGAAAAAATTTTTGCACAAATTCAAAAGCGGCACCGTGGGGTGCCGCCTTCGTCAGCTCTGTTTCTTGAAATACCCCTGCGCGTGGGAGCATACGGGGCAGATCTTCGGGGGCTCCTTGCCCGCCACCACGTAACCGCAATTGAGGCAGATCCATTTGGTTTCGGTGCTGCCCGAGGTAAAGCACTCGCCGTTCTTCACCTGAGAAAGATACTGATTGTATCTGTCCTCGTGCATCTTCTCAATAGCGGCGACCTTGGCAAAAAGATCGGCGATCACGCCGTAGCCCTCTTCCCTTGCCGTCTGTTCAAATTCAGCGTACATGGTCGACCACTCGAAATGCTCGCCGCCTGCCGCCGCCTCCAGATTCTTTTCGGTGGACGACCAGCCGCCGAGGTAGCGGAACCAAATCTCCGCGTGCTCCATCTCGTTGCCCGCCGTTTCGCGGAAGATGTCGGCAATCTCCACGAAGCCGTCCGCCTTTGCCTTCTTTTCAAACCATTTGTAGCGCAGATACGCCTGCGATTCTCCCGAGAGTGCCGTGTGCAGATTCTGCTCGGTCTTGCTTCCCTTAAGGGACTCGGGGGTGATGCCGTTCTTTACATACGTTGCCATACGCGATTCTCCTTCGTAAATTTTTCCGTTTTCGGATCACCGAAAGTATCGCCCCACTATGGCAGCTCTATTCAAAAAATTCCTTTTTTTCGGGCATCGTCCCGAAGGATGGCGCAAACGCCGATGTCCCGATAGTCCCCCTTGATGAGCATTTCGCCACGTCGCACGCCCTCAAAGGTCATTCCCACCTTTTCCATCACGCGACGGGACGCCTCGTTGCCCATAATATACTTTGCCTCGATGCGATGAAGTCCAAGCGCCTCAAAGCCGAATTTCATCACGGCGCGCACCGCCTCGTCGGCGATCTCCCGACCGCGATAGGCGGGATTGATCACGTACCCCACCTCGGCGGCGTTGTGATGAAAATGAAATCGGGTAAACCCGCAGGTGCCGATCATCTTCTTTTCCTCCGCAAGGATCACCGCCCAATCGTAAAAGTCGCCAAGCTTGTAGTGATCGGCAATGTACCGCAGATAGTCCTTGGTGTATTCCACGTCGGGATGGGGGCTCCAGGTAAGATACCGCGTCACGGCGGGATTGGACGCATATTCGTACATATCGTAGCAGTCGCTCACCGTCATCCGCCGAAGCACCAGCCGATCGGTCCGAAGCTCGGGAATGGCGGAAAACACCTTATAGACCGTTTCGCATTTCACTCATCATCCCTCCTTTTGGGGAATTTATCCTATTATATTACATCCCTGCGATTTTTTCAACCAATTCACGAAAAACTCTTCCTTTTTTTGCTTTTCTGTGATAAAATAAGGTATCAAAGCGGAAAGGAGGACGGTATGAATCTCTTCAAATATGCCGACGGCGATCTCAATATCCACCACAATCTGGATCCCGTTCCCGCTCCCGATAAATATCAGCTCCACGCCCACAGAACCTGCGAGCTGTATTATTTCATCTCGGGGAACGGTCACTACACCGTAGAGGGCAACGATTACGAGCTGGTCCCCGGCTGTCTTCTCGTTATGCGAGGCGGCGAGACCCACACGCCTCACATCCGTCCCGACGCGCCCTACGAGCGCATCTCTATCAATTTTTCCCCCGAGTCGCTCCCCCTTCTGCAAAACGAGATCGAGAACATCTTTCTCGCCCGCCCTCTCGGGAAAAACAATATGTACGTCCCCGGCAAGGATTCCGCGAAATTCCTGGCAGAGTGTATGTCGCGCATCTGTCGCGATCCCCTCGGCAAGAACGTTCGCACCCAGGCGCTTGCCAATCTGATGCCCGTCCTCACCGAGCTGTATCACATCAAAAACGACACCCCTCTCGGTGAGGAAAATATCCGAATCGAGCCCCCCGTCCAAGGCTCCTCCGATCTTGTGGCGCAGATCATTGAGTACATCAACGAAAATCTGACCACCATCAAGGGGCTTGAGGTGCTGGAGCAGGAATTCTTCTTCAGCAAGTCGTATATCAACCGCATTTTCAAGGAGTCTACCGGCTCCCCGGTATGGGATTACATCGTTCTGAAGCGGCTGCTTCTTTCAAGAACCCTCCTGCAGGAGGGAAAGCAAGCCAATATTGTGGCGTCCCAGTGCGGCTTCTGCGACTATTCCTCCTTCTACCGCCAATTCAAGCAACGCTTTGGTGTCTCCCCCATTGAGGCAAAAAAGAGGGCCAAAGCCTAAAGAAAGGAAAGGAAACGACTATGAACAAGCTTCGCGTAACCGTTTGGAACGAATACCGCCACGAGAAAAAGCACGCCCACGTGGCAGAGCTTTACCCCACGGGCATTCACGGAAAGGTGTCTGAATTTTTGGGAGAGTGTGACGATCTTGACATTCGCCTCGCCGCCCTTGACGACCCCGACTGCGGTCTGCCCGACGAGGTGCTGGAGAGCACCGACGTCCTCATCTGGTGGGGACACGTGGCACACAACGAGGTCCCCGACGCCCTTGCCGACAAGATCCGCGACCGCGTATACCTTGGCAAAATGGGCTTCATCGCCCTGCACTCGGGTCACAAATCCAAGCCCTTTATGAAGATTGTCGGCACCAACGGCAACCTGTCCTGGGGACGGAATCAGAAGGAGGTCGTATGGAATCTCCTGCCCTCCAACCCCATCGCCGCGGGCATTCCCGATCATTTCACTCTCGAGGAGGAGGAGCTTTACAGCGAGCCCTTCTATATTCCCCAGCCCGACGCCCTTGTGTTCGGAAGCTGGTTTGAGGACGGCAATATCTTCCGCAGCGGCGCCTGCTTCCTGCGGGGCGCGGGCAAGGTATTCTATTTCCAGCCCGGACACGAGACCTGCAGGTCCTTCTACAACCCCTACGTTCAGCGCATCATCAAGAACGCCGTTTACTGGGCGGCGCCCAATGATACGGCTATCAACATCGAGGATAAATGCCCCCATATCGTCACCAAGGTGACCGACGAGTTTGACGGATAAATTTCCACTAACATAAAGGAGGAAGAATATGAAGCTGGAAGGAAAAAAGTATCGGGTAGAGCTACTGAAGACCGAGAGCGGCATCGCCGTTGTCGGCGGCTTTTTCGGCGAGGTTCAGCTGGCATATAACGAGCTGTTTCGCCTTCGCGTAAAGAACGTAACAACGGGTGAGGAAAGGCTTCTTACCTCTCTTGACGGTTGGGGGCGCGTTGACGTTTCCGAAAACGGCGACGAAACCCTGTTCGTCTTCTCCTCTGCCGAAGCCTGTGACGACATCACCGTTACCGTAAGCGCCTGTGCCGACGAGGACGGCGTTTCCTTTGGCGGCGGCGTGGAAAATCATAACGCGGAATGGTCGGCAATGGAGCTTTCCTATCCCACGCCTCTCGTGTTTGGCGACACCCTCGATCTGTTCGTACCCGCAGAAAACGGATTGGAGATCAAAAACGCCTCGAACGCCGAGGAATTCAAAAAATACATCCACGGCACGGTGATTCCTTACCCCTCAAGACGCATGAGCATGCAATTCTTTGCCGTCTACGGCAAGAAAAGCGGCATCTATCTCGGCTTCCACGACGGCACCGCCGCCGCCAAGGAGATCACCGTTTCCAGCGAGCAGGGCAAGATCGGGCTTCTTATGAAGTTTTTCGGCATCGGCGCGTCCCTTCCGAGCAACTCCTTCTCCCTCCGCGGCATTTGCCGTTGGCAGGCGATGGAAGGAAACTGGTACGACGCGGCGCTTATCTACCGTGAATTCGTGAAAAAGGAGGCCTTCTGGCTTCCCGAAACGGGTGCTGACGGCCGTCCCGACACGGACGCGCGCTTCCTCGACATTCCGTTCTGGGTTCAGGGCGGTATGCCGCAAACACCCCTTGACAAGGATCTCAAGACCGACTTTGAATGGGAAAACACCTTTGACTTCCCTGCCTCCTGGTACGAGCAGCCCATCCGTATGCAAAAGGAGCTTGGCGTTCCCATCGCCATGCACATCTACAACTGGCACAACACCCCCTTCGACGTGGACTATCCCCACTACAAGGCGAAGAAGGAATATTTGAAGCACACCGAGGAATTGCGCCAAAGCAATATTCTCGTGGTTCCGTACATCAACGGCATCAGTTGGGAGATGACCGACGCCCTGGACGGCTATGAGGTCAACTACGATAATACGGGAAAATACGGCGTTGCCATCAAGGAGGACGGATCCGAGCGATTCTCCCTCTACGCAAAGACCAAAAAGAACGGCGAGGGCTCAAAGCTCGCGCCTATGTGTCCCACCTATAAAAAGTGGTGGGAGATCATGGAAGACGTCACCTCGTATCTCGTCGACGACGTCGGCTTTGACGGTGTATATTATGATCAGATCACGGCGCACGCCGGCTTCCCCTGCTACAGCCACGACCACGGGCATCTCCCCGGCGGCGGCAGCTATTGGGCGGAGGAATACGTAGCAATGTTGGAGAAGATCCGCCGCGACAACAAGAATCACGGATATCTGTTCTCGGAATGTAATTCCGAGTCCTATATGAAGGGTCTTGACGGCGTTCTTACCTGGACGTGGGCGTATGAGGGCGAGGTTCCCGCCTTCGTCACGGTATACGCAGGCTATATCCAGTTCGTAGGGCGCTCCTTCGGCGGAAATGACGATTGGTTCCGCTGTGCCACCGCCAGATGCCTTCTGTACGGTCAGCAGATCGGCTGGTGCGGCGCGGGCATCGTAAACGACGAAAAGAAGATGCGATTCCTCAAGAAATACGTGGGGATCCGCTACGCCTATTCCCAGTTCTTCCGCGCGGCGACCCTTTGCCGTCCCCCCGAGGTATCCACAAGCGCGGCGTTCCTCGAATCCCCGCCCCATCTTTGGTTCAAGACACCCATTGTCTTTAGTCAGGTGCAGGCAATGGCTTGGCGAAGCTATGAGGGGGACAAGATCGTTCTCTTCGTTGCCAATCTGAACGAGGGCGAAAGCGACTACACGATCCGTTTCTCGGCATCCGAGTACGGCATTGATCCCGCAAAATTACCCGACGGCTTCGTCCTTGAGGGCGACACCGTAACAAAATCGGGTGCCGTCGCAGGTGACGATTGTCTTGTATTTGAGTTGGAAACAACAAAACAATAACGCCTATCAAAAGGATAGCCCCCGACAGAAATTCTGTCGGGGGCTTTGCCGTTTAAGAATGAGAAGTTATCAGTATATCCAACTTGAAGGCACTAAGAACGTATACGGTGCCGTAACCACAGCGAATATGATTGACAGGTTCCGTCTTAACGACCTCTCCACTTTTTTGAAGGTAACAAAATAATTGAACACGAAAATCAATACGCCTGACATCGCCAGTGCAGGAAGAGTCAAATAAAGTTCGTCACCCATAACCCCTATTTCAAACACCGTCAGCATCAGCAGCATATATGCCGCGCCGATAATATCGGCAAGCATACCGAATCCGAAAATCTTTAATATGTAGTGCTTATACCACAGTTTTTTATCAGCAATCTTTAACACTATCATGCTGATTATCAAAACAATGCTATCAATGATAAAATTGCCGGGGAGAATGATAAGCCAAACCTGCGGGAATAGCAGTAACATCCAAAACGGGAACAATACATTATGCAATTTTATTTCATTTTTGGAAGTATTCATAAGCCCTCCTTGTCAGTTTCTTACTCGTCGCCTATATTTCTTTATATCGCTTTGATATTGCCCGACTCGGCAATCACCGTTTCGATGCCGCCGTCGGCGTCCTTCACCATCGCGGCAAGCGTCGAAAGCACGGGGCGCTCGGTATAGTAGTGTCCTGCCTCAACGAGGGCGATCTCGCTCTCGGGGGCGTCGGTCATAGCGTGATAGCCAAGGCGACCTCCCACAAGCACGTCAGCGCCCGCGGACTCCGCCGTGCCGATGAAATCCCCTGCCTCACCGCCAAGCACCGCCACACGGGACACCTCGCCCGCGCCGCTTACCAGCACGAAGGGCGCGCCAAGGGTCTTTTTCACCTGCTCGGCAAAAGCGTCAAGGGACATAGGCGCGGAGAGACTACCGATCCGTCCCATTTGCTCGCCCTCGGGACCGAAGGCGGAAATATTCAAAAGTCCAAGTGCCGCCGCCAGCACGTCATTCACGCCTCCCGTAACCGCGTCAAGACGGGTGTGGAAGGACATGGCGGAAATGCCGTTCTGTACAAGGCGGATCAGCTTGCGCGGCACGCCGCCCTCGGGGGTCAGCGCCCTTACGGGACGGAACACCAGCGGATGATGGGACAGGATCACGTCGCATCCCTTCTCCACCGCCTCGTCCACGATGGCTTCGGTAATATCCAGCGCCAAAAGGACCCGCTTCACCTCGCGCGTGGGATCGGGACAGCACATAAGCCCGTCGTTATCCCACTCACAGCTAAGGGCGCGCGGAAGCCTCGCGTCAAGAAATTGATACAATTCGGATACCGTCATACTGTTTCTCCTTCCTTCTCGGCAAGTGCCGTCAATTCACCGATCAGCGCTTCCTGCTCGGCGTCGGAACGCCCCGCCTTGCGCTTGCCCTCGGCGGCAACGGTAAGCACCTCAATACGGTGACGAAGATAGCGGGCGAAAAGCGCGCCGCCCCGCTCAATATTGTGCCGTCCGAGAAGCAGCTCGGCACGGCTATACGGTGTCACCGTGGCTTCGGGTCGGTACTCGGCGCAGACCGTCTGATAGATCTTGCCGTCATCCTCGGACATTGCCTCGTCCACGATGAAAAATCCATATTTGAGAAGGTACCTCCGCACCTCCTCCAGCTTGGTCATGGGTTGAAGAATCAAGCGAATATGCCCGTTTTTCACCCAATCGGCATCTTCAATAATGCGAATGATCAGCTCGCCGCCCATGCCGAAAATTACAATATCGTCGGGCTGATAGGGCGCCAGCCTCGCAAGACCGTCGGAAAGCTCGGTGGCGATTCCCTTCTCCGCACCGTAGGCGGCGATATTGGCTTTGGCGCGCGCAAGCGGTCCTTCGTTCACGTCGGACGCTACCGCGCCCCGAATCTTTCCAAGTTGATATAAGTACACGGGCAAATGGGCGTGGTCGGTGCCTACGTCGGCAAGAAAGCCGCCGCGCACGAAGCCCACCGCGCTCATCAGCCGTTGGCTCAGCTCGGGAGTTTTCATAATCGTCCTTTCCTCAAAGGAAACAGCCGTCCGAGCCCGCAGTGCGGCACCCGAACGGCGTCCGATGATATCCAATTACTTGGACTCAAGATACTTGTTGATCTTCTCTACAAGCTCGTCGGCATTGGTTCCGTGAACGGCGCAAGCATCGGCAATGGACTCACCGCGGGAAGCGGGACAGCCAAGGCAGTGCATACCGATCTCAAAGAAAAAGTGTGCCGTCTCTATATCGAAATCGAGAATATCTCCAATGATCGAATCTTTGGTTACCTTCATGATACATCCTCCTTGATCTTGATTTACGCACTTATTATATACCATTTTTCCGCGTTTGTCAACCGATATCGAAAAATGTATTAAGATAAACGGGTGACCCACCGAGAGCGGGTATGATATTCCGTGGGGATCAGCGGCGTTTCAAAAATGGCTTTCCCCGCCGCGTCGCAAAGGACGCCCGACACCTCGGAAGACAGCTCGCCGTGATAGCCCACCATATCGGGATAGGTATCGAAGATCCGCGCAAAGAGGGTGGCGGCGGCAAGATAGCTCCCCTCATAGGAGGGGTGAGAGCCGTCCGCAGCATAGAGCTCTATCTCGCGGTGATGGGTATAAACATCGTAAAAGGCAAGCCCCGCGTAGGAAACGGGAGCGCAGACCTCGTCACCGATGGCTTGATACGCCGCCGCGAGACGCCACGTCATGCTTTCGTTGGTCCAGCCCTTCTCGCAAAGAGGAGCCGCCCCTTCCCGCCGTCCCCACGTGGCGTACAGGATGGGCTTGGCGCCCGTGACCGAGATCCGTTCAACAAGATTCCGCACGGCGTCGTAAAAGTCTGCCACATCCTCGGTGGCAGGAAGAAGGCTCTGCTCCTGCAGGATCACGAAATCGTATTTTTTCTCGCCCTTGAGCGCCGCCTCCACTGCCGCGCCGCACTCGTCCGCAGGATCGGCAAATTGAGATAGCCTATATCCGCCCTTGGTGATGGCAGTCACGTCCACCTCATACCCCGCCGCCTCGGCAAACCCACGGAAGATCGCGGGCATATCGTTATAATACGTATAGCTGTTTCCAATAAATAAAAAGGAATACACAGTCCTCCCCCTCCTTTCTTTCAGGGTATCGTATTTTTTCAAACCGCTACATCAATAAAAGGGATGCGCTTTCCGGTTCGCGCATCCCTTTGTTTACCGCTTACTGGTTTTTATCATCCACCATTGCGTTCAAGGAAGACACCAAGCCGGCAACCGCCTGAATTTCCGACGGTACGATGATCTTGGTCGCCTTTCCGTCTGCCGCTTTTTCAAACGCTTCCAGACTCTTCATGGTGAGGTATCCCTGCGCGGGAGCAGCCTCGTTGATCAACCGAATACCCTCGGCTGTCGCGCTTTGCACCTTAAGAATCGCTTCAGCTTCACCCTCTGCCTCGCAAATTCTCGCCTGTCTTAATGCCTCCGCCTTGAGGATCTGAGACTGCTTTTCTGCTTCGGCAGCAAGGATCATAGACTGCTTTTTACCTTCCGCGATAAGAATGGCAGAATTCTTTTCTCCCTCTGCACGAAGGATCGCCTCACGGCGCTCTCTTTCCGCCTTCATTTGCTTATCCATCGCTTCCTGAATTTCCGGAGGGGGGATAATATTCTTGAGCTCAACTCTCGTGACCTTGATGCCCCAAGGGTCGGTTGCTTCATCAAGAATGCTTCTCATCTTGTTGTTGATAATATCACGGGAGGTCAGTGTGCTATCCAGCTCCAGCTCACCGATCAGGTTACGAAGCGTTGTTGCCGTGATATGCTCGATCGCCTTGCTGGGATTGGCATGACCGTACGCATAGAGCTTGCAGTCTGTAATCTGATAAAAGACAATGGTATCGATCTGCATCGAAACGTTATCCTTCGTAATAACGGACTGAGGCGGATAATCCGCTACCTGCTCCATCAAGGATACCTGCTTTGCAACACGGTCTACGAACGGGAACTTAACGTGAATACCCGTGTGCCACGTCGTATGATACGCACCGATACGCTCAATGACGTACGCCTTGCTTTGCGGAACCACCTGAATGTTGGTGACAACCAACACGATAATCAGCACAGCAAGAACACCTAAAACAATACCGATCATAATAAACCTCCACTCTAATTGTTTTGAAATATTAAAAACGATTATTCACCGTTCTTTTTACAAATCAGCTTCACGCCCTCAACGCCAACGATCTCGACGTAATCTCCAACCTGAAACTCAACCGAATCATCCGTGCTTCTCGCGGTCCAGAGCTGAGATTTCACCTTCACCAGTCCGGTAGCGGCAATGTTATTGATCGCCTCCTGTACTACGCCCGTTTCTCCGACGATAAGATCAACGTTCGTTTTGGGCTTTCGCTTTCCTACTATGTATTTTTTCAACACTGTCTTGTAAAGGATGACAAAAGCAGCGGAAAGAACGAAGAACACGACCAACTGAATGGAAAAAGGAACCTTCAGCGCCGCCAGAACAAGGCAAACCACTGCCGCCGGCATAAACCAGACCGTTAAAAGATCGGCTGTTATCACTTCAATGAAAACAAGTGCCGCAAGGACCACAAACCAAAAAATAACCCAAAAAATCATGGCAAACGCCTCCTTTGCTTTGTAACAGTTTTATTATATCACTAAATTCCCTTTTTGACAACCTTTTACAGCAAAATCTTTCGCGCGCATCTGCGCAAAGTCCTTTTGTTTTTTTCGTCACCCTCACAAATCTGATGCCGCGTTTTCGTTGCTGCGATCATAGTGAAAGTAGCATCTCCCTGCGCTCCGCGCCCGAGAGCGCGGTCCGATGGAGGGATGGCATCTCCAAAACGAAAAGCACCCAGGAAGGGGGGGCTTCGTCTTGCATTGCTTTTTAAAAAGGGTGCCCTATTTTCCAACAAAGAATGCTTTGACAGTTTAATGTAATTTCCCCAATTTTGCCGTATTTGCGATAACGATCAGCGAGCTTTCCCCATCAAGCACCTGCTCGGGATTGATATTTACGGTGACCTTCTCGCCTTTCTTGATCGCAACGATATTGAATCCGTATTTTTTACGGAGATTTAATTCAATTAAGTTCTTGCCACACCACTCGTCCCTCACATCGATCTCAACCATAGACACGTCCTTTGACAGAGAGATCATATCAATAAATCCGGAGCTTAAGAGGTTCTTAGCAAGGCGTATACCGGATTCGTTTTCAGGGAAAACCACTTGATCTGCACCCACACGAAGCAATATTCTTTGCTGCATTTCATTCGCACATTTCGCAATAACGTTCTTGACGCCTGCCTCCTTGCAAAGCGTGACCGCCATCACGCTCGCTTCCAGGTTACTTGCCATACATACAATGACCGTATCAATACTTCCAATTCCAAGGCGTGAGATGACCTCCGCATCGGTCACGTCGGCGCACTTGCACACGGGCAGATATGCCGCCGCATCGTTGACGATCCTTTCCTCTGTATCGACTGCAATGACCTCCATACCGTTCTCTACGAGTTCTCTTGCCACGGCTGTGCCGTATCGTCCAAGTCCAAAGACTGCGTATGTTTTCTTCGCTTTCATGATTCTTCTCCTTATCCTATACTGATATCTTCCGTCGGCTCGGAAATGACGTTCTGACTTTCGTTTTTACTGCCAAGTGCCACCGCAAGGGATATGGGCCCGACTCTGCCGAAATACATCGTCACGATAATGATCAGTTTTCCAACCGTGTTAAGCGTTGGCGTCAGATTTCTTGAAAGTCCGACGGTTGCAGTTGCGCTGACCGTTTCATAGACCGCATCAAGGGCGGAAGCGTTACTCGTTGCCATCAAAAGCACGGTTGACGCGGTGCAGATCATAAGAAATGTTACCGCCACGGCAACTGCTTTTTTCACCGATCCCTCGGAAACACGGCGGCCGAACAAGGTTGCGCTGTTCTTATTTCTGATGGTCGCCAATGCCGAGCAGATAAGGACGGCGATGGTTACGGTTTTCATGCCGCCCGCCGTTCCTACGGGTGAGCCACCGATCAGCATCAAGATAATAGATACGGCAGCGGAGGCGTTTGTCAAGTTCTCTTGCGGAACAGAGGCAAAGCCAGCCGTTCTCGTAGTAACCGATTGGAAGAGGGATACTTGAATTTTATCGAACAAGGACATCTCTCCAATGGTTAATGGGTTAGCATATTCAAAAATAAATATGAGAATTGCACCGACAAGAACGAGTCCTGCCGTAACCGTAATGGCAATCTTTGAGTGCAAGGTCAAGTGCCTGAATATTTTTCTGTTTTTCGGTGAACGGCTCTTGATCACACGAAGCACGTCCCACCATACGATATATCCGACACCGCCGAGAATGATGAGCGCGGAGGTGACGATATTGATCAAGGGATTGGTGGCGTAATGGCAAAGGCTGTTTTCCGCGATAATGTCAATGCCGGCATTACAGAAAGCGGAAACCGAATTGAATACCGATATCCAGATGCCCACAGCCCCAAACTCGGGAACGAACACAAGCATATACAGGATAGCTCCTATTCCTTCGATGATCAGCGTGCCGAACAATACGTTTTTAACGAATTTCGCAAGCCCAGACATCGTATTGAGATTGAAGGCGTCTTGAATGAGCAAACGGTCGCCGATGCCCATTTTTCTGTTGAGAAGAAGCATCAGTCCCGACATAATGGTGATGATACCGAGACCTCCGATCTGTATGAGAAGCAGAATGACGATCTGCCCGAACACGCTCCAC
>JBGVFO010000085.1:0-2977 GCA_045121195.1 Eubacteriales bacterium
GTTTATCGGTTTGATGTCTTTATCGTAGGGGCGAACAGTGTTCGCCCGCCATATACGGAAAAGGCCCAACGAACGGGCGATCAATGATCGCCCCTACGGGTTTGTGCGTCGCCGTTTTGTCACATCAAACACACCGATAAATCAAAATTTGAATTCTCTTGATACTCTCCAAAAAAATGCAATAAAATTTTGCATTTCCTATTGACAAATGGCACGAAATGGTATATAATTCCAATATATAGAACGCCTGTTCTATATCGAAAGGAGGAATTTCATGTGTCAAGAATGTGGGCGCGTCTTTTGCGCCAATATGTGCCCGAATTACGGAGGGCGGAGTGCCGAGCGAGGACGTCCCCGCGGCGTCTGCCACGGTTGCGGACAAAGCCTTTATCCAAATGAGCCCGTCCACCGACACGGACATCTGATTCTGTGTGAGGACTGCCACAGACTCCGTCAGTCCTCCCGTCACGGTGAACCGAACACCACGCAATTTCAGTCTTTGCCCTTCGGCATAGACTTATAATTTTTCGCAAAAATTAGAACATTTGTTCCGTTTCAAAATTTGACCAACAAAGGAAGTAGAATGAAGCAACAAAAAAACAGATCGCCAAAGGAAGCCAAAATTTTATCGTATCTGAGATCCTATCGCCTGTACCGTCGGATGCTGGAGGGCAACCGACGCGCGCGCGCCTTTTTCGAGGCGGAGGAGGGACACAAAAGCCTTGCTGACGACGCCCTCCTCAAGGCGCGGATGCTCGCCGTTCGCCATTTCGTTATGACCCTGCCCGATTGCCGCGAGAAGATGCTTCTCTATTATCGGTATCTGTTCGGCTACTCGGTGGAGAAATGCGCCGAGCTGATGGACGTATCCCGCCGCACCGCCTTCCGCATTGCGGACGAAGCCATCCGATTTGCCGCCGAGAACTACGACGAACGGGAAACTTTTTAAGCCCTTTTACATACAATGTAGCAAAAACAAAAAAAGATCACAGACCAAAGGAGTTTGCTCATGATCATTACCAAACGCTACAACCGAGAGAATGCTCTGGCATACGCCCGCAAATGGGCGCTGGACCGCAATCCCCTCTTTGCCGACTTCACGGGACGGGGCGGTGATTGCACCAGCTTTGTTTCGCAGGCGATCCTCGCCGGCTCCTGCACCATGGACTACACCGAGACCTTCGGCTGGTATTTTATCTCGGACGCCGACCGCGCACCTGCCTGGTCGGGGGTGGAATTCTTCTACAACTACGTCACGGGCACGGGAGATTATCCCCCTAACACAGACCGCCCCGGTCCCTTTGGACGGGAGGTCCGTATGCGTCAGGCACAGGTCGGGGACGTGATCCAGCTTGCCCGCGACGGGGACTTTTATCACACCCTCCTGATCTGCGGCTTCGAGGGCAACGACATTCTCGTCTGCGCCCATACGGACGATGCCCTCGACCGCCGCCTGTCTACATATTCGTTTAACAGCTTACGCTTTATTCACATTGACGGTGTGCGGATGGAGATCCTGGAGGACGATTGCTTCCGCGCCCTTAACGAGGGCATTGCCCTGCCCTGATCAGATCCGCTTTTTCTCCAGTCGGCGCAGCAGCTCCGACAAGGGAAGCACCAAAGCGCCTCCAACGAAATTTCCCGCGGCATGAAGCAGGTCGGCGGGAAAGCCTAAGGCGATCCACGTGAGAGTCCCCTTCATATCCAACCCCGCGACCAATGCCCAAAAGGGCGCATACAAAACGCCGTACGACAGACCGTGAAGCGCGCAGATCACCATATAAACGGGAATGGCGAGCTTCCTTGGCATATGTCGGGGCAACAGCATGGTCACGCCCCAAAGAGGCAGCCAAATGTACAGATAGGGCACCCACCACAAGCCGAACCCCTCGTAAAGACCGATCAGGATCGCGTAGATATAAAAGGGGATCAGCCCGCGACCTCGGTATACCACCGTATAGGTCATAAAAAGCGCCCCTACGAAATGGACGTTCATCGCCCAATTCATAGTAATATCGCCGCAGAACATAAGGGTGCCCAGCATAGCGAATATCGCCAGCTCCCGCGTCGTAACGCGGGAGCTTTTTTGGATACGCTTTTCCACGGCTTACTTTTCCACCTTAAAGGCGTAGGTCGCCCCGTCCTCAACGGGGGTCACGTCCACACCCGTAGCGCCGTAAGCACCGTTGATGTAGAACGCCCAGTAGGTCTGGTTCACATCGTAGTCGGCAAGAATGCCGTTGACCTTCTTGACGTACAGACCGTACGGTCCCTCTTCGCCCTCGATAAGTCCTTCATCGAGAAGTGCCTCGCCCACCGTTTTTCTTTCGGTGGTGACGGTGAAGGCGGTGGTGGTTCCGTCTGCCGCAACGACCTCAAAGGTGAAGGTCTTGGCGGTAGCGGGGGTCTCGGGATCGGTATTGCCGCCGCACGCTACTGTCGAAAGTGCCATAACCGCAATCAGCACCAACAGAAGTACACGGGACAAGCCGAAACGAACGTTTGCGTGAGTTTGTTTCATTTTTGTTTGTCCTTTCTTCTTTTGCCCTCTTGGGGCGAATTTTTTCGGACTTCTCCTCCCCTTTCGGGACGGCACTCGCGTCACGGAGGATCTGCGTGGCAAGTCTTCCGACTCGTTGAAACGCGCGCGGCTCCTTCTCGGATCGCTCCAATGGTATCGCACCTTGCGGTCGGTGCGTCCGCTTTGCGTATCTTCAACATACGGCGACGGGCTCGTGCAGGCTTCTCACCTGCTTCCTTCTTCGGCCTTCCGGCACCACTGTCCAAGTCAGTATTATAACATCTTAATATAAGATTGTCAAGATAAACCAATGCATTCAAATTTTGATTGATCGGGGAGAACGGTTACGGGAGAGGTCGCTTTTTTTGGAAAAAAAGCTCCGCAAAAAAACTTTTCTGGAAAAAGTTTTTATAGAGTATGAGCGAACAAGGAGAACCCCATTTTGTTGAGCAGACG
>JBGVFO010000086.1:0-5043 GCA_045121195.1 Eubacteriales bacterium
GACCGTCCACGGTCATTCCTCGAATACAAATAAAAAGATCTCCGCGGCGCACTCTCCGAGAATCGGTGCAGACGCCCTCAATGGCAATATCGGGAAACGTCTGCGGAATCGCGATCTGCGCCTCGCGGCATAGTACATGCAGGTCCATAAGTCCTCCTCAAGCAATATCGTCAGACTTCCCCTGTTTTCCTATTCCGTTTCCTTAATATATCGAAGCTCCACGCGAACCACGCTTCCGCGCTCCGTCTCCGTTCCCGCGGCAGGATACTGCGCCACAACGGTAGCGTTGCCGCTTCCGATGAGGTCGGTGACTCCTTCAAATTTGATGTTAAATCCTTGGTTAATAATGCTCTGGTTTGCCTCGGTTGCCGTTTTCCCAACCACATCGGGCACCGCTGCCGTTTGGAGCCGATCAAAGTTCTCGGTGTAGAAGACCACGCGACTGACGTCGCCCGTATACAGGCTTCCCGCCGCGGGAATCTGCTTGCTGACGGACGATCCTTCGCCAACGATCTCCACCGAAAGTCCTCTGCTTTCAGCATATGCGCGGGCGTGCGTCACGGGAAGTCCCACGTAATTGGGAATCTCCTTGGCAAGCGCCGCCGCTTCTGCCTCGGTATAGATCGGCTCGATGCCAAGATAAGGCAGAACCGTTTCAAAGGTTTTGGCAATAAATGGTGCCGCCACCGTACTTCCGTACAAAATGCCCTCCGACGGCTCATCTACCATAATGATCATAGCGATCTCGGGATCGTCTGCGGGCGCGTATCCGACACAAGAGCAGATATACATTTCCGTCCCTGTGGTCGTGACCCCCTTTTTCTCCGAGGTTCCCGTTTTTGCCGCCACGCGATAGCCAGCCACGTAGGCATTCTTCGCGCCGCCGACACCGGAAACGCCCTCGGCAAGGATCCCGTTGATTGTTTTTGAGGTTTCCGCGTCGATCACGGTACGACCGACCTCGGCTTGGTGCTGATATACGACCTTGCCGTCGGCATCGGTCATGCGCTCCACCAGATACGGTGTCACCAGGGAACCGCCGTTCGCAACCGCCGAAACAGCTCGGATATGCTGGATCGCGGTTACGGTAAAATTCTGCCCGAAGGCATAGATCGAAAGGTCAAGCTCCGACATTTTGGAGCTGATAACCCCCATACCCTCGCCGGGAAGGTCGATGCCCGTTTTCTCCCGATAACCGAAGCGTTTGAAGTATTCGGTAAACTTTTCCACGCCGATCTTCTGACCAAGCGTCATAAACCACACGTTGCAGGACTGTTGGATCCCTTCCGCAAAGGTCAGACTTCCGTGTCCCTTTCGCTTGTGGCAATGGATATTCTTGCCCAAGACCACCTTGGAGCCGCCGCAAAAGACAGAACCCGAAAGGATTGGGAGATCCTCCTCCAGCGCCATAGACGAGGTAACCATCTTAAAGGTAGAGCCGGGAATATAGGTCTCGGTCAGCGCCTTGTTTGACCAAGCTTCAAGCAGATACTGCCGCGCCACCGCGCTGTATTCGTCGGTACCCTTGACAAGTCCGCTCATATCCAGCTTATTGGTATAGTATTCGGGAAGCACCCACGGGTCATTCAGGTCGTAGCCCGGATATACGGCAAGGGCGAGGATCGCCCCCGTTTTTACGTTCATAATAATTCCGCAAGCGCGATTAAGCGCATTGGAGGCGATAACCGCATTTTCCAACTGCTCCTCCAGTGCCGCCTGCACGTATACGTCTACGGTAGAGGTAATGTTCAACCCATCCACCGGTTCTACGTAGCTTTTATACTCGATAGGAAGCTCGTTCCCACGGGAGTCGCGGGCGGTGACGTAGTAGCCGTCCGTCCCCGCAATCTCTTCGTTATATTGATACTCCAGTCCGTAAAGCCCCGTGCCGTCGGTTCCCGTAAAGCCGATCACGTGGGAGGCAAGGCTTCCGTAGGGGTAATACCGCTTGCCCGTCGCCTCAAGGCACACCAGATTTTCAAGATCCTCCTCGAGGATCAGCGTGCGGATCTTTGCCGCGGTTTCCTCGTCGATTCCGCGTTTTACCGTTTCGTCAAGACGTCCGCTTTTTTGCGTTTTCCCATAAACGGTTTCATATTCCATAAAGAGAATTTCGGAAAGCGCCCTTGCGATCTTCACCGAGATCGAATCGGTCGCCTTCCCGTCCAGCGCCCTCTGCGCGGAGGAAATCGCCGAAGGCGATAAAAAAACGCGATATGTAGTCACGTTTGTGGCAAGAAGCTTGCCATTACAGTCATAGATCTCACCGCGCCCTGCCGTGGCAGGCGACTCGGTGGTCATTTGCTCAATTACTTTTTTCTGATACCGATCAAAATCCAAGGTTTGGATGATCAGAATGCGCGCCGAAAGCGCGCCAAAAACGATTAACACCGCCGCCATAAGCGCAACGGCGCGTCTCCACAGTCCCGTACCGACTCTTCCCATAGATCGCTCCTTTTTGGAGATCAAAGCAATAAAAAATGAACGGCGAGCGAAACGGACTTAGGAGCATATGGGCCGCTGCTCAAAAATCCGCTGCCGTCCGAGGTACTTTGCCCCGTGGCATCGCTCTTTTGCCGTTCTTGTGAAATTATTCTTTGGAAGATTGCTTTGTCGATACTATTCTATTCGTAAGGGTCGTCTATTATTCCTGATTGCTCAAAACTTCCTGTCCCTCGGGTGCCATTCCCTCTACAGAATACTCCTCGGGAAGCTGTCTGGCATTGGCCTCCTGAGAGGCAGGCGCAAAGGCAACCACGCCACCGATCAGAATCGCAAGAGATGCCGACATTGCCGCCAGCACCGCCGTTGCTCTCCGACGGATCACGCGCATGCGAGAGGAAAAGGTCTCCTTTTCCGCAGGAAATTCAAGCACCTCCGCGGTTTTCTTTCTGCGCGGCATGGGTCTCTCGGGAGCGGTTGCATCCCGCTTGGCAGCCTCCAAGCGCTTGCGATTGATCAGCACGCGAGGCTTGGCGTCCGCATCCCCGTTATTCTCGGGCTCGTCACGGTGCAGATTGTAATAATTGACTGCGTCAAACGTATCGTGACACTTGGAGAAATAAACGAGGTAATCATCCGTGGTCATATAACGAGTGCCGTTACCGCCCTCGCTCTTATACATCTCGGCGTTGTCGCCAAGCGCTCTCGAGATACGGTATGCGTCGGGCGCGATCGCTCTCGCGCGAGCGTCGCTGCGCTCCTGCTCAATGGCATCGGCGTCCGTGTATACAGATGCCCCGCGCTCCGCATATCTGCGGGTAAGACGGTTGACCAGCATCTTATAGTTGTCATCAACAACAATATTGGGAGTATTTCTTACTTCCATATTCATTCGAACGCCTCCTTTATTTTTTCTTTTACTTTTCTGCGAGCTTTTCCGCTACTCGCAGCTTTGCGCTGTGAGAACGGTGGTTTTCCGCAAGCTCCTCCGCCGACGGCAGAATGGGCTTTCGGTTCACAAGGCGAAGCCTTGGCTTTTTGCCGCACACGCAAACGGGAAAGTCACGGGGACAGGTACATCCGCTTGCCGCCTCGGCAAATTTCTCTTTTACGATCCGATCCTCTAAGGAATGGAAGGTAATGATGGCGATCCTCCCGCCCTCATCCAACAGATTTACTGCGGAATCAATGGCGGGAGCTATAACATTCAGCTCCTTGTTCACCTCGATGCGGATTGCCTGAAATGTCCTCTTCGCAGGGTGCGACCCACCTTCTCGCATTCCTGCGGGAATCGCGCTCTTGATGAGTTGAACAAGTTCGCCCGTCGTAGATATGGGTTTGTTGGTTCTCTCATTCACTATCTTTGCGGCAATACGACCCGAGAACCGCTCCTCGCCGTATTCCCAAAATATACGCTTCAGCTCTGCTTCCGAATACTCGTTGACCACCCGATAGGCGTCAAGTGCGGCACGCTTGTCCATTCTCATATCGAGAGGCGCGTCCGCCATATAGGAAAATCCACGCTCTGCCGTATCCAATTGATAGGAGGATACGCCGAGGTCCAGTAGAAGTCCGTCGATCTTGGAAATACCAAGGGACGCACACACAGAAGCAAGATTGGAAAAGTTATCTCTTACGATCCGCACGCGATCACCGAAGGGAGCAAGCCGCTTGCCTGCCGCCTCGATGGCGTCCGCATCCTGGTCGACTGCAATCAAAAGTCCTGTCGTCAAGCGCTTTGCGATCTCATAGGAGTGACCGCCGCCGCCTGCCGTGCCGTCAATATAAATTCCGTCTTCCTTGATGTTGAGCGCCTCTATGCACTCATCAAGCAGCACCGATCGGTGCGAAAAGACAATTCCCTCCGACATAGATCAAAGACCGTATGCCGAAAGCTGTTCCAGCATAGAAGTGAGGTCTCGCGCCGACTGCTTTTCGGCGTATACGTCCTCTGCCCAGATCTCAAGATAAGTACCGCGACCTGCAACAGTCGCATTCTTGGTGATCTGAACCTTATCAAGAAGGCTTTGAGGAAGAATGATTCTTCCCTGCGCATCCGGCGTCACGCTTGCTGCGTCGTCGGTGAGCGCCTGCATAACGTTCTCACCAAGCTCACGGGGAAGCTTCTGAATGGGTGCGATGTAGTTTTCCCACTCCGTGTCAGAAACCACGCGAATGCACTTATCTCTCATACTTTTGAAGATCACGAAGGATTCTCCGAGGTTCTCGCGGAATTTTGCGGGAATAAAGATTCTGTTTTTCGAATCAACCGAATGTTGAAAGCTACCGAGCATTTTTGCCGATTCCAGCATCGCAAGTACCTCCTTTCGTGATTTTCGTTGTTAAAACGCGGTATCCGCGAATGAAATTCCATGGTTCCAACCCGAAATTCCACCACTTCACACCACTTTGCGGGTTTTTCGCCCCACTTTTAACCACTTTGTACCACTATTATAGCCTATGTCTTGCAAAAACGCAATAGGTTTTTTGAAATTTTTTTGCTTTTTTATCAACTTTTTTTCGATTTTTAGCATTATTCTTTCCTTGAGTTCCATATATTGGTATTTTAGCTTTTGTTTTACAGTTTTTCCACATAAATGT
>JBGVFO010000087.1:0-5299 GCA_045121195.1 Eubacteriales bacterium
CACCGACAAACATCAATTTCCCTATCTCCGTCGCACTTCCGATGGGCAGGTGTCGAGATATTTACGGAAGGCGCGGTTCATAGCGGATACGCATCCAAAGCCGCACTCGTCGGCAACGTCGGTGACGCTTTTATCGGTGTGGAGAAGCAGAGCGCGGGCGTGGCGCAGGCGGCTACGTGTCACGTATTCGTGAAAGGGACAGCCCGCGTGCCTCGAAAAGATACCGCTGAGATAGCAGGGAACGATATGAAGCTCCTTCGCTACCAAGGAGAGGGACAGATTCTCCCGCAGATGCTCGTTGATATATCGGATGGCGCTACGCACGTAGCCCGCGGTCTTGCTGAGTGTACCCGCCGAAGGGCGGACGAGAGAAAGTCCCTTGGCAAGGATCAGCGTGGCGACCGCCCCATAATGCTTTTCGCGTAGGGCGTCGTCCTCGGGGGCGTCAGCAAACAGAGAAAAATAAGAGGGCAGCGTGGCGCGCGCGGTGGGATCTACCGTTCCCACAAGGGGAAAGGAGGTGCTCTCAATGAGGGCTGCCAGCTCTCGTGAGGCGTCGGGCAGATAGATGCCAACGTGATGCACCCGAACCCGTTGCCCCGTCAGCATATGGTCGTCATTCGGCCCTAAGATCCAAAGGCTTCCCGCCTCGATGGGATACTCTATGCCGTTGATGACGTTGACCCCCTTGCCCTCCGAGGCGTATTCCAGCTCGTAGTAATCGTGGGTGTGAAGAAGAAACGCCTCGTCCAGAACGGTAACGCGCCAGTTGACGCCCCCCGTAAGACGGGTTTCCTCGTGAAATCGGAATATTTTTTCTGACATCGTACTCACCTCACCGTATTGTAGCACGGATTCTAAAGAAATGCAACGTATATATGAAAAAAAGCCTTGAAAAATAAAGAAATGCGTGATATGATGGAGAAAAAGGAGTGATAGTATGCTTGGATTCGATATTGGCGGCACCAAGTGTGCCGTTTCGGTGGGAGAGCAGCTTGACGGTTCTCTCAAGATCACCGATAAGCGGGTGATGCCCACCGATCTTTCGGTTTCTCCCTATGAGATGCTGGCGCGGCTTTGCGACGCGGCACGGGAGATGACCGACGATTTTTCAAGGATGGGAATTTCCTGCGGCGGTCCTCTTGACGCGGCGCGTGGCGTGATCCTCTCGCCTCCCAATCTGCCGGGATGGGATGAGATCGCGGTGGTTGAATATCTGGGAAAGACGCTGGGCGGAAGGGCGTATCTTTGCAATGACGCCGATGCCTGCGCCCTTGCCGAATGGCAGTACGGCGCGGGGCGGGGAAGTCATACCATGGCGTTTCTGACCTTCGGCACGGGGCTTGGCTCGGGGCTGATCCTTGGCGACCGACTCTGGCAGGGATCCCACGGGCTTGCGGGCGAGATCGGACACATCCGACTTTCTCCTCGCGGACCCATCGGCTATCACAAAAAAGGCTCCTTCGAGGGCTTCTGCAGCGGCGGCGGTATCGCTCAGCTTGGACAAATGGCGGCGCGCGAGGTGCTGGCACGCGGGGAGAGCCTTCCGTACTGTACGTGTGAGGCGGAGCTTCCTGCGATCAACGCCCGTGTTCTTGCCGAGTATGCGCGCGGGGGCGAGCCCGTGGCGCTGGACATTTTCAAAACGGTAGGAAAACGGCTGGGCGCGGGACTTGCTATCCTTGCCGACGTCATCGACCCCGAGGTTATCGTCATCGGTAGCGTATTCGCAAGGTGCGAGGATCTCATACGCCCCTACATGGAGCCGATCTTCCTACGGGAGTCCCTCGTGGGTGAAAGATGTCGCATCGTACCTGCGGCGCTGGGTGAACAAATCGGAGATTACGCGGCACTGACCGTGGCGCAAATGGAGGAATGGATATGAATCACATTGAAAAACTCATTGAAAGAATGCCCGTTCTTGCGGGCTGTGCCGAGGGTATGACCGCGGCAGTGGAGGCGATCTGCCATACCCATCTTGCGGATGGCAAGATCCTGCTCTGCGGAAACGGCGGAAGCGCCGCCGACAGCGAGCATATTTCGGGCGAGCTTCTTAAGGGCTTCCTCTTAAAGCGACCTGCTGAGGAGGACTATCCCGAGGCGTTGCAAAGAGGACTTTGCGCCATTCCCCTCACGTCCATGAGCGCGGCGCTTTCCGCCTTTGCCAACGACTGTGAGCCGTCCTTGGTATACGCCCAGCTGGTATACGCAATGGGACGGCGCGGCGACGTGTTCGTAGGACTTTCCACTTCGGGAAATTCTAAGAACGTAGTGGAAGCCGCCAAGGTGGCAAAGCGTGCCGGACTTGTTACGGTTGCCCTTACGGGGGAGAGCGGCGGCGCGCTTCTTGACCTTTGCGACGTGGTGATCCGCGTCCCCGCCAAGGAAACCTACCTGGTGCAGGAATACCATCTTCCCGTCTATCACGCCATCTGCGCCGAGGTTGAGGCGCGGCTGTACGGAGAGGGATAAATTTTGATTTGTCGAAGAGTTTCTTTTGACCGGTAGAAGAGTTTCGCCCACAGCGGTGTGCGACAAGGGCTCTGCCCTTGACTCGCAAGCTTTGAAAAGCTTGAGCAAACTTTCGCATATGGGTTTCGCAGAATTTCGCGTCATTTTGTGACGGAAAATGCTTCGCGTTTTCCGTCAGCCTGTCCGCAAACGCCCAAGAATGCTCGCATTCTTTTGCGTTTGCTGGCGCAGGCGACCCGTTCCTTCTCGTGCCGAGAAGGAACCAAAATGACTAATGACGTTCCCCACCAGAAAAGTTCTGGGAATTGTTAAAACCTTCTTACAAGAAGGTTTTGACCTCTCCCGTAATCGAGCTCTTTGTATCTCTACTCACCGATAAATATCAATTTACATTCAAACAACCGCGATTTACATAGGAGGATCATATGGAACGAATTTCACTGAACGGAACGTGGCGCTTGCGCGGTTCGGATATGACCGGTCGCTCGAACGAGAAGATCGACCTTTCGGCAAACGTGCCGAGCATGGCGCAGATCACCCTGTCAGAGGCGGGGATCCTGCCTCACGATCTGTATATGGGACAGAATATTATAGAAACCGAGCGCTACGAAACCTTTGAATGGTGGTACGAGCGCACCTTTACGGCGCCCGCCGAGCACGAGCGCGCCTTTCTCGTCTTCCGCGGCGTGGACTGCCTTGCCGAGTACTTCCTCAACGGCGAAAAGATCGGCGAGAGCGACAATATGTTCATTGCCTTCGAGTTTGACGTATCGGACAAGCTTCTTGCGGGTGAGAACAAGCTGACGGTGCATATCACGTCCCCCATTGCTGGCACACACCACGCAAAGCTTGATCTTTGGGGGCTGGGCGGCACCTGGAACGCTCCCGCCAACACCGCTATCCGTCGCGCGCCCCACAGCTACGGCTGGGATATTATGCCCCGCGCCGTTACGTCGGGCATCTGGCGTGACGTGTACCTTGAGCTCCGGGACAAGATCCGCTTTACCCAGACCTTCTTCGACTTCCGCAACCCCTATGCGTACGCCTTCCGCTTCGATACCGAAAGCGATCTTGCCGATTTCCGTGACGTGGAGATCGAGGTGTCGGGCGTGTGCGGTGACAGCGAATTTTCGGTTCGCAAGCCGATCTATTCCAAGGCTGGCTCCATTACCCTCGCCATTCCGCGTCTCAAGAAGTGGTGGCCCCGCGATCTTGGCGAGCAAAATCTGTACGATACCACCCTTCGCATCTACGCCGCGGGCGAGCTTGTCCACGAGAAAAAGACCCGCTTCGGCATTCGCACGGTGGAGCTTGACCGCACCGCCACTACCGACGGCGAGAACGGTCGCTTCCACTTTATCGTCAACGGCAAGGAGGTCATGATCCGAGGTACCAACTGGGTGCCTATGGACGCCTTCCACTGCCGCGACAAGGCGCGCTATCAAAAGGCTCTTGAATTGCTTTACGACGTGAATTGTAATATGGTTCGGTGCTGGGGCGGTAACGTGTACGAGGATCACGAGTTCTTTGATTTCTGCGACGAGAAGGGTATTCTCGTATGGCAGGATTTCGCTATGGCGTGCGCTAACTATCCTCAGGACGATGACTTTGCCGCGACCCTCTACCGCGAGGCGGAGTGGGTGATCCGCGAGTACCGCAACCACCCGTCTCTTGCCATCTGGTGCGGCGACAATGAGGTGGATCAGTTTAACTACTTCCGCAAGATGAAGCCCTCCGATAACAGACTGACCCGCGAGGTGCTTCACAACGCGGTTGCCCGCAACGACGCAGGCAGACCCTACCTTGAAAGCTCGCCCTTCATCGACGACAGCATGTTTACCGAGAAGGGTAAGGCGTTTTCCGAGGAGCATATGTGGGGCTCGCGCGACTATTATAAGACTTCCTACTATAAGGAAAACAAGTCCCATTTCGCAAGCGAGCTGGGCTATCACGGCTGTCCGGCCCTGTCCTCTCTTAAAAAATTTATCCGCCCCGAAAAGCTTTGGCCCTACGCCGCCGACAACGAGGATTGGCGCTTGCATTCCTCCGACCGCTACGGCACGTGGGATCGCGTGATGCTGATGGAGCGTCAGGTACGCCAGCTCTTTGGAGAGGTGCCTACCGACCCTGAGGCGTATATTACGGCGTCCCAGATCTCGCAGGCAGAGGCGGACAAGTATCTCATCGAGCGAATTCGCATTGATCGCCCCCGCAAGAGTGGCGTTATCTGGTGGAATCTCATTGACGGATGGCCTTCTACCTCGGATGCCGTAGTGGATTACTACTACGAGAAGAAGCTGGCGTACCGTTATATTCAGCGCTCGCAGGCACCCTTTGCTATTATGGCGGATGAGATCCGTAGCTGGACCTCCCGTATCGTGGCTTGTAACGATACACTGAAGGAGGTACGCGGCAAGTTCCGCATCTACGACGTGGTGGAGCAGAGAACGCGGGTGGAAAAGGACTTCGTGGCAGCACCCAACGCGGTCACCGACCTCGTTCGCATTCCTCTCAATTATTCCGATCACCGTCTGCTGCTCTTTACCTGGGAGCTGGAGGACGGCACCACGGGAATGAACCATTATCTGGCAGGCTACCCCGCCTTCTCCCTCCCTCAATATATGGAGTGGCTGGATAAAGGGTTGATATAAAAAATTGATGTTTATCGGTGTGTTACGGCTACGCGCAAAACGAACGAAAATATCTAACACCGTAGGGGGCGACGTCCTCGGCGCCCCGAAAGCAACAAAATTTGATTTTGTTCATGGCTACGTTCAAACCCTTATCACAAAAGGCTTTCACCAATTTTATAATCGCAAATCCTTTC
>JBGVFO010000088.1:0-5102 GCA_045121195.1 Eubacteriales bacterium
TTTGTGATAAGGGTTTGTGCGTAGCTGTTAAGAAAATTAAATTCGTTTATTTTCGGGTCGCCGAGGACGTCGACCCCTACGGTGTTAGATATTTTCATCCGTTTTGTGCGTAGCCATAACACCTCGACAAACATCAATTTACCCACAAAAGCATATTTCGTCTTATTGGTTTTGGAAATCTGTTTTGATTCGATAATTGACTTTTTTTCCGTTCTGTGATATTATGGTAAGGAAATTCACGAAAGGAGGCGCCTATGGGAGCCATCACGATTGGATCATATACCCTTCGCCATGGGCTGTTTCTTGCCCCCCTGGCAGGCGTGAGCGACCGCGCCTTCCGAAACGCGTGCCGTGCCGAGGGCGCCGAATACACCGTCAGCGAGATGGTTTCGGCAAAGGCCCTGTGCTACGAGCAACGGACGAAAAAAGAAAGCACTCCCGTCAAGACCGCCCCCCTGGCGTCGGTCTACGAGAGCGAAATGCCTATGGCAATTCAGCTTTTCGGCTGTGAGCCCGCCTTTATGGCAGAGGCGGCACACCTCATCGAAGAAATGTCCTACCGAGGCTGCACCAGCGACACGCCGCCGGCCGCTATTGATATCAACATGGGCTGTCCCGTTCCCAAGATCGTAGGGAACGGCGAGGGGAGCGCCCTCATGAAGAACCCTGCCCTTGCGGCAGACATCGTACGCGCCGTGTGTCGGGCGGTCAAGCTTCCCGTCACGGTCAAGATCCGCGCAGGCTGGGATGCCGACAGCATCAACGCTCCCGAAATGGCTAAGCGCCTAGAGGACGCGGGCGCATCCCTCATTGCCGTCCACGGACGGACACGCGCCCAGATGTACGCCCCCTCCGCCGACCTCGGCGTCATCGCCGACGTCAAGAAAAGCGTCAGTGTTCCCGTAATCGGAAACGGCGATATTCTCACGGCTGCAGACGCGATTCGTATGTATGAACAAACGGGATGCGACGGCGTTATGATCGCCCGAGGTGCCCTGGGCAATCCTTGGCTGTTTGCCGAAATTCGCGCCCTGCTGGAAGGAACCGTCCACACGCCCCCTACTCTCACGGAGCGCATGGAGACCGCTCTCTCCCAGGTCGCCTTTATGGTAGAGGAAAAGGGCGAGCGCATCGCGATCGCTGAGGCGCGCAAGCATCTGTCCTGGTATACCAAAGGAACAAACGGTGCGGCGGCGGCGAGGCTTGCCATCAATACCGCAAGTACCTTTCCGGAAATGACCGCCATCGTCAGACGGTTAATCGCGGAGGCCGACGATGAATAAGATCAATATTGTAAGCGCCGACAGCACCCTCTCCCGCATCGTAGAACTGGAGGCAACACGTCTTGCGTTGGAAACGGTCTGCTCCCCGACGCCCCTTGAGGGATACTCGGTGTACTTCGTTGACCTCGACTCGTGCGGTACCACAGTCTTGCCGGCCGAGGCAACGGTCATTCTTCTCTCTGCGCAGGAGCAGGACGAGCTTCCGACAGAGCTTATAAACCGTGCCACCACACTTCTTGCCAAGCCACTTCTCATCAGCGAGCTTCGCTTTGCACTCACCCATCTTTCACAGGCGGCACAGCATCCCGTCTATCTGCCCGAACGGATCACCGCCAAGCGGATGCGTCCAAAGCGCGAAACGACGGGCAACCGTCTTATTATTGACCGCGAAAAAAAGACGGCGTCGCTGTCAGGCGGCGCCCCCGTAAAGCTTTCGGATACCGAATATCAGCTGCTTTGTCTTCTCTACGAACACAAAAATCAACCCGTTTCGGCAGAGATGGCACTTCCCATTCTCGGCAACACCGAATCCAACAAATATAACGTCTATATCTGCTATCTGCGTCGGAAATTAGAGCGCGGAGCCATTCGTCTGATCCGCACGGTAAGAGGAAAGGGCTATATGCTTCAGGTGAAATGAAAGGAGCCTTGCTATGAAATTGATGTTTGCCTCCGATATTCACGGAGATTACGGTTGCGCCTGCGCGACCCTCGAAAAATACCGCGAGGAAAAGGCCGAGAAGCTGATTCTCTTAGGAGATCTTCTCTACCACGGCCCACGCAACGATATTCCCGCAGACTACGCCCCTAAAAAGGTGATCGCCCTGCTCAACGAAAACAAAAATAACCTCGTCTGCGTCCGCGGCAACTGCGATACCGAGGTGGATCAGATGGTGCTGGAGTTCCCCATTCTCGCCGACTACATGCTGATTTTCGAGCGGGGACGCCGCTTCTTCATCACCCACGGGCACCACTACAATACCGAAACCCCTCCCCTACTCTCGGCGGGCGATATTCTCATTCACGGGCACACTCACGTTCTCACCGTCACCCCCTTTGGTGACGGTCTTACCTACCTCAATCCCGGCTCGGTTTCCCTTCCCAAGGAAAACAATCCGCCCTCCTACATGATCTATGAGGACGGACGGTTTGAGATCAAGGGATTTGACGGAACGGTGCTTCTTACGTATTCCTTATAAATCAAGAAAAAGGACAGAAAATTTACAAATTTCCTGTCCTATTTTTGTCGATAGACTTGTTTAATATAGCACAGACCCACTTTTGTTCTCTTGGAAAGCCGCCTTTATCTGTTTTCAACAAAAAGCAAAAATTGTGTTAATAATTATTGGTAATTGTTGACCCCCTCTGCTTTTTGTGATACAGTATAAACAGGAAGCAATGGTTGCTTCCTGTGCGCACACTGTGATAGAACTATGTTTCCACCGCAAATATTTTACCAAAGGGGGATTTTATGCGCAAAAATCGAACACTTAAAATTCTTCTCGTAATCCTTGGGTGTCTGCTATTTCTTTTTTCACTCTCGGCTTGTCAATCACCCGAGCTGCGCGACACAGGGGAGAAAGACACCGAGACCGAAACGGCGGAACCGGATGGAATCCCAAATCCCGTTCTCTATGAGGCTCTCCGAGAAGGTCTGTTTTTCGGTGCAGACATGACCGTCATCAATGACAAGGTGTACGTACACGATCGCTTATTGTCTATTTGGGAAAAAGAAGGCAATGAAGCTATGGCATCGGTGAACATTCGTGTGTACGACATCTATGACTTTTTTCCCTTCTTTGACGACACGCTGTACGAAGGAAAAACCTACGGCGAATGGGAAAATATTTATAGAAGTCATGAAACATTGGTACAAAGCGCCGATGAGGTACTTTCAACAAACCCATCTGCCGAGTGGGTCATGAGAGAGTATGAGGAACATTGCCTTCGCATGGCAGAAGCACAAGAAATGATGAACACCATACGAAAAGAGCAATCTGCACGAAAAAACCAAAAGATGCTTGATCTTCTCAAATCCTTGGGATATCACAACGCACGCCTTGAGGGAGAGATAGTCCATCCGGGCAATGAACTTCGTCCAAATGACTTTTGGACGTTAACCGAGGCAGACTTTCTGCTGATATTATTCATAGATCCTATGATGACTCCTCTGACCCATACGATTGCTCAATTATATCCACAAGTGTCGCCCGAATAACGAAAAAAGCCGTCACCCAATGGGTGACGGCTTATGTTTTCTCTTATTCCTCGTCAAGCTTCTCGAGGTCTTCCTCGTCTACAAGACAAGCAAACTTTTCGTGGCACGCGGGGCAAACAAGATCCTCGGGATCAATGCTCTCGTCGAAGCATACGACCTCTCCGCAGGAGGGGCACTCGATCTCAAAATACTCATCGTCCTCGTCGCAGTCACAGCAATCGCACTCATCGCAATCGTCGCAGTCACAGTCGCAGCAATCACAGTCGCAATCGCAATCATCATACTCCTCGTCCTCTTCCATGAGGTACTCTTCCACGTCGCCGAGATCCTCGTCGATCTCCTCGATGTAATCGTTGAGCTCCTCTACCGTTTCGTCAAGGATGCTGATAGACTTTGCCATCTCGTCTACCATATCAATGAGAGCCGCGATCAGCTTGCCCTCGGCAGATTCCTTGTTGTAGTTGAGTCCGTCGGCAAGACCCTTGATATAAGCAGCCTTTTCGGTAAGATTCATATCCAAATCTCCTTTCGGTAATCCAATACGATTATGCGCGGGACAGATACTCACCGGTTCTGGTGTCGATCTTAAGAACCTCGCCCTCGTTGATGAAGAGGGGAACCTTGATCACAGCACCGGTCTCAAGGGTTGCGGGCTTGAGGGTGTTGGTTGCGGTGTTACCTGCAAAGCCGGGATCGGTTGCGGTAACGGCAAGCTCTACGAATGTGGGAGGCTCTACGCCGAATACGTTACCCTTGTAGGAAACGATCTTTACCATCATCTCTTCCTTCACGAACTTGAAGTTGTCGGGAAGCTTGTCGCTGTTGAGGGGAAGCATATCGTAGGTCTCGAGATCCATGAAATAATACAGATCGCCGTCGTTGTAGGAGTACTGCATATCCTTTCTCTCGATGTATGCGTTCTCGAACTTATCCGTGGGGTTGAAGGTCTTCTCGATCACGGCACCGGTTACGACGTTCTTCAGCTTGGTGCGAACGAACGCAGCACCCTTACCGGGCTTTACGTGCTGGAACTCAACGACCTGAAGGACGTTACCCTGACCGTCATCAAAGGTGATACCGTTTTTGAAATCGCCTGCTACTACCATAATGAAAATCCTCCGATTTGTAAACAGATTTTTTGTTATAATTACAAGTTATTATATCGCATTTTCTATGGTTTTGCAATAGGATTTCGTAATATTTTTCACTTTTTTTGTCTTTTTCGCAAATTTTTCGTTTTTAGCGGGTGAAAATTTCAATTTCGGTTGACAAAGAGGGGAAAAAGTATTACAATAATTATATATGTCTTAATATTATTTCAACCGCTTAGGGGGTGATTCTCGTGATGAGAAGCATGACTGCCTTCGGCCGCGCCAAGGAAACGGTGGGCGGTAAGGACGTCACGGTAGAGCTTCGCTCGGTCAACAGCCGATATTTCGACTGCTCGGTCAAAATATCCCGTGCTTTTTCTTATCTGGAGGAGAAGGTCAAGCCGTATCTGCAGTCCCGCGGTATCTCCCGCGGAAAGCTGGACGTGTGGATCGGCGTTGAGGTGACCGAATCCGAGGGTGTGGAGATCGCGCTGGATTCCGCATACGCCA
>JBGVFO010000089.1:0-10226 GCA_045121195.1 Eubacteriales bacterium
CTTGGATCGAGATTGACGTAACTGAATACGTAAAGGCACACGCCGGCGAGCTTGTTGCCTTTGCAATCATCAACGAGGGCGCGGAAACCGAAGAGAATCACATCAATCTCGGTTCCCGTGAGGTTGAGGGTCAGGAGCCGCAGCTTAGCGTTGCGGGAACCTGCGTACTCGAAGCGATCCCCGATCTCCCCGGATCCGATACGGAAGAGCCCGCGCTCATTGCGGACACGGTTGTGCCGATGGCTGATACCTATGTCCAGATGGGGAGTAAAGAGAATTTTGCTACCGCGACGGTGCTTCGTGTAAAGAGTGCGGATACCAAGAGCCTGAGCAGAATCACGTTCTTGAAATTTTACGTTCCCAAGGTAGAGAGCGGTGAGACCGAGAAGATTTTGCTTCGTTTGTACTGTCAGTTTGCCAGCGATAAGCCAAGTGAAATTGAGGCTCGCGATTATAAGCTTTACGCCGTTTCTAACGACTGGGTAGAAACGGAAGTGAATTGGGAAAATCGACCCGCTGTCGGAGAAAAAATAGCGGAGGTTGATACCGCCTCCGCGAAGAAGGGCGATTGGCTTGAGGTCGACGTAACCGATTACGTCAAAGCGCACCTTGGGGAGATCGTTGCCTTTGCTATTATTAACGAAGGCATTGAAACCGAGGAAAATCATATCAACTTCAGCTCTTGCGAGGTGGAGGGACAGGAGCCTCAGCTTGGCTTTGTAGGAACCTGTGTCCTTGGCGACAAGGAGCCTCCGGAGGAGCTGTTCGTATGCAATCACAAGGCGTATCTTACCATTCAAAGACCTACCGCGACAGCGCCCGGCTTTATTATGAGAACCTGCCGCTTCTGCGGAGAGATACTGGATTACGAGCCTCTGGCGGCGGATCCCACGATTCCTCAGATCGTTATGACAACCGTTACAGCAAAGGCTGACACTCACGTCCAGGCGGGCGGAAAGTCAGATACGAATTTTGGAACGGCAACTGACCTTTTCGTAAAGAAGGACGGCAACAACTCAAGAGCCGCGTTCTTCACGTTTGATCCTGTAAATGCGACTGCTGACGAGATCGACAGCGTGATCTTCCGTTTGCGCTACACGTACATCGGAGATTGGACCAGTCAGACAAAGGATCAGGACTATAAGCTGTATGCCGTATCTCCCGACGCATGGGATGAGTCAGCCTTGACGTGGAATAAGATGCTGGATATCGAGTCTACGTTTGCGTACGTTATGGATGTCGAGACGATTGATGCCAACGGTAAGAAGCTGTACGTAGTCGGTGATTGGATCGAAATTAATGTCACCGCGTATATGAAGGACTACGTGGAAAAGAATCCGGGGAAGGCAATTTCCTTCGTGCTTCGTGACGAGGGAGGAGACAATACAGAGGGACAAACCAAGTTTGCCTCTCGCGAGTCCGGGAACGCGCCTCAGCTGGTATTTGCGGGGACCTTTGTGCTTGAGCCCGAGCAACCCGATACACCCACAGAGCCCGAAAAGCCGACGGTAAATGAAACAGTTACGGCTACGGCTGACGCGCACGTACAGGCAGGTGGAAAGGCAGATACGAATTTCGGAACCGCAACCGATCTTTTTGTAAAGAAAGATGGTAACAACTCAAGAGCCGCGTTCTTCACGTTTGATCCCGTAAACGCGACCGCAGATGAAATCAGCAAGGTGGTGCTCCGCCTGTGCTATACGTTTAGCGGAGAGTATTCTACATACACAAAGAATCAGGCTTACAAGCTGTATTCCGTTTCCCCCGATTCGTGGGCTGAATCCACCTTGACTTGGAATAAGATGTTGGAGTTCGAGTCCTCGTTTGATTTCATTACCGATGTCAAGACCATTGACGATGACATTGGCAAACGACTGTATAAGCCCGGAGAATGGATTGAGATCGACGTAACTGAGTACGTTAAGGAGTATATGGAAGAGAATTCCGGAAAAGCACTTTCCTTCGTGCTTCGCGACGAAGGCGGAGACAACGCGAACGGACATTCAAAGTTCGCCTCTCGCGAGACCGAGAACGCGCCGCAGCTTGTTTTTACGGGTACGTTTGATCTTGAGCCCTAATTCAGTAAACCAATATGGATTTGAGGAGTGATATTATGAAACATACGAAATTCAACAAGCTGTTGTCCTTGTTGCTGTCCTTTGTTTTCATTCTTTCGGCAGTAATCGCATTGCCGAGCTTTGCGGAGGAAACGGCAAAAACGGCAACGGTTACTCTGTCTGCTGATGCCGACCTTCATGTACAAAATAAGGCGGGCACAACCGCTGCAAACGAAACGGTTCTCAGAGTAAAGAGCGATAATCAAACCGATAATACGGGAAGACGAATCTACATCTTGTTCGATACATCTTCGGATGATCTTGCCCGCCACACTGTTAAAAGCGCAAAGATTCGGTTGTTCTGTACATTCGCGAACGCTGCAGATGCGGAAAACAGAAAAAATTACAAGATATATGCTACAAGCTCGGAAATTGGGTGGAGTGACGATGATGCTGCGGACTACTCCTTCGGTACCCCTCCGGTTACGGATGACGAAAAGATTCTTGACGTTGATGCTTCTACCTATCCGTCGATAACTTCGGCATCGACCGGTCAATGGATCGAGTTTGACGTGACGGAATACGTCAAGACAAACTTCCATAAGAAGATCACTTTTTCCATCAGAAATGAAGGTGCTGCCTCGAGTAATAACCATCTTACCTTCAATTCCAGCGAGGCGGACAGCAATCAACCAGAGCTCGTGATCGAGACCGAAACGGTTTCATTAAATTCGACCTATGATCTTTACGTGGAAAGCAACAATACGTCGACAAACTACCACGATAAAGAAACCTTTACGGTAAAGAGCGAAAACGGCTCTCCGGTAAGACGCGCCTATTTGATGTTTGATACTGCTGCCTCGGGTATTTCCGATGCGAGTGATATTGGTAACGTAAAGCTTCGGATGTACTGTACGTTTGCAAGCACCTCTACGACGGAAAAGGCAAACAGAAAGCAGTATCGACTGTATGCGTTTACGGATTACACGTGGGAGGATCAAACGGCGGTTACCTGGTCCGCGCAACCGTCAAGTGACACGATGGAGCTGGTTCGATTTATTGATGCTTCTACCTTTGAGTCAAACACGTGGATCGAGATAGACGTCACGGAATACGTGAAAAAACATTGGGGCGAGCAGATTACGTTTTCTCTTCGCAACTATGGTCCGTCGTCGTCAGAAAACCATCTTACCTTCAGCTCCTCAGAATCAACCAACGGTAATGCTCCTGCCTTGTGGTTCTGCACAGAGGATCACACGGCTGCAAGCGGAATCCCCGTATCGGTTTATGCCGAGAACGATACCAAGCTGAGCGTTTACTCCTGCACCTGCGGCGGTCAGTGGGCATATGACCAAAACGGAGTTTTGTATCGCGGCGAGAATGTTTACAAGGTTTGTGAGAAATATACGCTGTGGACGGCAACTGACGGTTCTTACAGAACCTATAAGACCGATGCGGAAACATTGGCAGACCACACGCTTGAGACCAGCGGAAGATGTTCCGCATGTCAGGAATGGACGTATATCAACTATTCCTTTATCAATTCTCCAGCTGTTCGTGAACTGAAAAAGGTTACGGGGCTTAGCACGCCCGCATACGATGCGACGAATGAATGGCTTTCCGCGCCCCAAGGCGGAGCCCTCAACATGTATACGGGTATGGCAACCAAGAGCGAAAGCAATATTACGCCTACGCCCTTCGTCATCTCCTTTGATTTCAGCGTTTCCGCCGTTTTGGAAGGCTCGTCGACCAGAACGACCCATTGGCCCTTGCTCCGTTATCGCGGAAAGTCCGGCGGAACCAATTACACGACCAATCTGTTATCCATCGGTGCCACCGGGACGGTAGCGGCTGATGCAACCGAAACGAGCGAGAGAATCTATCTTGTTTTGGGTGAGGATCATACCTTCGCAGATGGAGAAGCTGACGCTATCTTCTATCTGACCAAGGATGAATGGTACAACATTCAGATCGCAGTGGATCCCATTGCAAGATCATATCGCGTATACGTGAACGGCGAGTTCGTAGGTGCTGTTAAGACAGTTTCCACGAGCAATATGTGTAGCGCGGGACTTGACGAAGACGCGAAATTCATGTTCGGTTTCCAGGACGGTATCATCTACCGTTACAACGTGGGATACAAACTTGACAATATCAGCGTCACCAAGACAAGTTCCGAATATATTCACGATCTGGCACCGACCAACGAGTTGATCAAGATCAACTATGAGATGGAGTCCATGACCCAGTCTGATTTTGGCTATAACACTTGGTCGACTGTCTCCTTCGGCTCCCATACCAATCTTCGCGCAACGAAGATCGTTACCGACGGAACCGATTCTTATGGCTTCTTCTCGAGAGACACAGGCGATTTCGGTTGTCGAATCTCGACCACCTCGTATTTTAACGAAAAGGACATAAGCCCCCTTGCCGACGGAAAATATGAGGTCAAGATGGAGTTTGCCATTCCCGATGCGGATGCAGACGCCGACGGTATTCCCGACGCTACCGCAACCAAGGGAACCATTCTCCGTATTATGAAGTATAACGCAAACATTGTCTCCAATATTGTGGAGTTTGCAGTCGGCGGACAGTATGTGGCGTTTGGCAAGCCTTTGTACAAGGCTGACGGAGTAACGCCTCTTACGGCGGTTCGTGGATTTGACGAGAACGATGTTCCGACAGACACCTCCGTGCTTCAGGTAATTATTGACGAGAATAAGGGTACGTATAGCATTTATGTAGACAACGCGCCCGCCTACTTTACTACGTCCGGTGTTTTCACCGCGGCAATTGACCAGAAGTTGACCTTCAATGTACCGGATGCAATCAAGAATGCGGACGGATATGTAGATGGCGAAACGACGTACGGAGATATTACCAAGGAAATGGTGATCAATGCAGGGGCAAAGAATAATGACCTTCAGAGCATTCGCACATTCGTTAATCTTCTGAGCTTCGCCGTAAAGGAAATTACCGTTACCGAGATTCCCGATGACAACGTTACTCTTGTAGGCGTTCAGCAGAGAGCGGCTGACGTTACTGAGGGAGAGGCTCAGGAATTTGACCTTCGCTTCGTCTTCGGTATTGACAATCTGTTCACGTCGAACGTTTTGTTTGTTGTCGAAGCTTACAAGAACGGAGCGCTTGTCGGAACACAAAATGTATCGGTCAGTGCAGCGTACAGCGCCATTGTGGAAAACGGAGATCGGCTGAATGCATGGGAATGTGTTGAAGGCGAGTATTTTGTAGCGTTTAAGATCGTCGGTATTGAGGAAGTCGACGCAAGCGAATATTCCTTCTTCATTGTGCCGACCATGAACGGTCAAGTACAAAATAAATATTGGATTTCCTGTGACGGTCACGGAAACAACATTCAAGTGGAAGTTGAGTCCGAATCGGCTTTTTGGCAAGCGGCGTAAGTGAGAATCACGTGATGACCTATGTCATGGGGCGATCACGGACTTACGCCGAGAGTGGACTTTGGCAGACATGGGGCTTTTCGGATCATTTAGGAAATAAGCATGATCCGAATACCATAAAGGATGACGGAAAACGCGACATCGCCCCTATCTACTATCCCTCCATTGGCCTATATGACGTAACGGATCAGGACTATCAGGAATACATGATGCAGTTGTGCAAAATGTGTTACATAGATACCATCAACTACTATGTGGATACTCCTGATTGGATCTCGAAGGAGACCAATTTCTGGTGCAAGAATTTTGACGGTCTTACGACCCCGATGCTCCGCAAGTACGGGTTGTCCTCGACCGCTCGCCTTGCGAATTTCCCCGAGGATTATGAGGTCGCGGCGGGCGAAGCGCTTACCGCACTGCTTGAAAAGCTTGGCGATACCGTCCTTACGATTGACGGAAGACCGGTTCTTGGACAGTTTACCATGAGAGATATGACCGCTGCACAGGCGGCTTCGTGGAAGGCAAGCTATGCGGCTTCTCACGAGGGCATCGAGCCCTTCCTCTTGACGTGGCGTCACGAGGACTGGAAAGCGCAGGAATGGATGGAGGTATCCGACGGACAGTTTGGATGGACGGATCTCGAGGATCCGGCTCTCCACGCCTTCTCGAAAACGGACGTTTATTTAAGATACGTTGACCAGGAAACGGCAAAGGCCAATCACGACGCCACCATTGCGGAAGCAAAGCAATACCTGGCAAGTGGTGATCTGACCTTCTATGCGGAATCCGTGAACCCGGGATTTGATTCCATGGGATGTAGCTGGGGTGACCTCTGCCTGATCGAGCCCGGTAAAAACGGGGAACCGACCGGAGAGCTGTACGAATACAAGTGGAAATCGGCGGTTAAAAATAACTTTCCTATGGTGATCATTCCCACGTGGGATGACTGGGGGGGAGGCAACCACTATCGAGCCGTCTCTTGAGTACGGTACCACGTATTTGGAGATCACCAGAAAATATGCCGCTGAATATAAGGGTATCGAGGCGAACACCGCCAATCTTGAGCTTCCCGGTTGGATCTATAAGATTCGCAAAACGACTACGGATGCAGAAATCTTAACGATGATGGATATTGCCAGCCAACTGATTGCCGACGGGTATTACGATTTGGCGGAAACACTCGTAGAGCCTTATGTTGAAATTACGGGAATCCCCGCCACTTCTACTGAACTCTTTGAGATCTATTATGAGTAATAGAAGCCTCTCGGTTATACCGAGAGGCTTTTTCTTGCGCTTACGCAAGTTTTGAATTGATCTTTTTGCAGGTTGCTTTGATGGCGAGGAAAACAGAGAGCCAAATAACGAGGAAAAGACCGACAAAAATAGCGGAGAAGATCAGAAGAACGGTGGGGTCAAAGGGGATCCAGGAATTCAGCAAGTAGCACGATACGTACGCGGCGTACAGGGTCAGCAGATGGACAAACAGGGAGCGGGCAGTTGACCAATGCTCAATCTGTGGGAAAACGCTTGTACCCGCGTGAATAAAGGCGAGAAGATAGGTGGAGAGGATAACGGTAAACATCTCCGCGCCGTTCAGGGATACGCCCTCTATCGAGTGATAGAGAATGAAGTACACGATTCCTGCAACGATAGGACCGAAGCCGCCAAATAATAAACCGCGATGAAGAAATTCTTTTCCGTATTTCATAAATAAAAACCTACTCTTTCTTTTACAACTTTTAATTGTCTTCGCGAGACATAATCCCGATACCCGTTTTTCAGGGTCACCATAAGGGAAGCGGAGAATGAGGCGTCGAAGCGTTCGATCTGCCTGATGTTGACCAGGCAAGATTGATTGATCTTTACAAAGGCGTCTCCTAAGGACTCTTCCATTTGGTAAAGGCGCTTTCGGAGCTGCCAACGATCCGTTTTCGTTAAAGCATACACCTTGTTGTCCTCCACAAGGACGCAATAAATTTCCGACGGTGTCAAGCGACAGGTACTTCCGTCCGCGTGTCCGATGAGCGGCTCGTCGCCCTCTCGCGCCAGCCGTTCGATTTCCTCGACGAGTGGCGTTTTTTTTCGGGCATAGATCAGAACACAGTCTTCACGTTCTGTCCCGAGAATGATTTCACATTTCATATAAAGCCTCCTGTTTTGTGATTTTTCTGCATTTCCTCCTTCCGTTATCCATTTTACTCACTTTTGGAGTCGGTTTCAATAGGTTTACCGTATGCGGTATTTGGAAGGCGGTATGCGGTAAAAAAGGGGTGACAAAAGTTGTCACCCTTTGATCAGGAACGTTTTAAGAGCTTGCCCAAAAGCCAGAACAGGAAGAAAGCAAAAATATCCGTTATCACGATGGTTGCTCCCGTTGGCGTTTCGGCAAGAATGGAGAGGCACAGGCCGAGCACGGCGCAAAAGACCGAAAGAATTGCCGAGCAAACGACAACGGCTTTGAAATTTTTGAAAAGCCGCATTGCCGAAAGCGCGGGGAAGATGATCAACGCCGTAATCAGCAAGGACCCGACGAGGCGCATAGCAAGGACGATAACCACCGCGGTCACCGTGGCGATCAGCAAATTGTACAGTCCCGCGGAAACGCCCGAGGCTTTGACAAAGGTCTCGTCAAAGGTTACGGCAAAGATCTTGTGATAGAACAGGCAATATACAACGAGAACGAGAAGGGAAAGCACCACGCAGGTGATCACGTCGGTATTGGAAAGTGTGAGGAATCGTGTAGAGCCAAAAAGGGTGGTACAAACGTCACCGGAAACATTTGAGGAGGTTGAAAATACGTTCAAAAGCAGGTAGCCGAATGCCAATGAGCCGACCGAGATCATGGCAAGCGCCGCATCTCCCTTGATCTTGGTATGTTGCCCCATTCGAAGAAGCAAAATTGCCGAAAGAACGGTAATCGGGAGAACGATCAGCATGCTGCCCGAGACGTTTGCCACGGTAGCAATCGCCATGGCGCCAAAGGCGACGTGAGAAAGCCCGTCACCAATATACGAGTATCGCTTTAAGACTAACGTAACGCCAAGTAAGGCGGCACAAAGCGATACCAGCACGCCTACAATAAGGGCGTGACGAACAAAAGGGAACTGAAAATACGAGATCAGACGTTCAAGCATCGCGCTCCTCCTTTCGCTCGGCGGAGTCATATTCCAAGGTGCTGCTCCGATATTCCTCCACGCTGCCGAAGAAATGATGCGCGGCGTTGATATGAAGAACGTGAGACGCATATTGGATCGCGGTTACGTCATGAGAGACCATCACAACGGTGATTCCGTCTTTTTTATTCAAATCATTGATGATTTCATAAAGCTCGGCGGTGACCTTGGGATCAAGACCCGCAACCGGTTCGTCAAGGAGAAGCATATCTCCCGTTGCGCACAGAGCGCGAGCGAGAAGAACACGTTGCTGCTGGCCGCCGGAAAGCTCACGGTAGCATCGATCGGCAAGCGCTTCGATTCCCAGACGCTTCATATTGGTGTACGCCAACCGCTTTTCTGCTTTGCTATACAAGGGACGAAGCCCCATACGGCTGACGCAGCCGGAGAGGACAATCTCATATACAGAGGCGGGAAAATCACGCTGAACAGGTGTCTGTTGCGGCAAATATCCGATATGCTTGTGTGAGAATCCGTCGCCTTCCGTTATTTGTCCGGAAAGAGGTGCTTTGAGGTGAAGCAGAGCCTTTATGAGTGTCCTTTTTCCCGATCCGTTTTCCCCTACGATACAAAGATAATCCCCCTTGCAAATAGAGAAGGAAAGGTTTTCCACGACGGAGATGCCGTCATAACCGAGGGAAAGATTCTTTACTGTGATTTGTGGCATTTTTATCCTCATTGTCCCAGCGCCGTATTCAGCGCCGAGAGATTTTTCGTCATAATAGAAAGATAGGTTGCGCCGTTCTCAATATCCAAGCGCGAAACCGATTGCAGAGAATTCATCGTTACGATCAGGGAGGGCTTTGTTTTCGTTACCGAAAGAACGGTTTCGGCAAGCTCGACGGTTGAATTCTCAAGAATAACGATGGCGGGAAGCGCCAACGTGTCCACACGTTCTGCAAGGAAGGCAACCGTGGCAAAGCTGGCTTCGGTTTCCGAGGAGCAGCCGGGGAAGGCGGCGTAGCATTCGATCCCGTAGTCATTCGTGAGATAAGAGAAAGGGAATCGGTCAGCGAATAGCAAAGTCTTTACAGAAGTGCTTCCGACCGTGGTGACAAACGCTTCATCAAGCGCCTTTAATTGCGCGGTATAGTTCTTGCAGTTTTCACGGTATTCGTTCTCACTTTCGGGCATCACGGCGCAGAGCGCATCGCAAATTGCATCGCAAAACCGTTCTGCCAGCCGCAAGGAGAGCCAAACGTGCTCGTCATAGACTTCGTCGTGACGATGCTCGGTGTTCTGGTGATGAGATTGCTCGGTTAGAAGCTCTTCCTCGGAAAGAAGCTCTGTCAGGCGAACGACCCGTCTTGTATCGGAGGGGGCGGACGCGAGGGCATCGTTGATCCAGGTGTCCGAGGTGCCGCCCGTGCAGATCAGGAGGTCGCAGGATGCGATCGTTGCTATATCGGTAACGGTCGGCTGGTAACTATGGAGATCGATTCCGCTATCGCAGAGAAGTATAAGCTCTACGTGCTCGGCATGCTCGCCGAGGAGCTGTCTTGTCCAATCGTATTCGGGGAAAACGGTCGTTACGATCGTTATTGTTTGATTTTCTGCTGTCGGCGGATTACATG
>JBGVFO010000090.1:0-16999 GCA_045121195.1 Eubacteriales bacterium
GTTTATCGGTTTGATGTCTTTATCGTAGGGGCGAACAGTGTTCGCCCGCCATATACGGAAAAGGCCCAACGAACGGGCGATCAATGATCGCCCCTACGGGTTTGTGCGTCGCCGTTTTGTCACATCAAACACACCGATAAACCAAAATTTGAAAACAAACGTCTTCACGGGGGCGGGGCTACGTCCTTCGCCGAACGAGGCTTTGTATGTTTTGCCGAAATTCTCGTTATCCCGTTGACAAAATCAAAGAAAAATGATACAATGTTAAAGATTCCTCAAAGTGTCAATATGAGGATATGACCGAAATGAAAAATACAATCCATATAAGCTTTCGGAAAGGAAAATCATTATGAAGAAATTGTTAGCTCTTGTACTGGCGATGCTGATGTTGGTTTCCGTCGTTTCCTGCGCGGCTGTGCCGGAAAACGAAGTGGTAGCCGACGCGAAGCAGACCGTGATCGCAAGCGACGAGCTCGAGGACCTCGCGTATAAGACCCGCGATCAGGTGAGATCCATCGCCGTTGAGTCTATGTATGTGCGCGGCGGTGATTACGCCGACCATAACCACTCTGCCGAGGTCAATTCCTCTGAGCAGCTTATCCTGAAGACCATGGGATCGAACAGCTCCTACGAGCGTGAGTTCCTGATCAAGTTCGATATTTCGGACATGGATCTTACCGGTATGCAGTCTGTTTACCTCTATCTGGAGTGCGTGAATTCCGGTACGGCAGAGAGTGGCGACCTGCAGCTTTGTGCCTACCGCGTTTCCAGCGATTGGTCGGAGGATACCGTAACCTACAATACCGCGCCCAAGGCGAAGGACGGCGAGCTTGCCGGCTCCTATGCCATTCCTTCTGAGGGTAGCAGAGGTACGCTCCAGATCAACGTTTCCGACGCCGTATTTGAAGCGTATGACGATGGCGAAACGTACGTTTCCTTCCTGATCCGCGGCGACAAGAAGATGGGCGGCGGCGAAGGCAAGTACAGCGCGGCTAACTGTGAGAACCCCAACGTTCGCCCCAAGCTGGTTGCCAAGAGCACCCTTCCCGGTTTCCCCTATGAGGAGCAGATCCTTGAGGACAAGGAAGCCAACGATGCGCTTTGGGCATACGCACAGCAGATGTACGACGAGTGGTACGCTCGCTATCAGGAGATCCTGAAGAAGGGCGATTATGACTATGAGGACGTTGTGACCAACCCTGCCGACTATACCACCAAGGTTACGGCGAGAAAGGGTAACGGAAGCACCGCTTACGTGACCCACAACACCCGTCTTGTGTCCGATCTTGACGGCTATAAGGAAAACATTTACGAGGTAGACCGCTTTGGCGGTATCCTTGCGGGCGAGAAGCAGGAGGCTACGGGCTACTACTACACCAAGAAGATCGGTGATCGCTGGTGGGTAGTCGATCCCATCGGCAATCTGGTTCACGTTCAGGGAACCTCTCACTTTAAGTACGCTTACGTCAATACCGCCGAGGTGCAGAAGGAATCCGCCAAGCGCGTATTCGGCACCTATGAGAAATGGGCCATCGCGGCAACCCGCTGGGCTATGCAGGATCTGGGCTTCAACGTGGCGCACAGCACCTCCGACGAGGCGCGTGACGTTGAGCTGGCGATGCCCGTTACCGGTAGCTTCAAGGGCGTAAACTCTTACGCCAACAGCATCGGTGCAACGGTACCCAACGGCGGCGGTGTTCCCCAGTTCGTCAGCATGGCAATGCCCGTCTTTGACCCTGCCTTCGTAGAGTGGGTAGACGCCAGCGTACAGGAATCGGTTGAGGCGAACAAGGACAGAGACGATATTATCGGCTACATCTCCGACAACGAGATCGCTACGGCAGACAGAATGCTGTCCTCCTGCCTGAACCTTGACCACACCCTTTCCATCAGCCCCTATACCTACGCTTGCGTATGGACGTGGTACAAGAACATTACGGGCGAGGACGCCCCCCGTATCGAGGACATCGATATGTACTGCGAGAAGCTTGATGTCGATCTTTGGGATCTCTTCAAGGGCTTCATCTACGACCGTTACTACAAGGTCTGCGCAGAGACCCTTGATAAGTACGATCCCAACCACCTGTATCTGGGTAACCGCTATCTGTGCGACGCGGATAAGTGGGAGTGGATCATGCGCTTCACCGGCTACTGGTGCGACATTATGTGTATCAACTACTACCACGTATGGGAGATCGAGACCCACGGTGACGGAAAAGGCGCCCCCGGTCTTGACGAGATGGGCAAGTGGCTCGGCATTCCCTTTATCGTTACCGAGTTCTACGCCAAGGGCAACGACGCGGTTGACGCAAACGGCACGCCTATGGACAACAACGGCGGTGCGGGCTGGGTAGTTGAGACCCAGACGGAGCGTGGCTACTTCTATCAGAATTTCTGCCTGAAGCTGCTTCAGTGCAAGCACAACGTGGGCTGGTTCCAGTTCCAGTTCATCGACAACGATCCCACCGACCCCAAGGGTGCACCCGCAGCGGCGCAGTCCTCCAACAAGGGTATCGTCGACTGGAATCAGGACTTTGAGATCTACAGCGACTTTACCGAGCAACTGGCAATGCTCAACAAAAACAGCTACGCCCTCATCGAATACTTCGACGGCGTGGAATACTTCAAGTAAAAACCGAAAGCCTCCGCAGAGCTCTGCGGAGGCTTTTTTCGTAGGTTGACTTAATATACGGGATAGGCGTCAAGGGGACCCGTGAGGATACGGCGCTCTCCCGAGGGGAGAACGACCTCCGCTTCTGTGCCGCGGGGGAGGGAGAGGATAAGATGGGAGGCGTCGCCGTCCTTCCTAAGGTCCACCGAAACGGCGCCGCGAGGTGTTTTCATAGAGCCTTTTGCGGACACGGCACCCGAGGGGTCGATGAGCAGCTTGCGATAGCCGTATTCGCCCTCGGGCTGACGTATGCCGAGGAGGTATTCAAACAAATAGCATACCACCGAGCCAAACATCGGGTGAGAGTGAGAACGGGAAGTCCCCCAATATTCGCGGAAGGTGGTGGCACCGTCCTTTTTCCACGCGCCGAAGCCGTGCGGACTCTCTGCGGTAAGAAGCCGCAGAGCAAGGTCGCCGCGCCCTCGCTCAAAGAGCAGACGGGTCACGACGTCGGTGCCGAAGATGCCCGTATCGTAATAGCCGAGGGCCTCGTAGCGCTTGAGAAAGCTCTCCTCGGTCTTTTCGTCGCCAAGACCCAGATCGAGGGCGAAGGCGTCGGCACCCTGCACGCCGCCGAGGAAGGTGTGCCGATGGGGATTGAAATACGCGGCGTTGAGGGCGCGCTTGCGCTCCTCTATGCGGCGCTCAAGGAGGGGAACGTCCTCCTCGTGCCCAAACCGCCGAGCCATCTCGATGACCCGTTGCATGGACACGATATAGTAGTAATTGTTCACAAAGGGCGGGGGCAGAAGAAGGGGACCGGGGGTACACCAATCGCCCAGACACCATTCACCCTCCCGATCGCTTACGATCAAGCCGTTTTCGCTGTGTGCCTCCAGATACTCGAAATAGCGAAGCATCTGCGGATAGAGAGCGCGGGCAAGGGTGACGTCGCCGTAATGCTTCCAATATTCGTAGGGCAGGATCACGATGGCACAGCCCCAGCCGCCGGGTCCGCCACCGCTATGGGTGTAGGGCGCGGTGTACTGCACGTGACCGCTTTGACGGTCCTGACAGTCGGAAATGTCGGCGATCCACTTGCGGTAAAAGTCCTTCATATCGAGGGCTTTCATTGCCGCGCGACAGGTGATCTGTCCGTCGCCCGTGTACCCACGGCGCTCGATGTGGGGACAGTCGGAGGGAATGCCACCGTGCATATTGCAGAGCTGGGTGTTGATATAGGTATCGTAGATCCAGTTGAGGGTGCCGTCGTCGCTCGCAAAGGAGGAGGTCACCGCCACGTCGGTATGGGCAACGCAGACCTCGGTAGGACGCGCCGCGCCCTCCAGCTTGAAATAGCGGAAGCCAAACCAGGTAAATTCGGGGGCGACGGTCTGTCCCTTGTGCGCGCCCGTCACGCGGAATTCCTGCCCGTAGACGTGCTTCGGGTCAAGAGCGCCGTCCTCGGTAAGCTCCTCGCCAAGGGTGACCCGAAGATCGCCGTCGGCAAGGCAGAGAAGCGAAGGAAAGCCCGCGATATTCTTGCCTGCGTCCCAAAGGGTGAAGCCCTCTCCCTCACGGATCAGGCGCGGAGTAAGACGCTCGGTCACACGGTCGGGCGGACAGTCCGCCGGAAGATAGTCGGTTTCCACGGGGGTGGCGTAAACGGCGGTCTGCCACGGGGAAGGAATACGATTGGAACGCAAGGCGTCCCCGTTCCACAGGGTGTAGTCGTGATGCTCGCGGCTGAGTGCGCTTTCGCGGAGATAGGAGGCGCAATACCGATCCTCCTCGGAGGAGCCGATGACGTGGGATTCTCCGTCCCCGTAAGTAAGGAGAAGGGAATAGCAAAGCTTGCGCTCGCCGAAGGGCTTTTCCCGTCCCGTGCCCGTGTACCAGCCGTTGCCCAGCAGAACGGAAAGAAGATTTTCGCCCTCGGTAACGAGATGCGTTACGTCGAATTCGTTCACGTAGGCGCGATGGGCAAGCCGCTCTCCCGAGGGGAAATCGCGCTCCTCAAAATCGGAATTGAGAGGGAGATATAGCTGGTCGGTGCCGCTTACGCCGTTGACAAAAAAGCGGTAAGAGCCAAAGCCGAGAATGCGAATGCGCGCTCGCGCAAGTCCTCGGCGAACGGAAAAGACGCGCCGAAAAACGGGAAAAAGGTCGAATTCTCTTGTGCCGATCCATCGGGCACCCTCAAACATCTGATCGAATCTCATAGCCGTATCCTTTCTTGCTACCGTACTGTCCTCATTGTACCGCACCTTTTTCGTTTTGTCAACGGAAAGCTGCGCGCGTCCACCGATTTTCGCCCGATCACCTTTCGGTAATTTTTTTGGAGAAAGGGTAGACAGATCGATCTTATCTATGTTATAATAAAAGCAAATCATACAACAGATCTCGGGAGGAAGTTTATGAAAAAGATTTTGGCACTGCTCCTTGCGGCGCTGACGTTGCTTTCCGCCGTTGCTTGCGGCACGGTGAGTGAACCCAAGGAAGCGGTCGGCTCCGTCGGCGTTCCCGCCGATGACCTTATCCCCGTCGCCGGTATGCAGGGCGGCGAAAAATCCGAAAATGAGGAGGGCGAGCTTATGATCGCGGACAGCTTTGCCACGGCGATCGCCAGCGAGGACACCTACGTGCGCTCGGGCTCCTACGCCAATCAGTCTATGTATTCCGACAAGAAGGGAAAGGGAATGCTTTCCCTCAGTGGCGCGAGCGGAGACTACCGCCGCGACATTCTTGTAAAATTCAAGCTCTCCGAGCTGGCACTTGCCGATAAGAAGACCGTTTATCTCCGCATCGATTTTGCGGACGGCGGCACCAACAGCGACGGCAAGCAGATCTACGTTCACGCCTATGGCGTTCCTGCGGACTGGGCTTCCGAAACCGTGACCTTCAATTCCGCGCCCACCTGCGACAGCAAGGTAGCTACGGCTATGAGCCTGAAGTCGGGCGAGGTACAGCTTGACGTGACAAACTACGTGCTCGACGCGTACAAGAACGGGATGGCTGAGGTGGCCTTCCGTATCACCCAGGATCCCGATACGGTATCCCGCTCACAGGCGAGCGCCTTTTCCATCGACTCCACCGAGCCCATGCGCCAAAAGCCCTATCTGTGGGCGTCGGAGCACGAGGGAAGCTACGTGGAGAATCTTCTCGCCGACGCCGAGGCAAACAAGGCAGTCTGGGATTACGCCCAGACCCTCTACGAGGAGTTTTACGCCCGTTATCAGGAGCTTCTTGCGAAGGGCGACGCTCCCGCCGAGATGATCCGCTCCAATCCCGCCGATTACAGCGTGACGGTCAACGTAAAGACCTCTCCCTCCGCTACGGCGGTCAAGACCCCCACCCGAATCGTCGATACCCTGTCGGGCTATGAGGAAAAGATCTACGATACCGATATTTACGGCGGCATCATTTCCGAGAAGATGAAATTTGAGGCGACGGGTCGCTTCTATACCAAGCAGGTGGACGGTCGCTGGTGGCTGGTGACCCCTCTTGGTAATCCCTGTATCATTCGCGGTCTGAACCAATTCCATTACGCCTATCAGGGCAACTCGCCGTATCAGACGGCGGCGATGCGGCGCGTTTACGGCACCCCCGAAAAGTGGGCCATCGCCGCGACCAGATGGGTCTCCTACGATCTTGGCTTTAACGCGGCGGCCGGCTCCCCCGACGAGGCATGGTACGTAGAGGGCGCCCTTCCGCAGACGGTTCGTAACGGCTACGCCGGAATGGCGGTCTACGCCAGCTCGAAGGACATTGTCTACAAGAGCAGTCCCTTCTGTATGCGCTACAACAACATTATGCCCGTGTTCGATCCCGACTTCTTTACCTACGTGGACGGCGTGGCAAAGACAACGGTTGAACTCTACGGCGACCGCCTTGAGCGGGTCCTCGGCTATACCACCGATAACGAGCTTCCCGTCACCGACGATATGTTCATCGGCGCTCTGACCCTCGATCCGTCGGTTCCCCAGAATCTCTATTCCTACGCCATGGCGTGGACCTTCTATAAAAATATGACGGGCGAGGAGAACCCCTCGGTGCTTGACGTCTACCGACACAGCGAGCGGCTGGGCGTGGATCTTCTGGATCTGTTCAAGGGCTGTGTTTACGACCGCTACTACTGCGCCTTCGCCACCGGCTACGGCAAGTACGATCCCGAGGGTCTGCTTCTCGGTGTGCGCGCCTACATCAGCTGTGATCGCTGGGAGTGGCTGGCGCGCTTTACGGGCTACTGGTGCGACGCGATGTGTATCAACTACTATCACGCCTGGGAGATCGACGAGCAGAATCTCTACGATCTGGAACGGTGGGCGGGCTGCCCCCTGTTCATCACCGAGTTCTACTCCAAGGGTGAGGACGCCATTGCCGCCGACGGAAAGCCCTTCGCCAACACCCACGGCGCGGGCTTCGTGGTACCTACCCAGAAGGACAAGGGCTACTTCTATCAGAACTTCTGCCTGCGGTTGCTGGAGAACAAGAACTGCATCGGCTGGCTGTACTTCCAGTACATCGACAACAATCCTCTGGATGCCGACATCCATCCCGCCGCGTCCAACTCCAACAAGGGAATCGTGACCAGCGACCACGATACCGAGGTCTACCACGATCTGACCGATCAGATGGCGCAGCTCAACAAAAACGTCTACTCCCTCATCGAATTCTTCGACGGCGAGGACTACTTCAAGTAAAAATCGGAAGCCTCCGCAAAACTCTGCGGAGGCTTTTTTTTCGGCGGAAATGCAGGATTTTTGAAGGAGTTTGGTCGTTGGTTGTGCAAATTTACACAAAATTAAAGATAAAATGCTGAAAAGCCTATATACTTTTTCGCGGTTTCGTGTTATAATGTATTCGTATTCTTATATTTTGAAAGGAATCATCCATATGAGAAAAAGCCTTGCCTTCCTTCTCGCGTTGCTGATGCTGCTTCCCCTTTTCGGATGCGCCGCAAGCGAGCCACAAAATGAGATCGCCGACGCTTCTGCACCGTCTGGCGTAATTCTTGCAGAGGAGTTAGATCCTATGGCGACTATTTCTACCGCTAAGGTTTCATCCACCATCGCTATCGCGGACGGCTTTGTTCGCTCCGGTAGCTACGCCGACAAGGTTATGGAGCCAGAGACCCCTGACAAGCTGCTTTGGATCAAGAATAACACCGGTGACTACACCCGTCATATTCTTCTTCGCTTTGATCTGACCCAGTTGAACCTGGCCAAGGCAAACCGCATTCAGATCGGTATCTACTTTGAGGGCGGAAATCTCAGTGACGGCGATAAGATGAACGGCAGAGAAGAGGCTGTCGTCGTTGCGTACGGCGTTGCCAACGATTGGTCTCCCGCGACTCTTACGTACAACAACGCACCCAAGTACGATGCTGCAAAGCCCGTAGGCAAGGCAGACATTCCCGTACACGGCTATTGCTATATCGACGTAACCGACTACGTATTCGATCAGTACGACAAAGGGGCGACCGAGGTCAGCTTCCGTCTTGCGGAGACGACGGTCCGCACCAATCAGGGCGAGATCTTCTCTACCCAGAGCCCCAAGGTGGAGACCCATCCCATTCTTCGCGCCGATTATTGCCCCCTCAATCAGTCTTACATTACCGACATTTACGAGGACGCGGCCGACAACGATGCTCTTTGGGCATACGCTGAGGAGATGTACCAGTCCTGGTACGGACGGTATCAGGAGATCCTGAAGAAGGGTGACTACTCTTCCCAAAAGATCACCTCTCCCTCGTCCGATTTCTCCGTAACGACCCAGGCGCGCGCGGGCACACCCACGGCAAGCCTCAGAACCTTCAAGACCCGTTTGATCACCACCATCAAGGGCTATAGCCCCGAGGGTGCGCGTGAGGAGAGCCTTTACGGTGGCGATATGACCGCCAAGCGTCAGGAGGCAACGGGTCGCTTCTACACCAAGAAGATCGACGGCAGATGGTGGGTCATCGATCCCGAGGGCTATCCCTGCCACATTCACGGAATCAACCATCTGAACTATTCCTATCAGAACGGCTCTCCCTATCAGAAGGAGCAGATGCTGAAGGTCTACGGCAGCGCCGAGAAGTGGGCGATCGCCGCTACCCGCTGGGTACAGCAGAAGTACCATATGAACGTAGCCTCCGCCCGTGACGCTCTTGTGGAAACGGTTGAGGACGGTATTTCTTACATCGTAAGCGCCGTTGGCGTTGCTAAGTACGCTACCAAGAACAAGGCGCAGCTGAAGGGTACCCCCTTCCAGATCGTCTACAACAACACCCTTCCCGTATTCAATCCCGACTGGGTAGAGTTCGCTGACGCCGAGAATCAGAAGCTTCTCGAGTCTTACGAGGATAAGAGCCGCATCTTCGGTTACACCACCGATAACGAGATCGTATTCTCCGAGACCCTTCTGACCCAGTATCTGAATCTGGATCCTTCGGTTCCCATGAACGTATACTCCTACGCCTGCGCGTGGAACTGGTATAAGAATATTACCGGAGAGAAGGCGCCTCGCGTAGAGGATATTGACAAGTATTCCAAGAAGCTGAACATCGACCTTCAGGAGCTGTTCCAGGGCTTTATCTACGACAGATACCTCGGTGTTCTTTCCGGCATTCTCAAGAAGTACGATCCCGACGCCCTGTATTTCGGTACCCGTAGCCTTACGGGAACCTCCAAGAACGAGTGGTATCTCCGCACCGTAGACTACTGGTGCGATATGTACTGCGTCAACTACTACAGCTCGTGGGAGATCGACGCCGACGTCCTTTACAATATGGGCCGTTGGATGGATACCCCCTTCCTGGTAACCGAGTTCTACGCCAAGGGCACGGACGCCGAGTCCCCCTTGGGCGGTTCCTATCCTAACCTTGACGGTGCGGGATGGGTGGTTGCCTCCCAGAAGGACCGTGGATACTTCTACCAGAACTTCTGTCTGCGTCTGCTTGAGAGCAAGCAGTCCATCGGTTGGATGTTCTTCCAGTACATCGACAACGATCCCAACGTCAATCCCGATGCCTCCAACAAGGGTATGGTCAACTGTGACCACGATACCGAGGTCTATGAGGATATGAACAGTCAGATCGCGCTGATCAACGAGAACGTTTATAGCCTGATCGAGTTCTTTGACGGTAAATAATTTGGCAAGATCAAAGACCGCCGCGACTGCGGCGGTCTTTCTTAAAGGAGAAAGATGATGGATCAAATTCGTCCTGTTATATTTGTCGTAGACCGGCGAAGTAGCTACGAGACCAACATCGCTATGGCGGCGCTGGACGAGGTTCTGGCGGCGGCGCGGAAGGTGTCTATTGGAAAGGACTACTGCGTGATCGCCATCGAATACGGATGCGACGCGCAGCTTCTGACAAACGGCGCTGAACCTCTTGACGATTACACGTGGTCGGGCATAAGCTCAACCTTCCTCGGCGGCAACATCGCTTCTGCCCTGTCTATACTGGATGAGCAGCTTTGCCTGGGACAGTACCGCTTCAAGGATCCGATCGTAGTCTTTTTCACCGCGTATGAGCAGTGGGACGGATGGCGCAGTGAGATCGATGCTCTGGAGTCGCGTAACACCCTGTTCCTCACTGCGAACCGTCTGGCGATCCATTTTGGAACGGGTGGCGACGAGGAATATCTGCGGGGGCTCGTGGGAGCGGGCGGATCCGTTGTTGACAGCATTCCTGCGTTGAAGCGGTATTTTTCTCTGGCGCTTCTTGGATGCGACGATCCTGCGGTTTTTGAATCGTTCTGGTTGAGCACGGATAACGAGGAGTGGAATTGGGAGGGCGATGATTGGAGCGCCGCGGAAAGCAACAGCGAGGATGCGGCTGACAATGAGGATCCTTACGAAGGAATTACCATCACCGTGGTCAACGATCTGGACGACGATCAAGGCAACGATAGCGATTGGGGCGGCGAGTGCGCCGATAGCGGCTGGAGCGTTGACAGCTTGGATAACGATTGGGGCGACGGCGGCTGGAGTGACGGTGGCTGGAGCGACGGCGGCTCGGATAGCGATACCGCTACAGGCGGCATCACCCTTGAGGTCGTGGACGATCTTGCGGAGGATCCGTCAGGCGTTGCCGTCAGCGACGTGCAGTTTTCCGCCGTGGCGCCCAAGCAGATCACCAAGGGCGACTACGCCATGATCGACATTACGGTCTACGAGGAGAGCTACCGCCATATCGTGGATTCCATCATTTCCGGGGCGGATACCCCCGTGAAGGAGACCTTTGGCGGTTCTCACAAGGTGGGAGAGAATACCGAGATCCGTATCGCGCTTTCCTCCCCCGACATTGACGTGTCGGACTGTGACGAAACACAGATCTGGCAAGGAAAATATCTGGTTTACAGCTTCCCCATAGAGGTTCCCGCAAGCTATGCCAAGCGGCAGATCCTGCTTGTGGCAACGGTGTATTTTAACGGCGTGATCGCCACGCGGTTGAAGATGATCGCCGCCTGCCAGACACTGCGCGAGCAGAAGCTCGAGATGCTTCGGGAGGACGTTCTTTCGGCGTTTATCTCCTATGCCAGTCAGGACAGAAGCCGTGTGGCAACCATTATTCAGGGTATGAAAAAGGCGCGCCCCGATATGGATATCTTCTTTGACGTGGAGAGCCTGCGGAGCGGCGAGGACTGGGGCGTTGCCCTGCGACGCGAGATCGAGGCGCGGGACGTTCTGTATCTTTGCTGGTCCCATTATGCGAAGCTCTCCCGGTGGGTGGAGGCGGAGTGGCGCTACGCTCTTTCCAATAAGGGACTCGACGCCATCGAGCCGATCCCCCTGGAGCCGCCCACCGAGTGTCCCCCTCCCGAGGAGCTGAATTCCAAGCATTTCAACGATCGGACCCTGTTGTACAAATAAAAAGAGATCCGCAGAAGGAAGCCTTCTGCGGATCGTTTTATATGCAGTAGAAATATACCATAAAGAAATGGAGAACGCTGCCGAGCAGCACCAGCGCGTGCCAAACGATGTGTAGATAGGGAATATGCCGCGCGCGGTAAAAGAGAAGCCCCACGGTGTAGGAAACGCCACCCGCCAAGAGCAGGGCGATACCGCCGATGCCCACCGCCCGATAGTACGGATAGATGGCGGCGGCGATGGTCCAGCCCGAGATGACGTACAGCACCATGCTGACCTTGGAAAACCGCTTTACGTTGATGACGTTGAGAACAAACCCGAGGACGCAGCAGGTCGCCACCAGAGCAAAGAGCAGATAGCCTACCGTTCCTCCCATAGCGGAGAGGCACGCGGGGGCGTAGGTGCCGAGAATGAGAAGATAAATGAGGGAGTGGTCGCATTTTTCGGTGAAATCACGGAAGCGGGACGGCTTCTGCGTTCCCCATATCGCGCAGGAGGCGTGGAAGGTGCCCGAAGCGGCGTAAAGAAGAATGAGAGAGATGCCGAAGATGACGGAGGAGAGAAGCGCCGTGGCGGTGCTTGCCTTTATAACGAGGAAGATCAGACCGACGATGCCGAGGATCGCACCTGCGCCGTGGGTCACGGCGTGAACCGTTTCTTCAAGACGGGTGAATTCGCGGTGGCGAGTCGAGAGGGTCTTGCACCCCGCGGTTGCAGTTTCGTTGTTCATTTTTTGCCTCCTTGAAGCGCCGACAGAAGGTCGGCGTTTTTTCTTACAAGCTTATTATGAGCCAAAAAACGGAAAATTACAACCTACCGTTGGTTTTTTGAAATCTCTTTCTCGGGATCCCTGCGGTAGAGAAATTTTGCTTCGGTTCTACCGTCGGTAGAGCGCAAAAAAACGTCGATCTTCACGAAAAAAGGGCGGAGAAGCTCCGCCCTGTGTTGCAGCTTATTCGGTTACGGTGACGGTGAAGGAGATGTTCTTCTTCTCGCCCTTTGCGAGGTGCATCATCTCGTTCTTGGTGGCAAAATCGTCGATCTTGCCGTCGTAGGCAGGCACGCCGTGCCAGGGCTCGATGCACACGTAGGGTGCCTCGGTCTTCGGCTTGTGCCAGAAGCCAACATGGGTCATATCGTCCCAGGTGACGGTGATGGCGCGGTCGTTCTTTTCCGACTTGAGAGAAACCGTCTTGCACATCCCCTCGAGGAAGATGGCGTCGTTGTCAAAGAGGCTGTGATCAAGACGCAGGATCTTTCCGTCCTCAAGAGGCATGGGTGCCAGCTCACCCGTGTAATAGCAGGTGGGGGACATCACGAGGCGACGGCACTCCTTGCGGCAGGCGAACTCCAGATAGTAATCGGTGAACTGCTCACCCTCACAGAAGGGAACGTTGAAGCCGGGGTGACCGCCGACGGAGAAGGGCAGATCGGGCTCCGAGGGGTTTTCTACCTCAAAGGCAGTCTTGACCGATGCGCCGTCAAGGGAGTAGGTCATACGGAGGGCGAAATCAAAGGGGTAGATCTTGCGGCTCTCGTCATCGGCGCGAAGCTCCATGGTGATGGCGGTGCGGTTATGGGCGACCACCGAAAAGGTGGACAGCTTGGCAAAGCCGTGAAGGATCATTTCGTAGGTCTTGCCCCCGTAGGTGTACTTGCCGTCGGTGAGACGTCCGCAGATGGGGAAGAGCACCGTGGCGCGGCTTGCCCAGAAGGTGGCGTCGCCCTGCCAGAGGTATTCAAAGCCGGTCTTCTTGCCCACGAGGGACATCATCTGCGCGCCCTCGTCGTTGATATCGACCTTCAGAAATTCGTTTTCAATGGTATACAGCATAGCTTCCTCCTTATTTGCCCACATCCTCAAGGTAGTAGGACGCCTCCATGTCGGCGACCGATACCGCAAAGGCGATGGGGAACATTTCGTAGGCCTTGCCCACGTTGTTGATATAGGTTACGTTGTTGCTCTCGGCGAAGCCCATGTGATAACGGATGGCGAACGCCTCGTCACGGGTCAGCTTCATATACGCCGAGATCATATAGACCGATTTTTCTCCGTGTCCGTAGGGGAGCTGGTCCTCGATGGAATAGTAGGGAACCGTCTTCCAAACGCCGTTTTCCTTGACGTTACGGGTGGTTTCCACGTAGAAATTGGTCTTGCAGATGTCATGGAGCAGGGAAACGATGGCAACCGTTTCCTCGGAATAATTCATGCCGTACTTTTCCTTGACACGGGGACGCGCCAGATAATCGCAAAGGCATTCGTAGACGTTGATGCTGTGCTCGCAAAGACCGCCGGCGTGAGAGCCGTGGTAGCGGGTGCTGGCGGGAGCGGTGAAGAAGTCGCTGCCCTCAAGGAAGGCGAGCAGCTCGTCCGCGCCCTCGCGCTTGATTTTGGCTTTGTAGATCTCAATAAATTTTTTCTTGTAGTCGAGAGGTGTCATAGGAGATCCTTTCTATTTATAAAGTACCTATATTTTACCATAAAAAGGGCGTATTGTAAAGGGGGGAAGGGGTTGGAAAATAATTTTTTAAAAACCCCTTGATTTTTGGCGTTAACTGTGATAAAATATAGGAACGTATGAAATTACCGTGCTTTTTGCATCGAATAAGCTATTTTGGAGGATATAAAAATGGAATTGGCTTTTGGCATCGTGCTTTTGATTTTGGCAGTTGCACTTGTAGTTGCGGTTTCCCTGCAGTCCGGTAAGGAGAAGGGAATGAGCGGTACTATCGCGGGCGGTATGGATACCGGCTTTGGCGGTAAGGGCAGTAAGGCTGAGCGTGATCGCAAGCTGAGTCTTCTTACCACGGTCGTTTCCGTTGTGTTCGTTCTGATCGTCGTTGTTATGTACATCGTCGTTTCCTGATCGGAAGCCAAACAGAGGAGGGTCAACCTCCTCTTTTTTTGTGCCCAAAACGCCGCGGGGTTCAAATTTTGATTGATCGGTGGGTTTGCACGAACAAAATGGCGAGATAAAGCCTTCCCCAGCGGGGAAGGTGGCGCGTTAGCGACGGATGAGGAGATCATCCCTTGTACTGCACGAACGGTATAGGCACAAACACCGTAAATACGGGGCTTAGAAAGCATTATCAAATTTTATTTTGCGATAAAATGCTCTCCTCATCCCCCGTTGCGACGGTCCCCCTTCCCCGCTGGGGAAGGCTTGGAGAGGCGCCCCCATTTCGTTCGAATTAAAATTTGAAACACCCCGATAAACATCAATTTTCCATCCCCACAACCTATGGTTTATCGCAGAAAAGACTCTTTACAAGCGCGCGGTTTTTTAGTATAATAAAGAGGAAATATATCCGCGCAAAGCGCGAAAGGAGAATCCTATGGAATTGAATCAAGCCCGTGAAGCATTGAAGACGTGGCAAGCGAAGATGTGCGCCTTCGGTCACGTGCTTGTGAGAGGTGGTTGCGGGTGCGCCGGAGTAGGTCCGGGTCGCGTATACGCCGCCGATGGTAACGCAGAGAATGAGCGCTACGAGAATGGTGAGTTTTTTCATAATAAGCCTCCAAAAATAAGACAAACCTCGGCCTGAGTGGACCGAGGTTCTATAATTGAATTATATACTTCAACATTTGGATTGTCAATAGTTATTTGGGGAAAATTTTCAAAAAACTTTAGCAAAGCAGAGAGTGAAAGCGAAGAGCGGGGAGACGGGGCGTTTTTTTATCTAAAAAAAGCGCCGTAGACAACCGTCTGCGGCGCGATGCTATCTTTAGTGGTGCTTAACGTGCCAGGAGTCGATGTTGATAGAGTAAGGAATGGCGTTGGGGTCGGCGGAAAGACCGAAATCGGAAAGCTTCATAGTGAGGGCGCTCCCCTTGTAGCTGGTGGTTGCGCGCCAGATGTCGGTCTTGATAAGAACAGTGCGGTATGCCGTAATCTCTGCTTCCGTTCCTCCTGCGGCCTCCAATTCGTCCGTAGAGAAGGTGTAGCAGTGATATTCGGTGTCGGAAATCCTCTTGAGACAGTAGTACATTTTGTGTGTATTCTGGCTGGGGTCGAGAATGTGCTTCAGGTTACCGCCACTGACCTTTTGGTTGGAGTAGACATAGCCATCATTTCTCAAATATCTGTGGAGCAGTACGTTGTTATTGATGTTAAGACCGTAGCCTTTGCTGTCTTCGTTCAGAACGAGATCAACCAACTTGAAGTGGTTTTCGCCCAACTGTACCTCGCCCGTAGAAGAGCCGCCGCCCGGGAGGACCTCATCGGGTGCATATTCAAACGGTGACAATGCAAGCGTCATGCTGCTGCCGGTGGGCGCGGGCGGAGCAATGCAATATACCCAAGTAGCAAGTACCCCTCCCACCGAAAGCACCGACAGAAGGCACAAGCAGAGAACCAATATTCTTTTTACCATAGTTTCTACCTTTCGTCGGTTTTTAGATTGCGGGCGGATGCCTTATTATCCTTTATTCTGCACCAAAAAATTTTTTGTGTCAAGTCCCAACCGTTTTTTTGTGATCGTGCAGTTATTTGCCGCCCTTTGTGCGCAATTCCCAAAAGGCTACGGCGCCTGCCGCCGCCACGTTGAGCGAATCCACCCCGTGGGACATAGGAATGCGGACGGTGTAGTCGCAGTCAGCAATGGTACTGCCAGCCAGTCCGTCCCCCTCGGCGCCGAGAATGATGGCGAGCCTGTCCTCGGCGGCAAGCCGCTTGTCGTCAATGGATACCGAATCGTCCCGAAGCGCCATGGCGCAGGTCTTGAAGCCGAGGGAACGAAGCCGCTTCATTCCCGCCTCGGGCCAGTCGGTGTGATGCTCGCCGATACGGGTCCACGGCACCTGGAAAACCGTTCCCATACTGACGCGAACCGCGCGCCTGCAGAGGGGATCGCAGCAGGTGGGGGTGATCAGCACCGCATCCATACCGAGGGCTGCCGCAGAACGGAACAGCGCGCCAATGTTGGTGGAATCGGTGACCCCCTCCAGCACCGCAATGCGATGGGCATTTTTGCACAGCTCCTCCACCGTGGGCAGGGAAGGGCGCCGCATAGCGCAAAGAGCGCCGCGAGTAAGAGCGAAGCCGGTCAGCTCCACGAGAAGCTCGCGCTCCGCCGTGTATACAGGAAGATCCTCGGGCAGACGCGCGATGATGCCCTTTACGTCGCTATTGAGAAGGCGGACGTCGGTGAGAAGGGAGATAGGCTCGCATCCGGCGTTCATCGCCACCTCAATGACGGTGGGGCTTTCCGCAATGAAAATGCCCTTGTCGGGCTCCAGACGGTTGCGGAGCTGCGCGCCCGTCAGCCGCACGTATACGTCAAGAGCGGGCTCGGACAGATCGGTGATGGGAATCATATTTGCCATATCATATCCTCGTTTGAGTTCATTCAAATTTTGATTTATCGGTGAGTTTGATTTGACGAAACGGCGACATACAAACCTTGTAGGGGGCGACGTCCTCGGCGCCCCGCGACGAACGGATTTGCAATTATAAAATTGGTGAAAGCCTTTTGTGATAAGGGTTTGAACGTAGCCATGAACAAAATCAAATTTCGTTGTTTTCGGGT
>JBGVFO010000091.1:0-2590 GCA_045121195.1 Eubacteriales bacterium
TGTGTATCCGTAGGGGAGACCTGCGGTCTCCCGCGGGCGAACACAGTTCGCCCCTACCGTGTTCCGAAAACATCCTTATGAGAACGCTCCTAAAGGGTGTCTTTTTTCTTATACGTTTTCTATGATATTTCTTGCCACGTACACGCCGCTTGCCGACGCGTGGGACAAGGAATGGGTGATACCACTTCCGTCACCGATGATGTAAAGACCGTGGTAACGGGTCTCCAGCTTCTCGTTCACGTCCACTTCCATATTGTAGAACTTGACCTCAACGCCGTACAGCAGAGTGTCGTCGTTTGCCGTTCCGGGCGCCACCTTGTCAAGGGCGTAGATCATTTCAATAATACCGTCAAGAATTCTCTTGGGAAGCACAAGACTCAGATCGCCGGGGGTCGCCTTGAGGGTGGGCGTGATAAACGACTCGTCAATACGGCTCTGCGTCGAGCGGCGTCCGCGAATGAGGTCACCGAAGCGCTGTACGATAACACCGCCGCCCAGCATATTACTCAGACGCGCGATCGACTCGCCGTAGCCGTTGGAATCCTTGAAGGGCTCGGAGAAATGCTTTGCCACAAGAAGGGCGAAGTTAGTATTCTCGGTCTGCTTCTTGGGATCCTCGTAGCTATGACCGTTCACCGTGATAATGCCGTTGGTGTTCTCGTTTACCACCGCGCCGCGGGGATTCATACAGAAGGTGCGGACGCGATCGCCGTAGGTTTCGGTGCGATAAACGATCTTGCTCTCATACAGCTCGTCGGTAATGTGGGCAAAGATCTCCGCGGGAAGCTCCACGCGAACACCGATGTCCACGCGGTTAGAGCTTGTGGGAATATCCATTTCGCGGCAGATCTTTTCCATCCATTTACTTCCGATACGTCCTACCGAGATCACGCAGCTACGACAGGTATAGGAGGCGCCGTTGCATCGGATCTCATAGCCGCCGTCCATCGCCGCCACCGATTCCACGGGGGTATCAAAGTAAAAGTCAACCCTGTTCTTCAGATCGTTGTAAAGATTCTCCAGCACCACGTAATTGATATCGGTACCCAGATGGCGGACCGAGGCATTGAGCAGATGAAGATCGTTCTGCATACACTCGGTCTTGAAGCGGGATCCCGCCGTGGAGTACAGCTTGGTTCCCTCTCCGCCGTAGCGCATATTGATCTCGTCTACGTAGCGCATCAGCTGAAGCGCTCGCTCCTTACCGATGTACTCGTGAAGCGTGCCGCCGAAATCGTTGGTAATATTATATTTTCCGTCCGAAAAAGCACCCGCGCCGCCAAAGCCGCTCATGATCGAGCAGCTTTTACAGCCGATACAGGACTTGATCTTATCTCCGTCGATGGGACAGTGGCGCTTATGGAGAGCATGTCCCGCCTCAAATACGGCGATCTTCAGCTCCGGGCGCTTCTCGGCAAGCTCATACGCCGAAAAAATGCCGCCGGGACCTGCGCCGATGATAATGACGTCATAGTTCATTTTCTTATCCTCCCGTGAGTTTTCATACGGATTTATTATAATACAAAACCGAGGGCTTGTCAACCTCCGACAAAGAGAAAGCCGACCGAACGGTCGGCTTTCTTTATTCCTTGATCATCAGCAAAACGCCGTCGAGGGATTTGACCTTTTCCTTGAACTCGTCAAAGCTCTTCATACCGGAGGTCACGATCACGATCCCCATATGTCCTCCCACGCCGCTTCGGGGCGCGATCACCTGAACGATGGACCCGGGCGCGAGATAGCTCTTGACGGTGTCGTTAATATGCTCCAGCTCCCGCAGATCGTCCACCTCGATGTAGACGTGCGTCGACTTTTTGCGCTTGCGCTCAAGACGCGTGAGAAACGCCGCCGTAAAAATACAGATCAGCACCGCGATCAGGGCGCCGCTATAGAAGCCGATACCGAGAGAAATACCAATAATCGCCGTCGCCCACATGATTGCCGCCGTGGTAAGACCTACGATCATATTATCGTTTTTCACGATGATCATGCCCGCGCCGAGAAAGCCGATGCCCGACACCACCTGTGCCGCTACGCGAAGAGGCTCCCCGTCATATCCGAGGATCTCGGTGCTGTATAGCCCCAGCAGGGACGTCAGCGCACCGCCAAGGCAGACCAAAATATGGGTGCGCAGACCTGCGGAGCTTCCGTGTCTGCCGCGCTCAAGACCGATAATACCGCCAAACAGCGCTGCAAGAGCCAGGCGCAACGCCACGGTAAACAGATTGATCTCCTTTTCAAAGGCTACCAGATTTTCCAAAAATTCCTTCATTGCCATCACCTCACTATCATTATAACAGATTTCAGGAAAAAAGCAACAGGAATTTTCAGTAAAGCACCACCCCGAGGGGTGGTGCTTTGCTTATGTGGGAATATTGGTCTGAAGCGTTGCTTCGTTTTCCATTTTCTCCTCATATTCCTCCCGCGTGATCTCGCGGAACGCCTCGGTGCTCATCCCCTCGGCAAGGAAGATCTCGGTACCGAAGATCTCGCCGTTGGTAAGGATATAGCCTTCTTTTGCTTTGATCGATGTTCTCATAGTCCCTCCTTATACAAGTGAGATCGTCCAGCCCGGCTTGGTTGCGATAAG
>JBGVFO010000092.1:0-6633 GCA_045121195.1 Eubacteriales bacterium
ATAAAATTGGTGAAATCCTTTTGTGATACGGGTTTGAACGTAGCCATGAACAAAATCAAATTTGGTTGCTTTCGGGGCGCCGAGGACGTCGCCCCCTACGGTGTTAGATATTTTCGTTCGTTTTGTACGTAGCCGTGACACACCGATAAACATCAATTTGTCCTTCTTGACACCGGAGGGGGACTGGCGTATAATGAGAAGGAAAACAACGATCCACGGAGGGGTATCTATGAAAAAGGTTGTGAAGAACGCGGAGATCTTATGCGTGGGCACAGAGCTTTTGCTTGGCGAGGTGGTCAATACCAACGCCGCCTATCTGTCCCGCGCCCTTGCCACGCTTGGCATCTCGGTCTACCACCATACGGTGGTGGGTGACAATCCCGCGCGTCTTCGCAAGACCCTCGCCGAGGCGATGTCCCGCTCCGATCTCGTCATTATGAGTGGCGGACTTGGCCCCACCTACGACGATCTGACCAAGGAAACGGTGGCGGATATGATGGGGCGCCCCCTCGTCCTCCATCAGCCCACCCTCGACGCCATCGAGGCGTTTTTCGCCACGCGGGAGGGCGGTCTTGCCGCTATGGCGCCCAATAACCGCAAGCAAGCGCTGATCCCCGAGGGTGCCACCGTGTTTGCCAACCCCAACGGCACGGCGCCGGGGCTTGCCGTGGAGCAGGAGAACGGCGCCACCGTCATTCTTTTGCCGGGGCCTCCTCGCGAGCTGTGTCCTATGACCGACGACAGCGTCGTCCCGTATCTTGAGAGCCGCGCCGAATCGGTGCTGGTCAGTCACAATCTGCACATTCTCGGTATGGGAGAATCGTCGGTGGAGAACGCCCTGCGCACCCTGATGGAATCGGCGGAGAATCCCACCGTTGCGCCCTATGCGGGGGACGGGGAGGTTCGTCTGCGCGTGACGGCAAAGGCACCCACCCGCGCCGAGGCAGAGGCGATGACCCTGCCCGTTATTGAGGACATTAAAAACAGCCCCGTGGGCAAATATATCTACGGAATGGACGTGGGAAGCGTGGAGCGCGCCCTTGTGGAAACCCTTGCGGCGCGGGGAATGACCCTTGCCACCGCAGAGTCCTGCACGGGCGGTCTTATCGCCAAGCGTATCACCGACGTTTCGGGCGCCTCCCGTGTATTCATGGGCGGCGGCGTCACCTATACCAACGAGATGAAAATGAAGCTTCTCGGCGTTTCGCCCGCCTTGATCGACGAGCATACCGAGGTCAGCCGTGAGGTGGTCGAGGCGATGGCGAAGGGCGCGCGCGAAGCCTTCGGCGCCGACGTTGCCATTGCCACCACGGGCTTTGCGGGTCCCGGGGGAGGGAACGATCGCGACCCCGTGGGAACGGTCTACGTGGGAATTGCCACGGCGCGGGGAGAGCACTCACTGCGGCTGTCCCTTTCTCCCATGCGCTCCCGTGACTTTATTCGTACTGCCTCTGCCTCCCGCGCCATGTCCGAAGCCCTCCGCATCGTGCTGGAGGAGAGATAAATTGATGTTTGTCGGCGTGTTATGGCTACGCAGAAAACGAGCGAAACCATCTAAAACCGTAGGGGTCGACGTCCCCGGCGACCCGAAAATGATGAAATTTGATTTTGTTCATGGCTACGCTCAAATCCTCACCACACAAGGATTTCACCAATTTTATAATTGCAAATCCGTTCGTCGCGGGGCGCCGGGGACGTCGCCCCCTACAGTGTTTGTTCGTTGCCATTCCATCACATCAAACCCACCGATAAATCAAAATTTAAACACAAAAGCACCGCAGATCATGGATCTGCGGTGCTTTCTTTTTCAATTTCTTAAAACTCCACCGAAACGGTGTCAAGTCCCGCGGCGGTAAAGGTCAGAGTCGCGGCGGGTGCCGACGAGTCGCGACGGAAGATAGCTTGCGCCCGTCCGCCAAAGAGGTTGCGAACGTTGGAGGTGGGACGAACGGTACAAGCGGGATCGCCGTTTGCCGAGCCCAGCAGAGTGGCGTTCTCTCCCGCAACAAGGCGCACCGCGTTTTCGGCAGTGGGAACGACGCGTCCCTCCGCGTCAAGGGCGGCAAGATTGACGACGGCGTAACGGAAGCCGTTTTCGTCCTCACTCACGTGATCGAGGACTGCGTGAAGCTTCACGGGAGCACCCGTCGTCTTGACGGTGGTGCGGCGAAGCTCGCGTCCCTCCTCGTCATAGCCCACGGCGGTAACGCTGCCCTCCGCGTAGGTCACGTCCTTCCAGAGGAAGTATCCGTAAGGCTGGGCGGTGGCGGTTCCCACCGACTCGCCGTTGACGAACAGCTCGGCAGTGTGGCAATCACCGATCAGCACCACGTCACGCTTCTCACCGAAGGGACAGGAATTCCAATGGGGACAAAGGGCGAATACGTCCTGCTCGCCCCAATATTTGCGATAATACTGATAGCCGTACTTGGGGAAGCCGCACAGGTCCATCACGCCAAACTGGGAGGACACGGCGGGGAATTTGAAGGGGGTGGGCTCGCCGTAGTAGTCAAAGCCCGTCCAGATAAACAGACCCGCCGCGTAGTCGCGAGTAGCAACCGCCTTCCACGCCGTGGAGCCGTCAAGAATGGACGAGATCATACGCCCCGAGGTGACGGCAAGATGGCAGGCATCGGGATCGTCTGCCGCCGTATCGCGAGTGCCGCCCGCCGAGCGGATCTCGGTGGCGATAAAGGGCTTATCGGGATACATGGCGTGAAGCTTATCCCAAACGGCAAGGCCGTAGTTGATGCCGATAACGTCCACGTTGTCGCCGATGGGCGCGGAGATCTCCACGTCGTCGCGGACGCGCTTCTGTTCTCTGTCCCAGAACAGCATTGCCTCGGTAGCGGGGCGGGTGGGATCCATAGTGTGAACGAGATCCATCATAGTGCGGGCGATCTTCCGCGCCTGCTCGGTGAACTGGACGTATTCCTCGTTACCGATAGACCAAAGAACGATGGACGGATGGTTGCGGTCACGCTTCAGCATCTGAACGAAGCGCTCCCGATCCTCATCGCCCGTGGAAAGAAGACGGGTCTCGTCAAACACCAGCATACCCATACGGTCGCAGGCGTCAAGAAGCTGAGGAGAAACGGGATTGTGGGAGGTTCGGTAGGCGTTGGCGCCCATTTCACGGAGCTTTGCCAGCTTGTATTCGTGCATACCGTCGAATTCGGCGGTGCCGATGCCGCCGTGTCCCTGATGGACGCAGACGCCCTTGAGCTTCATATTCTTGCCGTTGAGGAAGAAGCCGCGGTCGGCGTCGAAGCGAATATGGCGCAGACCGATATTGACCTTGACGGACGCGCCGCTCTCCAGGGTCACGGTCACACGGTACAGATTGGGATTTTCGCAATCCCACAGAGAAATATCGGAAAGAGAGAGGAAGATGCGCTCCTCTGCCCGTCCCATGGCGGGAATCGAGAGAGGCAGCACGCTCTCGGCGGCGGTCGAGCCGTCGGGGGCGGTAATGTGGATACGGGCGTTCTGCGCCACGTCGGCGGCGGTGTGGTTTTCCGCCTCGACCACCACGGTAAGCTCGGCGGTCTTATTGATATAGTCCACGTCGCTGATGACGTGCACGCCGTCCTCGGCAACACGCACCTGCTCGTCGATGATCATCCATACGTCACGGTAGATACCGCCGCCCATGTACCACCAGCCCTCGGTTTCGGTGGCGTCCGCGCGGAGCGCGATCAGGTTATCGCCCTCGTCGGTAAGAAGGTCGGTAACGTCGGCGGTAAAGCCCAGATATCCGTTGAGGGTCTTGCGGCAGAGGAACTGATTGACGTACAGGGTACTGTCGCGGTATACGCCGTCAAAGCGGAGATACACGCGCTTGCCCTTTGCCTCCTCGGGGAGGGTGAAATGGTGGCGGTACCACGCAATGCCCGCGGAAAGGGAGCCGCGGCTGGTATGCATGCTGTCCAGATCCTCCATAGCGGGGATGTCGCTGGAATTTCCGATAAAGCTGTCGCGGGAACGGCAGAAGTCGCCCTCAATGACAAAGTCGTGAGGAAGATGTACCTTGCGCCAGCCCGATTCATCAAGGTTGGCAGACGCGCCGTTCAGCTTCCACAAGCCCGCCTTCATAAAGCCGGTTTCGGTAATGGGGGACACGATGTCACCCTTGTGGACCAGCCAATCCCGTCCGAGGGGAAGTACTTTAGTAGCCATAATATCTCTCCTTTTTCGTTATAACAATGGAAGGGCAACCGCCCACGCCGTCAAACGGCAATCCTGTGAGCAGGATGCATTTCAAATTTTGATTTGTCGGTGTTGTTGATGTGACGAGATGGCGACATACAAACCTTGTAGGGGGCGACGTCCTCGGCGCCCCGAAACGAAAGGATTTGCAATTATAAAATTGGTGAAATCCTTCTGTGGTGAGGATTTGAGCGTAGCCATGAACAAAATCAAATTTCATCATTTTCGGGTCGCCGGGGACGTCGACCCCTACGGTGTTAGAGGGTTTCGTTTGTTTTCGGCGTAGCCATAACACACCGACAAACATCAATTTTACAGATCCGTTATCAATCCTCATCCAGCTTGAGGACAGCCATAAACGCCTCGGGGGTAACCTGAACCGAGCCGAGCTGGCGCATCTTCTTCTTACCCTCCTTCTGCTTCTCAAGCAGCTTCTTCTTTCGGGTAATATCGCCGCCGTAGCACTTGGCAAGCACGTCCTTGCGCATCGCCTTGACCGTTTCGCGGGCAATGACCTTGGAGCCGATCGCCGCCTGGATCGGGATCTCGAAAAGCTGGCGCGGAATGTTCTCCTTCAGCTTCTCCGCGATCTTGCGGGCGCGTCCGTACGCCTTTTCCTCGTGAACGATGAAGGACAGGGCGTCCACCTGCTCGCCGTTGAGCAGGAAGTCAAGCTTGACAAGCTTGCTGGGCACGTAGTCGCTGAACTCGTAGTCCAGGGACGCATAGCCGCGGGAACGGCTCTTGAGGGCGTCGAAGAAATCGTAAATGATCTCGTTGAGGGGCAGATTGTAGTGCAGCTCCACACGCTCGGTGTCGATATATTTCATATCCTTGAACTCACCGCGACGGTCCTGACACAGCTCCATAAGACCGCCCACGTACTCGGTGGGGGTAATGATGCTCGCCTTGACCATAGGCTCCTCCGCCACGTCGATCTCGTCGGAGGACGGGAAATTGGAGGGGTTATCGATCATCGTAACCTCGCCGTTCTTGCGGACGATTCGGTAGATAACGCTGGGAGCGGTGGTGATGAGGTCAAGATTGAACTCGCGCTCAAGGCGCTCCTCGATGATCTCCATATGCAGCAGACCCAAGAAGCCGCAACGGAAGCCGAAGCCGAGGGCGATGGAGGTCTCGGGCTCGAACACAAGGGCGGCGTCGTTCAAGCGGAGCTTCTCCAGCGCGTCACGCAGATCGCCGTAGCGAGCGCCGTCGGCGGGATAGATACCCGCGTAAACCATGGGCTGTGCCGCCTTGAAGCCCGCAAGAGGCTCGGCGGTGGGGTTGCTTGCCAGGGTCACGGTGTCGCCCACACGGGTGTCACCGATGCTCTTGATGGAGGCGGTGATATAGCCGACCTCGCCTGCGGAAAGCTTGTCGCATTTCTTGATGCCGAAGGCTTCCATGGTACCAACGTCCACCACGTCGAAGGTCTTGCCGTTGCTCATCATCATAATGGTGTCGCCCGATTTGACGGTGCCGTCCACCACCTTGATGTAGACCACGACGCCAAGGTAGCTGTCGTAGTAGGAGTCGAAGATGAGGCACTTGAGGGGCGCGTCCTCGTCCCCCTCGGGGGCGGGAATGTCGCTGACCACGTGCTCCAGCACCTGCTCGATGTTAAGACCCGTCTTTGCCGATACCGCGGGGCAGTCCTCTGCGGGAATGCCGATGACGTCCTCGATCTCGTGGCGAACCTTGTCCACGTCCGCCGAGGGCAGGTCGATCTTGTTGATAACGGGCAGGATTTCCAATCCCGCATCGACGGCGAGATAGGCGTTGGCAAGGGTCTGCGCCTCGATGCCCTGTGTGGCGTCGACAACGAGAAGGGCGCCCTCACAGGCGTTGAGGGAACGGGACACCTCGTAGTTGAAGTCCACGTGACCGGGGGTGTCGATGAGGTTGAAGCAATAGGTCTCACCGTCGGAGGCGGTGTAGTTGAGGCGTACGGCACGCGCCTTGATGGTGATGCCGCGCTCGCGCTCAAGATCCATATTGTCCAGAAGCTGCTCCTCCATATCGCGCTTGGCTACCGTCTGGGTCGCCTCGAGAATACGGTCGGCAAGGGTCGACTTTCCGTGGTCGATATGCGCGATGATCGAGAAGTTGCGTATTTTTTTCTGTCTTTCGTTCATGAGTTTCCTCTCAGTTTATGGATTGTCCGCCAAGGCGGAGGTAAAGTGGACAAATTGATGTTTGTCGGGGAGTTTGTAAAACGAAATTGATGGTTTGTAGGGGCGACCAATGGTCGCCCGCCATATACGGAAAAGGCCCAACGAACGGGCGATCAATGATCGCCCCTACGGGTTTATACATTGCCGTTTTGTCATATCAAGCACACCGATAAATCAAAATTTACCATCCTGATTTTGGGTATACATATCTATTATATAATATTTCTTGATTTTAGACAAGTAGATT
>JBGVFO010000093.1:0-3259 GCA_045121195.1 Eubacteriales bacterium
AAACCCACCGATAAATCAAAATTTGAAACACACCCCGAGGAGGGGCGAGCGAGGGCTTCTTGACAGGGCCTATGAAATATGGTATCATAGCCGTAGCTTACAAACGTGGCGGCTTGTCAAAGTGCCGTGCGCGAGAAAGGAGAAGGGAAATGAAACCAAGATGGATCCGCTTGGCGTGTCTTGCCATACTGCTCATACTTATCATCATTCCCACAGGCTGTCGCGAGGAGGACCCCAACGTAACGAATCGCCTCCGTGATCTTGGCATTCCGCTTCTTTCCACCTACTCCAACGAGTCCGAGGCGCTGATCCGCGCGCGGTGCTCGTGGGATATGATCGCGTATGACGGCAACGTTTATATCGGCTGTGGCGACTACGATACCAACAAGGGTCCCGTCACCGTTTGGTCCTACGATCCCTCGGAGGAGGCGTGGAAGGCTTCGCCGGAGCCTCTTGCAGACGAGCATATCAAGCGATACGCGATCCTTGACGGAACGCTTTGTATTCTCGGAACCGATCCCCGCGGGGATTGGAGTACGGGGAGCTACTACACCCTTGAGGGCGGAACGTGGAGAGAGCACCGCGTGCTTCCGTCGGGCATTCACTGCTTTGATGCTATCGAGTACGGCGGCAAGACCTTCTTCGGGCTTGGCGTCAACGCGGGGGACTTCCCCGTGGTGGTGACCGAGGATGGCGAGAATTTTTCCGAGGTGCCCTTTATTATGGACGGCGCGCCTCTTGATACGTCCGGAACGCCCGTTGTCCGCGTCTATAATTTTGTCGTGTATGACGGCGAGCTTTACGCCTTTTTGACCAACGGCGACGAGAGCTCGGTATACTACGAGGTCTACCAATACGACGGGGAGAGCTTTTGCTACTATTCCTCGCCGCCCGAGGTGTTTCTTCGGAATTGTGATATTACCTACACGGGTACCTTCGGGGGACTGGCTACCTTTGTCAACGGATACTGCTACTACATATCCGAGGATATGACGGATTTCCGACCGTGTCGCGTTGAGATGTCCGATTTCGCGTGCGACGTTATGGTCATGGGTGACACCCAATACGTGCTGGCGCACACCGTGCTTGAGGAAGAGGCGGGGTACGAGACCGCGGTCTATTCCTCAACGGACGGCAAGACCTTTACCAAGCTGTTTTACTTCTACGACGAGATCCCTGCCAACAGCTTCGTCTATTCCGACGGGGTGTTCTACTTCTCCATGGGGCGCTACTACGACGGTGACTCTACGGAAATGGGACGGGTCTATGCGTTGAATTATACAATAGATAAAAAATAAAAACCCCAGAAACCTTTTTCGAAGCGCCATAATATACAAAACGCCGCGGTTTTTCTGGCGAGGATATCGCCCCTACAAGAGAACATTCGGCGGTGTCGTAATTTGTGTTTTGTAACAAAGAATACAGTAGAAATATTTGGCAGCGCCATTGTAATGATTGAAAGGAGAATGTCTGTATGAAAAAGGTAATCGCAATAATGGTAGCACTGGTCTGCGTGCTTGGACTGTGCGCCTGTCATTCAAACGATACTCCGTCTCCGACTCCGGAAGCCTATGCGTTTGAAGCACAGTACATCCGCACGAATGGCGATTCTAATTATAAAAACTATCCCTATCACGTGGTGATCGACTCCAGGGAAGAGCTGGAGGCTTACTATGAAGCCAACAAAAAGCTTTTTAACTTGGAACGCACGCCGGAGGTCTGGTCGGATACTACAATAGGTTTTCTGGATGCTTGCGATAAGTATGACAAGGCATATTTTAAACGGCAAAACTTGGTGCTGATTATTCTTGAAGAAGGCAGTGGCTCTATTCGACACGAGATTACAGATGTTCGCCACCACCGTGACGAGAATGGCGCTTTATGTGGCTGGGATATCACGATCAGCAAGAATGCCCCTGAATTGGTATCCCATGATATGGCTCAGTGGCATCTGTTTTTGGAAATCCAGATGGGAGACGTCATAAAGGACGGAGACAAGGTTTGGATTAACGGTGAGCTTAGTGGTAGTTGTATAGATAAGTAAATTGCAATTGGTTGAACTGCAAAAGAAACCCCGACAGAGCAAATATCTGTCGGGGTATTTTCATTCTTGAATTGGATTATTCAGTCTTTGCTTCGGTGTCGGCGGGAAGCTCTACGGGCGCTTCTGCGGCAGGTTCCTCGGCGGTTGCCTCGTACTCGGTCTTTTCCTCGTCGCGCTTTGCTTCCTTTTCTGCCTTGCGGCGGTCAAGCTCGTCGCGAATCGCCTTCTGCTCGGTAAGCTTGCCCTCGATCATCTCGATGAGCGCCGTAACACGGCTTTCGGTGGCTTCGGATGCCTCACCGCGCACCTGCTCATAGGTCAGCTTTCCAAGCTCTTCGTAATGCTCGGCGGTTTTTGCCTTCAGGGTGTTGAGCTTGATGTGAAGGGAAGCGGTGTCCGCCGCCTTCTCTACCTCGCCCGAAAATTTCTTGAAGCCTTTTTGCAGGCGTGTCTTTACTTTTGCACAGAATTCATTAAAGGTTGCCATAGTGGAGTCCTTCCTTTCCTTTTTCTTATCTTTATTATATGGGATTTTTTGGCGTTTGTAAAGAGGTTTTACATAATTTTCGAAAAACGGGGGAAAATTTGAGTGAGAGGAAAAGGAGGGAGCGTATGAATATTGACAAGAAAACCTACAAAAAATACGCGACGGCACACGCGCCGAAATCTCCCATCGTCAAGGACTGTGTGTGGGCGTTTTTGGTGGGCGGCGCTATCTGCTGTGCGGCGGAGGGGCTGAATCATCTTTACACGGGCGTCTTTTCGCTGATGAAGGAGGATGCGGGAACGCTTACCTCGGTGACGCTGATCTTCGTGGCGATCCTGCTTACGGGGATCGGGTGGTTCGATTCCGTTGCCAAACGGGCGGGTGCGGGGACCCTCGTTCCTATTACGGGCTTTGCCAACGCGGTGGCGTCCCCTGCGATCGACAGTAAGTCCGAAGGGCTGGTGCTGGGCGTTGGCGCCAAGATCTTTACCGTGGCAGGCCCCGTGCTTCTCTACGGAACCGTGGCGGGCGCTATTTACGGCGTCATCTACTATTTCGCCAATCTGGCGTTCGGTGTATAGGGCGGGAAATTGATGTTTATCGGTTTGATGTCTTTATCGTAGGGGCGAACAGTGTTCGCCCGCCATATACGGAAAAGGCCCAACGAACGGGCGATCAATGATCGCCCCTACGGGTTTGTGCGTCGCCGTTTTGTCACATCAAACACA
>JBGVFO010000094.1:0-4963 GCA_045121195.1 Eubacteriales bacterium
CCCGTTCGCAGGGTGCGCGCCGTATTTTACGGTCGAACACAGTTCGCCCCTACGGAAAAGACGTTGCGCTGACAAACACCAATTTTCCGTTGAAATTTTGATTGATCGGTGAGTTTAGATATCTAAATGGCGAGCGTTCTCAAGCCTTCCCCAGCGGGGAAGGGGGACCGCCGAGGCGGTGGATGAGGAGAGCATTTGACCGCAAAATAAAATTTGATGATGTTTCTTAAGCCCCGTCTTTACGGCGTTTCTGCCACAACCGTTTGTGCAGTACGCAGGATGATCTCCTCATCCGTCGCTAACGCGACACCTTCCCCGCTGGGGAAGGCTTGTCACGCCGTATCGTTCAAATTAAAATTTGAAAACATCAATTTATCATTTCGAAAAGAAAAAAGAAACCGATCCCCCATCGTGGTGAACGAGTAAAAAGGAAAATTTTGATTGATCGGTGGGTTTATGATGTCAAAACGGCGTCGCACAAACACTGTAGGGGCGATCATTGATCGCCCGTTCGTTGGGCCTTTTCCGTATATGGCGGGCGAACACTGTTCGCCCCTACGATAAAGACATCAAACCGATAAACATCAATTTATCCCCGAAAACACGTGCGTTTTCACCCTTCATTTTCCATTTGCTCGAAGCGCGACAAGCATCACTTTCAAAACAAATCCCCGCCGAGGCGAAGCCTTCGGCGGGGGTCTTTTTTCTTTCTTTTTTTACCGTCAACCGACCAAGCGGCGAACGATCGCCTGCATTTCGGGAAGCTTGCGCTCCATATCCGCTACCAGCGCGAACTGGTTGCGGCAACGGTCGAGGTTGTGTCCCTCTCGGTGGATACGGAAGTAGACGTCGCCCTCCAGATAGTCGGTAAGGAAGCGCATACCGCACTCGAAGGTCATCATCATAGCGCCCACGGGCAAAAGCTCGATCTCCTTTTCGGTCAGCTTTCCGCCGCATCCGCGCAGGAAGCCCTCGGCGTACGCCTCGAAAAGTCCGAGGTCAAGGGACACGCGGGACAGGTCGGTCTCATCCTCCACGGCGGTATTGGCGCCGAAGCGGATGGAATCACCGAAATCGTTGACCGAGTAGCCGGGCATAACGGTGTCAAGATCGATGACGCAGACGGGCGCGCCGCTCTCGGCGTCAAAGAGAATATTGTTGAGCTTGGTATCGTTGTGGGTCACGCGGAGAGGCAGAGAGCCGTCGGCGCGGGCTTTTTCAAGGGTCTTGGCGAATTCCTCACGGGCGCGGGCAAATTCCACCTCGGGCTGTACCGAGGCAAGTCTGCCGCACACGTCCTTCTCCACCGCCTTCATAAGATTCTCGTATCTCCAGGGGGTGTTATGGAAGTTGACGATGCTCTCGCTCAACAGGTGGGCGGGATAGTCGGCAAGCTGCTGCTGGAAGATACCGAACGCCTCGGCGCAACGGCGGAAGTCCTCCGCGCTTGCCACCGTTTCGTAGGTCACGGTGTTCTCTACGAAGTCGTACATACGCCAATAGCTGCCGTTCTCCTCCACGAAGAAGGGCTTGCCCGCAAGGGTGGGGACCACCTTCAGGGAGGCGCGCTCCACGTCGCCGCCTACCTCCGCAACCTTCTTGCGGATATGCTCGGTGACGCCGAGAATGTTCGCCATCAGCTCCTCGGGACGGGGGAACACGGTGGTGTTCATTCGCTGCAGGATGTAGCGGCGGTCTGCCACCACGAGGAAGGTATGGTTGATGTGTCCGTTGCCGTAAGGCTCGCAGGACTTGGGCGCCTCGGCAAAATACGCCGCCAGTGCCGCCTTGGTATCAATAATCGCGTTACTCATTTTGGTTCCTCCGTTATGCTTGATTGAGATTTTTGGGATAGGTTCCGTTCTTTTTGAGCGCCGCCAGACGCTTGACCACCGAATCGTGGTCCTCACGGTAGGTTACGCCGCACCATTCGTCGGCAGAGGTGTAGACCCTGACGGTGCATTCCCCGCGCGCCATCATTTCGCGCACGGCAAAGGGCAGATAGTATTCCGCCTTGCGATCGCCCGCGTTTTCCTTGAGGAAGGCGGCAAAGCCCGCCGCCACGCGGTCGAAAATATCGGGGGTGAAGCCCCAGCAGTTCATGGAAACGGTGGTGTCAAGGGACAGGGTATACTCGCGAAGCCCCTCGGTGTATACCGCCGCGAGGCCCATGCCGGTGATCTTGGTGCGCTCCACCACGTCGGCAAGATAGCCGTCCTTCACCTCGCAGACGCCACGGGCGACCGCGCCGTTCTCGGTCAGCGTATTGCCAAGGGTGTAGCCCACCATGCAATACGGCGACGGCTTGCTCCCCGTCTTGACCGAGGAAAGGTGGCCGGCAAGCAGCTCGTAGGCACTTCTGCCGTAGAAATCGTCGGCGTTGATAACGGCGAAGGGCTCGTCGATAACGTACCGCGCCGCAAGCAGGGCGTGAGCGGTTCCCCAGGGCTTTTCCCGTCCCGTGGGCACGCGGTAGCCCTCAGGCAGATCGTCCAGCCGCTGGAAGGCGTATTCCACGCGGATCTTCTCCTCGAAGCGAGAGCCGACGGTCTCCCGAAACGCCGCCAGATTCTCTTCCTTAATGACGAACACGATCTTGTCGAAGCCCGCCCGAATGGCGTCGTGCACCGAAAAGTCGATGATAAATTCTCCGTTCGCCGTGACGGGCGCCAGCTGCTTCAGACCGCCGTAGCGGGAGCCAAGACCTGCCGCCAGAATCAGAAGTGTCATTTTTTCCTCTCCTCCCAAATTGATATTGACAGAATTTCACCATTATTATATAATAAGGATAAGGCTTTGTCCATAGATTATTTTATTCAAGAGTTGCACTTTTTTACTGTGCCGAGGAGGACGCTTTGCATTCCCGATACTATTATGCCTTCGACGATTCCCTATCCGCGCAGGGCGTTGGCGCCTGTAGCCGCGCTTCTTCCGAGCAGCCCCTTTTGGTCAACTGCGCGGGCAATATCGTTACCCATCTGCCCTTTACCACCGACAACGCGGCGGGACGGGAGGATTATTATCTTCTCTATATGGCGTCGGGCGCTATGGAGCTGTCCCTGCCCGACGGCGAGCATACCGTGACGGCCGGCCACGCGGTGCTGTTTCCACCCCACTATCCCTATCGCTACGTCTACACGGGGGAGGCGCCCCTCTCCTATCTGTGGGTACATTTCACGGGCTCCTACGCCGCCGAGCTTCTTGGCGAGCTGGGCTTCCCGACCCTTCCCTGCCTTGTGACCACGGGACGGGACGACAGCATCGTTTCCGCCTTCCGCACCATCTTCGACACCTTCGAGGTCAAGAGCCGCCTGCAAAAGCACGAGCTTGCCGCGGCGCTGGAGAATCTTCTTCTCGCCGTTGCCCTTTCGGTCACCGAGGAGGAGGAGGAACGGAGTCTGGTGCGCTCGGTGCGGTACATTCACGCGGCGTACGCCACCGACATCCGCGTCCCCGACCTTGCCCGTATGGAGAACCTCAGCAATTCCCGTTATATCACCCTCTTTAACAGGCAGATGGGCGTACCGCCCTCGGCGTATATCATCCGACTGCGGATGGGCGCCGCCTGCGACCTACTCCACGGCACCGATATGAGCGTCAAGCAGATCGGCGCCCTGGTGGGCTATAACGACGCCCACTTTTTCAGCCGCGTGTTCAAAAAGCACGTGGGCGTGTCTCCGAAAGCCTATCGCGCCGCCGTCTCCACAGCGGGGGCGGAAGGATAAATTGACAATGGAAGATTGAAAAAGAAGGGGAAAAACGCAAGGCGTTTTCAAATACAAATTGATGTTTGTCGGTGAGTTGTGGCTACGCCGAAAACGAACGAAACCATCTAAAACCGTAGGGGTCGACATCCTCGGCGACCCGAAAATAAACGAATTAATTTTCTTAACGGCTACGCACGAACCCTTATTCTAAAAGGGCTTTCGCCATTTTATAAATGCAAAATCCCGCGTTGGGGTTCGCCCAGGACGTCGACCCCTACAAGGTTTGCTTCTCGCCACTTCGTATCTGCGAACTCACCGATAAATCAAAATTTACATAAAAAGGTGAATCGCAAGGCGGAGGGTCCGTGCTGCGATTCACGTTTTGTTATTTCCTTCTGGAGCGGGGAATGACCGCGATGACGAGAACGATAATGGCGATCACGATGATGACCGCGATGACGATGCCGATGACGCCTGTGGTTTCGTCGTCGTCCTTGACGCCGTCGCCGTCTGCGTCGGTGTCTGCGACGTCGGGAACGCCGTCACCGTCGTCGTCCGAATCTACGGGATCGGAAAGACCGTCGCTATCGTCGTCCTCCACGGCGCCGCCGATGTCGGTATCGGGGATGTTGGTGCCGTCCTCGGGGGCTTCGTCACCAAGCAAGCCTTCGTTGTCCATGTTGGTGTCGGCGGGTCCGTTATTGTCATCGGTAACGGAGCCCGTGTCGGAGCCCATACCGTTAGGAAGATCGACAAGATCGTCCGCGATGCTCTCGGCACCGCTTTCAATAGAATCGGCGGTTCTGCCGATGAAGCTTTTGTTTTGTCCGCCCACGCTGTTGCCCGAGCCGCCGAAGCCCATCGCAAGGGTGGGGAGCGCCGCGGTGGCAAGCACGAGAACGGTTGCCGCGATCACCGCCAGCAGGCGGAAGAATGCGACCTTACGTTGTTTTCTCATAATTTGCTGTTCCTTTTTTGTTTTTTGCGCAGCCGTTTCTCGGATTGATTTTACCTTGCAATGTCATTTTTCCCCGTGCGGACAGGGAATATGGGGCGTAAATTTTGGCGGAGATAGCTTTGTTTTCTAAATCAAAATTGATGTTTATCGGTGTGTCACGGCTACGTACAAAACGAACGAAAATATCTAACACCGTAGGGGGCGACGTCCTCGGCGCCCCGAAAATGATGAAATTTGATTTTGTTCATGGCTACGCTCAAATCCTCACCACAGAAGGATTTCACCAATTTTATAATTG
>JBGVFO010000095.1:0-17814 GCA_045121195.1 Eubacteriales bacterium
CCTCGTTTCCCGTAAGAAGCGGAAGGATACCGCGGAGAAGAAGCGCGTTGAGCTTCATCTTCATACCAATATGTCTACTATGGACGCACTGATCCCTGCCGACGTGGCGGTTAAGACGGCAAAGGCGTGGGGGCACTCCGCCGTTGCGATCACCGACCACGGAAATCTGCAGGGCTTCCCCGATGCCATGCTGACGGCGGAAAAGATCGGCGATATCAAGGTGATCTACGGTGTGGAAGCGTATTTCGTCAACGATAGTGCCAGCGCCGTAACGGGTAGCAAGCGCCCCTCCTTTGAGGACGAGATGGTAGTCTTTGATATTGAAACGACGGGTCTATCGGTTCTTAATTGCATGATCACCGAGATCGGTGCGGTGAAGATCAAGGGTGGACAGGTGCTGGATCGTTTTAATACCTTTGTTAATCCCGAGATTCCGATTCCCGAAGAGATCGTGAAGCTGACGGGCATTACCGATGAAATGGTGACAGATGCCCCCCTTTATCCCGAGGCACTTCAAGCATTCCTTGCTTTTGTCGGTGAGGATATGCTGATCGCCCACAACGCCAATTTCGATATCGGCTTTATCCGACATTTCGCGGAGCAGGCAGGTCTTCCTTTCGGAAACACCTATATGGATACCCTTGCGCTCTCCCGTTTTCTGAATCCCGAGCTGAAGAGCCATAAGCTTGACGTGCTGGCCAAGTATTTTGAACTTGGACAGTTCAACCATCACCGCGCGTGTGATGACGCGGAGATGCTGGCGCATATCGTATTCTGTATGATCGATAAAATGCGGGAAAGTGATATGCGCGGCTTTGAGGATCTGCATAACGAAATGCGTGCCAAGTCCGATCCTTTGAAGCTTCCTACCTACCATCAGATCCTTTTGGTGAAGGATAAGGTCGGACTCAAAAACCTTTATAAGCTGGTTTCTTACAGCTATCTGAATTATTTCCGTAGGTTTCCCCGTATCCCCAAATCCGAGCTGGAAAAGCATCGAGAGGGCTTGATCGTCGGTTCTGCCTGTGAAGCAGGAGAGCTTGTGCGTGCAATCATCGAGAATAAGCCCGAGGCAGAGATCGAGGAGCTCGTGAATTTCTACGATTATCTGGAGATCCAGCCGATCTGTAACAACCGTTTCCTTGTTGCGGAGGGGACCATCGCGGATGACGAGGGCTTGCGAAACCTGAATCGCCGTATCGTAGCATTGGGTGAAAAGTACAACAAGCCCGTAGTGGCTACCTGTGACGCCCATTTCCTGAATTCGGAGGATGAGCTTTACCGCAAGATCCTGCTTGCCAGCATGAAGTTTAAGGATGCCGATCGGGATATCGGGCTGTATTACCGAACCACAGACGAGATGCTGGAGGAGTTCAGCTACCTTGGTGAGGAAAAGGCGTATGAGGTCGTTGTCACCAATACCAATAAGATCGCCGATATGATCGATCCCGACGTCCGTCCGATCCCGAAGGGCTCGTATACACCGAAAATGGAGGGCGCCGAGGAGGATCTGCAGCGCATCTGTTGGGAGCGCGCCAAGAAGCTGTACGGCGATCCGCTTCCCGAAATCGTGGAAAAACGCCTTTCCAAGGAGCTGAATTCGATCATCACAAACGGCTTCGCGGTTCTTTATATGATCGCCCAGAAGTTGGTGTGGTTCAGTGAGCAGCAGGGATACCTGGTAGGCTCCCGCGGATCGGTAGGATCCTCCTTCGTCGCATCTATGGCGGGTATTTCGGAGGTCAATCCGCTTCCGCCTCACTACTATTGTCCCAACTGTAAGCATTCGCAGTTCTTTACAGACGGCTCCTACGGATCGGGCTTTGACCTGCCAGACGCAGTCTGCCCCGAGTGCGGAACCAAATATCTTGCTGACGGTCACGATATCCCCTTTGAGACCTTCCTTGGATTCAAGGGCGATAAATCTCCCGATATTGACCTGAACTTCTCGGGTGACGTGCAAGGTCGCGTTCATAAATATACCGAGGAGCTGTTCGGTGCGGAGAACGTGTTCCGCGCGGGAACGCTGGGAACGCTTGCCAGCAAGACGGCGTACGGATACGTAATGAAGTATCTGGAAGAGCGGGGCGTCAGCCTTTGCCGCGCGGAGGTCAACCGCCTGGTGGAAAACTGTATGGGTATCAAGAAAACCACGGGACAGCATCCCGGCGGTATCATCGTTGTGCCCAGAGAATATGAGGTCTACGATTTCACCCCCATACAGCATCCCGCGGAGAAGGCGGATTCCGACATCGTTACCACCCACTTCGCGTTCTCCTATCTTCACGATACCATCCTGAAGCTGGACGAGCTGGGACACGATATTCCTACCAAGTATAAATATCTGGAGCGCTTCAGCGATACCAGCGTTATGGACGTAAAGATGAACGATCCCGCGGTGTACGAGCTGTTCCTGTCCACAAAGCCCCTGGGCGTCAGCCCCGAGGAGATCGACTGTAACGTAGGTACCTTTGGTATTCCCGAGTTTGGTACCCGCTTCTCCATGAAGATGCTGGAGGAGGCAAAGCCAAAGTCCTTTGCCGACCTTCTTCAGATCTCGGGACTTTCTCACGGAACCGACGTATGGACGGGAAACGCGCAGGATCTGATCCGCGACGGTATCTGTGATATTTCTCACGTTATCGGATGTCGTGATAACATTATGAACGACCTGATCATGTGGGGGCTTGATAGCTTGGAAGCCTTTAAGATCATGGAGTCGGTCCGAAAGGGTAAGGGACTTACGCCGGAATGGGAGGAGGATATGACCGCCCACGGCGTGCCCGATTGGTATATTGCCTCCTGCAAAAAGATCAAATATATGTTCCCCAAGGCTCATGCGGCGGCATACGTTATGTCGGCGATCCGTCTTGCCTGGTATAAGATCTATATTCCCATCGCCTTCTATTGCGCTATGTTTACCGTTGCGCCCAACGGCTTTGACGCAACCATCGCGATGCAGGGAAAGAACGCCGTCGTCAATACGATCAAGGATATTGAAGCGCGCAATCAGAAAAAGGAGGCCTCCCAAAAGGAGGTGGACTCCCTTTCGTATCTTCAGCTAGTCAACGAATGCTATGCCAGAAGACTTCGCTTCTTGCCTATCGACATTGAAAAATCCCACGCCTTTATGTTCTTGCCCGAAAACGGCGCGATCCGTCTGCCGTTCTCGTCCCTTCCGGGACTTGGCGAAAATGCCGCGGCGAATATCATTGCCGCGCGAGAGGAAGCCCCCTTCTTCTCCATCGAGGATCTTCAGATCCGAGCCAAGCTCTCCAAGAGCGTGATCGAGATCCTTCGTCAGAACGGCGTTCTTAAGGGCTTGAGCGAGACCGATCAGCTTTCCTTGTTCTGATTTTGTCTTGTTTTCGTTTTTTCTGTCAAATTCTGTTTCGCGGCATAGTATGGTATAGGAGAGGTTATACACCTCTCAAATACCAACTGGAGGATAGAAAGCTATGCCCGAAAACAGATTTCCTTGCACTTCTTCAGGCGGCGGTCGGGATATGGTCTGTATTGAGACCAATCGGATCCTGGACTCCTGCCGTGACAGAGATTGCTTTGAGGACGTTCGCGTTTTCCTGACCGATATCGGAAATGAGATCATAGAACATACTTCGTCCGTTCGCGTGAAGGACTCTTGTATCGCCTGGGCGTTTGTGGGAATTGATCCCGTTCGATTCAACTGCGGCTTTTATACCGTAACCGTTCGCTTTTATATCAAGCTTACCTTTGAGGCTTGCGTAGGCGCAGGCAGATCGCAGGAGTTTGACGGTATCGCGGTCGTGGAAAAGAACGTAGTACTTTACGGTGGCGAAAGCAACGTCAGCGTATTCAAGAGCAACCCCGACGCCAACGACTTTTGCTCGGTTCCCGAGCCCTGCTGCGGGAAGAAAAACGTTCCCACCGCCGTTGTGGAGGTTGTGGAGCCCATTATTCTCAGCGCTCGTGTTGTTGAGGTCAAGTCCGATTGCTGCTGCAATTGCTGCTGCTGCGCGGACGATCTCCCCGAGAGCATTACCTCGCACGTCAACGGTGTTCTCACCGACGGACGCGACGGAGAGCGAGTCCTCGTGGTTTCCATTGGACTCTTCTCGGTGGTTCGCATCGTTCGTCCCGCACAGTATCTTATCAACGCAACCGAGTATGCGGTGCCCGATAAGGAATGCCGTCCCGATGAAAATGCAAGTCCTTGCTGCGTCTTCAATTCCATGCCGTTCCCGACCCACGAGTTTTCGCCTCGGGATCACGCGCCGAGAATTCGCGAAGGCGGCGGTAAGGGTTGCTGCGGCTCATAAAAAATCAGGGTGAAGCACAGGCTTCACCCTTCTTTTATTCTTTGTTTCGGTTTTTATACTCCAACGGACTCAGTCCCGTGGCGCGCTTGAACAGACGGTTGAAATGGGAGATGTTATTGAATCCGCAGTCAAGGGCAATCTCAAGCACTGATCCTTCGGTATGACGAAGTAGGTGCTTTGCACGCTCCATACGCTTGAGTCCGATATATTCCCAGGGCGTCAAGCCGTTCAGCTTTTTGAACACTGAGCAGAAATAGGTGCGGCTCATGCCCGCGTGAAGCGCGATATCGTCAAGCGTCAGGGGCTTGGTGATGTTTTCATCAATGTAATTGAGCGCCGCCTCTACGCGGAAAAGCTTTTCCGATTGCAGGGAAGGGGCGTCTTTTTGAGAAACATAATCGTAATTTCGGATCAGGAGAACAAGGATGTTGAGCAGATAGGTCTTGATCATCAGCTCATACGCCTCGGGCTTTTCATCTGCCTCCTTTTGCATACGGAGAAGCAGGGAAGCGATCTCCTTTGTAGTGGGGTTATCACGATCCAGGCGGTTGGAAAATTTTTCGCTTCGATCGAAGAAAATACGCAGAAAGCTCTCGTCAAATACGTTCCCTTGCGGAGACCAGATAAAACGGGGCTCGAAATGCGTGTTGAGAAGCACCATAGGGCGGTTGTCGTGGATCTCGGTGATGCAATGTACCTCGTTGGTGCTGAACAGATAGATGTCACCCGGCTCAATGTCGATCTCTTTGCCGCCAATACGGTATACACCTCTGCCGGACTTAATGTAGGAGATCTCAAAGGCAGAATGGTGATGCTCGGTAAAATTGCGCCGCGCGAAGCCCGCCTCGGACTCGTAGATTCGCAGAAGATTTTCTGCGTTGGTTTGACAGGACGATGAAATAACCGTGCTTTTTCGTATCATAGGATCCCCCTAAAATCGTAACATAGTGTCATAAAATCATAATATTGTGCTTGAAATCACAGGTCTTTCATGCTATACTGAAAGTACGAAAATGTCATTCTGTAAGTATGATATAACAAAGAAAGGATTTTGTCAATGGAAACCTTAAAAAATGCTTGTTCTCAGAACGAGATCATCAGCGGCAACGTGAACACCTTTTCTTCTCCCTCGGAGCTTCGCATTACTGACCTTCGCGTCTGCAATATCAACGGCGCTCCCAAGCATTGTCCCCTTATCAAGATCTATACCAACCAGGGCATCGTAGGCTACGGCGAGGTTCGTGACGCATCCAGCGCTACCTACGCGCTCATGCTCAAGAGCCGCCTTGTCGGTGAGAATCCCTGTAACGTGGACAAGCTGTTCCGCAGGATCAAGCAGTTTGGCGGTCATTCCCGTCAGGGTGGCGGCGTTTCAGGCGTTGAGATCTCGCTTTGGGACATCGTAGGTAAGGCGTACGGCGTACCGCTGTATCAGCTTCTCGGCGGAAAATTCCGTGACAAGGTCCGTATGTACTGCGACACCGACGTAGACGGAAAGCATACCGGTCACGATATGGGTCTTGCTCTTAAGGCAAGAATGGACGCAGGCTTCACCTTCCTTAAGATGGACCTCGGCATTGAGCTGATGCTGGACGAGCCCGGTTGCCTCAACGCCCCCGCAGGCTTCCTTGAGGATATTAAGAAATATTCCATGAAGGCGATCAACCATCAGCACGGCTCCATTGATATGGATATGATGCTGGGCAAGAACTACGAGATCTTTACCATTCCTCACCACGCAACGGGTATCCACGTGACCGAAAAGGGATTGGATTACCTTGAAAACTACGTTCGTGAGGTGCGTGAGGTTATCGGCTACGAGATCCCTCTTGCCATCGACCACCTCGGTCATATCGCTATCACCGACTGTATCCGCGTGGCAAAGCGACTTGAGCCCTACAATATCGCATGGCTTGAGGACGTCGCGCCCTGGCATTATACCGATCACTTCGTCAAGATCGCGAACAGCACCACCGTTCCGATCTGTACGGGCGAGGACATCTATCTCCACGAGAATTTTGAGCCTCTTCTCAGCCGCGGCGGCGTTTCGGTCGTTCATCCCGACATTCTGACAGTCGGCGGCGCCCTTGAGATGAAGAAGCTTGGCGATATGTGCGACAAGTACGGCGTTGCCCTCGCTATCCATATGGCAGAAAGTCCCATCGCTTGTATGGCGGCGATCCAGACGGCGGCGGCACTTCAGAACGTGCTTGCAGTCGAGTTCCACTCGGTTGACTGCTCTTGGTGGAATGATATCGCCATCGGTATCGATAATCCTCTGATCAAGGACGGCTTCGCCACCGTTTCCGACAAGCCCGGTCTTGGCATCGACGCGCTCAACGAGGAGCTTCTTGCCGAGCATATGCACGAAAAATATCCCGAAATGTGGGCATCCACCGAGGCGTGGGATAAAGAATGGGCAAACGACCGCACCTGGTCGTGATAGGAGACCGATATGTTTGATTTGCACGGAAGAAAAGCCCTTGTTACGGGCTCTACACAGGGCATTGGACTTGCCATCGCGAAACTGTTTTGCGAGGCGGGCGCCGAGGTCTATATTCACGGTGCTACCAGCGAAGAAAAGTGTATTGCCGCCGCAAAAGAGGCGGGCTGTGACAAATACGTAGTCAAGAATCTTGCCGATCCCGACGCGGCAGAGGTCATTCATGCAGCAACGGGTGACTTGGACATCCTTGTGCTGAATGCAAGCGTTCAGTACAGAACCCCCTGGGATGAGATCACCCGCGAGGCGCTGGATTCTCAAATTACCATCAATTTCTCGTCCTCGCTGGCTCTGATCCAGGCGTATTTCCCCTATATGAAGGCGCAGAACTACGGACGCATCCTCACGGTGGGAAGCGTTCAGCAGTACAGACCTCATAAGGATATGGCGGTCTACGCCGCAAGTAAGGATGCCCTGATGAGCCTTGTGAGAAATATCGGCAAGCAGATCGCACCTTACGGCATTACCATCAATAACCTTTGCCCCGGTGCTATCGCAACACCGAGAAATGCCGACGCCGTTGCCGACAAGGAATATCTCGCCAAGGTCAACGCAGGTATTCCGGCAGGCTATATGGGACTTGCCGAGGACTGTGCGCCCGCCGCGCTGTTCCTTTGCTCGGAGGAGGCAAGATACGTGACGGGAAGTGAAATTATCGTAGACGGAGGTATGCACCTATGAGAGATTTTCCTGCAGTAGACGGATTTGCAAAGCCGATCCCTGCGTGGTTTCAGAACTGCGTGATCTATCAGATCAATATGAGGACCTTCACGTCCGAGGGTACCGTTGCGGCGGCAACCAAGCTCTTGCCGCACCTCAAGGACATCGGCGTGGACATCGTGTATACCTGTCCTCTCGTTTGCTCCGATGACGATATGGATGAGGAAGGATGGAGCAAAAGACAAAAGGCGGCAGGCGTAGGCAACCCTAAGAACTCCTACCGCATCAGCGATTATTTCTCCACAGACCCTGAGTATGGCACCGACGAGGACGTAGAGGCGTTTGTCAAGGAAGCCCACCGCCTCGGTCTTCGCGTGATGTTTGACCTTGTATATATGCACTGCGGCCCCAATGCCGTGTTCATCAAGGATCACCCCGATTTCGTCAAGCGTGACGAGGAGGGGAATATGATGCTCACCGAGTATCATTTCCCCATCATCAACTTCGAGTCCCAGGGGCTTCGCGAGTATCTTTGGGATAATATGGTGTATTTCGTCAATCGCTTTGACATTGACGGTTACCGTTGCGACGTGGGCGATGCTTGCCCCCTGGATTTCTGGGAAGAGGGATGCCGCCGCGTTCGCGAGATCAAGCCCGATTTCCTGATGCTCAACGAGGGGCGTAGCGGCGAATTTGTCAAGTCCTGCTTTGACTCCAACTACGGTCTTGACTGGACCTACGCCATGCGTGATGTGTTTAACGGAAAAAAGGACGTGAATTTTCTTCGCGCCCGCTGGCACATCGATTTTGAAAAGCTTCCCACGGGTGCCCGTCAACTTCGCGGTTACGAGAATCACGATATTGCCAATGACGCGTACGACAACCGTCTTGACGTCCGTGCGGATGGTGCGGCAGGCGAGCTCGCAACCGTTGTGAACTTTATGATGGACGGTATCCCGATCCTCTACAACGGCAACGAGATCGCCGATTACAGACGGCACAGCTTTTTCTCCACGCGCTTCCATCTCGGTCGCTTCTATATCGATTGGTCGGTGGCGCTGACCGAAAGGGGAAAGAGACGACTTGATCTTGTTAAAAAGTTGGTCGCACTTCGTCACAACGAGCCTACTTTGTACAACGGAAATACCGGCTGGCTTACCACCGATAAAGAGGAACAGGTGCTTGCTTTTACAAGAGAGCTTGACGGCGAGACTTATGTGATCCTCGGCAACTTTACCGACAAAACGGTGGCTTGCGCGTGCATTATCCCTGAAGGAGAGGCGGTTGCCGTCCTTTCAAGTGCCGCGTCCTATCAGCTTGGCCAAGCGATGAACGTTCAACTTGGCGCCTACGGTTATCTGGTGCTTAAAGTACAATAAAGCGAGGAAAAAGCAATGCATTTTAACGATAGAGACGAAATTATCGCCTTGACGCCCCAGTGGAAGGGCGAGAGAATGGCAGACGGACGTCCTTACGTTCCCGACAGGTACCTTCAGGAGCTGAAGAAGATGACCCTCGAGGAGGTCTGGAAGCCCATCTATGTGCTTGGCTACGAAAACCAGTTCGTGGGCGGCGGCGTTAATCCCATGTACGCCTTACATAACGATGGCAGAAAGCTGGTGGGCCGTGCCGTGACCTGTAACTTCTGTCCCACCCGTCCCGACTTGCATGAGACTATGTTTGCCAAGGGCGCAGAGGAGGGAAGACACGGAAACTACAATCAGTGGGTGGTTGACTCCCTCGTTGAAGGCGACGTCGTAGTTGCCGATATGTACGATAAGATCTACAAGGGAACCTTCCTTGGCGGAAATCTGACCACGGCGATCAAGACCAAAACCAAGACCGGCGGTGCCGTCATTTGGGGCGGTATCCGTGACGTGGAGCAGATGAAGCAGGTAGAGGACGTTCAGGTCTACTACCGCGGCATTGACCCCACGCCTATCCGTGAGTTTGTTATGACCGGCTTCAATACCGTTACCAATTTCGGCGGCGCGACCATTCTGCCCGGCGATATCGTATTCGGCGCGGGCGGCGGCGTTCTGTTTATTCCCGCGCATCTGGTTGCCGACGTGGTTGACGGCGCGGCAAAGACCCACGTCAAGGACGATTTCGGCTTTGAGATGATCGCGCAGAACAAGTTTACCACGGCTCAGATCGACCGCAATACCTGGACGGTGGAGATGCTGGATATGCTGCTTGAGTGGATCAAGACCGACGATCGCGGCATTCCTTATCGCGACCTCGATTGGTCCAAGGAGTACGATCTTGCCATCAACGGCGATCCCAACGATACGCAAACTGCGCTTTAATTATGAAAAGAGGCACGAGTTTTTTCGTGCCTCTTTATTTAAAACAGTTTCCACACATGGTGTAACCGTCATCATATAAACTTTCTATTTCACCAAAAAATTCCCTTTTGTTTTCATTATTCATCAGCCCGGCGCTTCCACAGTCGGGCTTATGTATTTTTTTGATTTTACATTCAGTATATAGGAATATTCTGCTTGTAAAAAAACAGTTTCTTCTTGAACGGTTTGCGATAAAACACTGGCTTTTTCCTCGTTCTCGTAAGCTGTAAAAAAGAAAAGTAAAGTGAGAACAAGAAAAGAAAGTACTCCTATTTCGAATATGTGTTTTTTCATATGTAGCTCCTCCTTGACTTTATTATAACACCAAGCGGTGTTGTTAGTCAATACCAAACGGTGTTTCCTCGTATAATAACTACAAACAATGATGCGAGGAAAAGAAAATGTTTGTATATAGACGAGTCCGCGACCTCCGTGAAGATCATGACAAGACGCAAAAAGAGATTGCGGAAATGCTGAATATGCAGGTTACCGTATATCAACGGTATGAACGTGGCGAGAGGGAATTGCCATTGTGGGCGGCGATCAAGCTGGCGGATTATTACCACGTCACGTTGGATTATCTTGTTGGGCGTACAAACGCATAAATAAAAACGGCTATTGAAAAATAGCCGTTTTCTTTTGTATATCTCTTGACAAATTGGGGAAAACGATGTATAATATCGCCATACTATTTGAAGAGTAAGATTCGGTGCGTCAAGTGTCTGTGGGACGGGGAGTTGTCCATGGAACGAAGGGTCATCCGCGGTACCGTTTCTGCATCCCGCTTCACCGCATGGAAATCAAGGTATATCCCTCTTTTCCTTTTGCTGAGAAGGCGAGGAAAGGAGGATTTTTTATGCAAAAAAAGAGAACGTCACTTAAAATTTTGGCAGCATCGTCCCTTATGGTGGCGATCAGCATCGTCTGCGGAAAGTATCTGGCAATCCCGGGCGGCGAGGTGCTTCGCTTCAGCTTTGAGAACCTGCCCATTATGATGGCGGGCATGCTGTTCGGCCCCGCGGTGGGAATTGCCGTGGGCGTGGTTGCCGACCTTGTGGGATGTATTCTCGTGGGGTATACCGTCAATCCCTTGGTGACGCTTGGGGCGGCGGCGATCGGCTTCGTTTCGGGTCTTGTCTGGATGCTTCTTACAAGGAGAAAAACAGGCTCCTATGCCGTAAACGTTATCTTTTCGGTGGCGGCGGCGCATATCGTTGGCTCGGTGCTCATTAAGACCTTCGGGCTTGCGGCGTATTACGCCTTTCCTCTGTGGGAGCTGATGCTGTGGCGGTTGCTCAACTACGCCATCGTCGGCGCGATCGAGGGGACGCTCCTCTTTATTTTGATGAAAAACAAACTGCTCGTGAAGCAGTTTTCCGTCATTACTTCTGTGGAAAGGGAACCCAAATGAATTACGAGCAAGCATTGGAGTATATACACGCCATCAACTGGACCTTTTGTAAGCCCGGTCTTGAGCGCATTGGCGAGCTTTGCGAAAAGCTGGGACACCCAGAGAGGGATGTGAGGTTTATTCACGTTGCGGGCACCAACGGAAAGGGATCCTTCTGCACAATGCTTTCGTCGATCCTTGCGGAAGCTGGCTATCGCGTGGGACTTTACACTTCGCCGCACATGGTTCGCTTTAACGAGCGGATGCGCGTGAACGGCGAATGTATTGACGACGAGGTTCTTGCGGAGATTACCGAGCGGGTCAAGCCCTTTGCCGATTCTATGACCGATCGCCCTACCGAATTTGAACTGGTCACAGCCATTGCCTTTTTGTACTTCAAGGAGATGAAATGCGACGTGGTCGTGCTGGAAACGGGACTCGGGGGCAGACTTGACGCCACCAACGTGATTCCCGCACCCCTTGCGTCCGTTATTACCGGCATTGACCTTGACCATACCGCTATCCTTGGCAATACCTACGCGGCAATCGCGGGGGAAAAGGCGGGGATCATCAAGCCGTCCTCTCCCGTTGTGGTCGGCGACTGTAACGGGGAAGCCCTTGCCGCTATTCTGAAGAAGGCCGACGCGACCCACTCCAAGGTGTATCGGGCCGATCTTTCCAAGTTGGCGAATCTCCGGTATTCTCTTGAAGGAACGTCCTTTGATTATCGGGATCATCAAGATCTTCATTTGTCCCTTGCGGGTATCTATCAGCCGCGCAACTGCGCTACCGTCCTTGAATGTGTCGAGGCGCTTCGGGACGGCGGTCTTACTGTTTCAGACAGGGCGCTCCGAGAGGGTCTTTGCAAGGCGCGCTGGGTTGGTCGCTTTGAGGTCTTGTCCCGTGAGCCCCTGGTGATCTATGACGGCGGACACAATCCCCAAGGCGTTACTGCCTGCGTGGAAAGCGTTAAGGCGATCCTGCCCGAGGGACGGGTTCAGGTGCTTTGCGGTATTCTCCGCGATAAGGATTACGATCATATGGTGAACGCCCTTTCCGAGATCGCGGACGGTGTGGTGACGCTGACGATCGACAGTCCTCGCGCGCTTCCCGCCGAGGAGCTTGCCGCCGTTTTAGCGGCGCACGGAATCGAAGCCGAAGCGTCAGCCGATAGCGTTTCCGCGGCAAAAACAGCCTTCCGAAAGGCACAGGAAAAGGGCATCCCCCTTCTTATGATCGGCTCCCTCTATATGTATTCGCAGATCATCGATACCGTAAAGGAATGTCTTGAAAAATAAAAGCACCGACGCACGAATGTGCGTCGGTTTTCCGTTATCCATCAATTTCAACCGTTTCTCCCGGCTTTACCGAGTACAGCTTGCTCTTGCGGAATTCGTAGAAGAACAGCTCTCGACAGGTGGGATTGTAAACGCGGTCGCCGGTGGCAGAGAACTGCAACTGACCGTAGGCCTCAGCGTATTCAAAGATTTCGATATTTGTGGCGTACCAGATATCGTCCTTGCCGCCTACAAACTCGGCAAATTTCTCAATTACATCCCAGTTCTTTTGCTCGTCAAATTCATAGGTGTGACCCCAGACGTACAGAAGCCAGGGGGAACGCTTGGTTGTCTGATTGACCAGTCGGTCAGCATATTCCATCAGCTGCGGTGCTTTGTGATGACAGGTGGGACGCAGACGGAGCCAATCGGTGGGGAACTCTATGGAATTGGACGGATTGGTAATTCTTGCGTACAGAATGCCGGAGGTCTTCAGCGATTCCACTACCGTGTCCGACGTGGTTCCATAGGGATACGCCATACCGCGGCAAATGCCGCCGAACAGTTCCTCGATCCGCTTTTTATCGGCAAGGACCTCCCAGGTTGCGTTGGGCTGCGAAAGCTGCTCCAGATAAGGATGGGTCACGGTATGTACCGCCACCTCGTGACCGCTTCCGCCAAAGACCCGTACCGCTTCGGATTCGGTCATTGTGCGGTGGCTCTTTCCTGCGGGGTATACGGTTCCCTCGGGAGCGAAAAGCCCCGTGTTGACGTTAAAGGTTCCCTTGAGTCCGTTTTTGTCAAGGATCTCTATCAGCTTGGCGTCCTGCTGCATTGCGTCGTCGTAGCTGAAGGTGACTGCTTTGGCAAGGCCGCCGGGATATCTCATTTGAATTGTAGGCATATTTTCTTCCTCCTTCCGTTTCTGTTTGTATTGTACCACGGCTTGCCGCCAATGTCAATACAGAGGCTCGAATTTCCCGGGAAATTTTTCAAAAATCAGCAGGGTGTAAACTTGACATTTTTGCGTTTATATAGTATAATAATTTGATTAAGTATATATTCAGAGGTTGGAATGAGCAAAACCAATTTGTTACCGCCCGAGGCACTTGCCGAGCAGGAGCAATTCTGTCATCGGATACGGGCGATCAATCAAGTATATAAAGAGCAAACGGGACGCGCAAAGCGAGTGTTCGTCATGACCTTCGGCTGTCAGCAGAACGAGGCGGACAGCGAGAAGATCGCTGGCATAGCGACGTCTATGGGATACGAGGTGACCTATGACGCGGCAGAAGCGGATCTTATTATGGTCAACACCTGCGCCATTCGCGAGCACGCCGAGCTGAAGGCGCTGTCCACCATCGGTCAGTATAAGCATCTCAAGGCGAAAAACCCCGATATGCTCATCGGCGTTTGCGGTTGTATGGTGACCCAGGAGCACCGAAAGGACGACATTAAGTTCCGCTATCCTTACGTGGATTTCGTCCTCGGCACTTCGTCGCTTCACCGCCTTCCGCAGTTGATTGCGGAAAAGCTGGAAAAGGGAAAACGTATCTATTGCCCCGAGGAGACCGAGTATCTGGTTGCCGAGGGCTTGCCTATACACCGCGAGAGCAGCTACCGCGCGTGGGTGTCCATTATGTATGGCTGCAATAACTTCTGCTCATACTGTATCGTACCCTACGTACGAGGACGCGAGCGTAGCCGCCGCAAGGAGGATATTTACGGGGAGATCAAGGCGCTTGTCGCCGAGGGCTACCGCGACATCACCCTGCTTGGACAGAACGTAAACTCTTACGGTAAGGACAACGATGACGGATGCGATTTTGCGGATCTTTTGGCACTGCTTTCGTCGATTGAAGGTGATTACACCCTTCATTTTATGACAAGCCACCCGAAGGATGCCACCAAGAAATTGATCGACGTGATGGCGACGCATCCCCATATCGCCGCCCATTTCCATCTGCCTATGCAGTCGGGAAGCGACAGGATCCTGAAGCAGATGAACCGCCATTACGATACGGGGCGCTATCTTGAAATTCTTGACTACATGAGAGAGAAGATCCCGCATGTTGCCGTGACCTCCGACATTATCGTAGGCTTCCCGGGCGAGACCGAGGAGGACTTCGAGGCTACCCTCAGCATGCTTCGCCGCGTGGAGTTCGACATGATCTACTCCTTTATCTACTCGCCGCGAAGGGGAACACCTGCCGCCGAGATGGAGGATCAGATCCCGCAGGAGATCAAGAGTGCGCGGTTTGAGCGATTGCTTGCGGTGCAGAACGAGATCTCTCTTGCGAAAAACAAGCCCTTTGTTGGCAAAACGGTCCGCGTGCTTTGCGACGGACTGAGTAAAACGAACGACAAGATCTACAGCGGAAGAACCGAACATTCCAAGATCGTGTTCTTCGACGGCTGTGAGGAGGATACGGGGCACTTTGTAAACGTCCGTATTGACCGTGCAGAGCCCTTCGCGCTCTACGGTGAAAAAGTTGATTGAAAAAGAAAGGAAATATAAAAATGGAAATTTTTGAGATCGCCGCGTTGCTCGGCAAGACCCTGAAGGAAGACGAAAGACTGGTAAGACTGGAGAACGCCAAGAAGGCGTACAAGGATACCCCTGAGCTTAACAAGATGATGATCGAGTACGAGGTCCAGCAGAAGGCACTTGAGAACGAGGTGGTAAAGCCCGAAAAGGACACACACCTGATCGATATTATCCAGAACCGCATCAACGAGCTGTACAAGGCAATTATGGGGCATCCTGTCTTTGTGGAGCTGGGAGAGGCGCAGAACGAGGTCAACGATCTTATGAATGCCGTGAATTCTACCATCACCTTCAATATTACGGGCGAGCTTCCCTCGGACTGCACCCATAACTGTTCCACCTGTGGCGGAGGATGTCACTGAAATTCGCGCGAGAAGCGAAAGGAGATAGGGCCCTATGACTCCAATGATGGAGCAATACTTTGAGATCAAAAATCAATATAAGGATTATCTGCTTTTTTACCGTCTCGGCGACTTTTACGAGATGTTCTTTGATGACGCGATCCTGGTTTCCCGCGAGCTGGAGCTGACCCTCACGGGCAGGGATTGCGGCGAGGAGGAGCGCGCGCCTATGTGCGGCGTTCCGTTCCATAGCGCCGAGGGCTACATCGGAAAGCTGATCGAGAAGGGATACCGCGTTGCCATCTGCGAACAGGTGGAGGATCCCGCCCTTGCCAAGGGACTGGTGAAGCGTGACGTTATCCGCGTCATTACGCCCGGAACGCTCATCGAAAGCAATCTGCTGACCGAAAGCAAGAACAACTACGTTTGCGCGGTGTACATCGGCGAGTCTCAGACCGGCGTTTGCTTTGCCGACGTATCGACGGCAGAGGTACACGCCACCTGCTTTGACAACGCCAATCTTGAGGCGCGTCTTAAGAACGAGCTCGGCACCTATGCTCCCAGCGAGCTGATCCTCAACGTGGCGACCTCCAAGGTCGTATGGCTTGCCGATTACATAAAGGAGCGCCTTGGTTGCGTTCTGCTTGAAAATCAGCCCCATCGCTTTGAGCTGCAGGGGGCTCACGCCCGTGTTGAACAGCAGTTTGACAATGAGGCATACCAAGCGGTTTCGGGTGCGCCCGCCATCGTTTCGGCGGTGGGAGCGCTTCTTGGCTTCATTGAGGAGATGCAGAAATGCGATATTTCCTACATCAAAAAGCTGAACGTCTATAACGACGGTCAGTATATGGAGCTGGATATCAATACCAGACGGAATCTTGAGCTGACCGAGGCAATGCGAACCAAGGATAAAAAGGGCTCGCTTCTTTGGGTGCTGGACAAGACCCATACGGCGCCCGGTGCGAGAATGCTTCGTAAGTGGGTAGAGCATCCTCTTCTCAACGTTCGTGAGATCGTTCGCCGCCAAGAGGCGGTTGCCGAGCTGTTCGGCAACTTTATGCTTCGCGAGGAGATCGGCGAGCTTCTGGATCACGTGCTGGACCTGGAGCGCCTGATTACCAAGGTGGTTTACGGCTCTGCCAATGCCAAGGATCTTCGCGCGATTGCGGGAACGGTGTCCATCCTTCCCGAGCTCAAGGGCTTGCTTTCCCAATGCCAAAGCGACGAGCTTTCCCGCGTCTATCGGGAGCTGGATCTGCTTGAGGATATTTGCGGCTTGATCGAGGCCTCCATCGTGGACGATCCGCCTTTCCTGATTCGTGAGGGCGGAATGATTCGCGAGGGCTACAACCCCGACGTGGATCGCCTGCGCGCGATCATGACCAACGGCAAGGATTGGATCGATACCGTCGCCGCGGAGGAGAAGGAAAAAACGGGCATCAAGACCCTCAAGATCGGCTATAACAAGGTGTTTGGCTACTATATTGAAGTCAGCCGCTCCTTTGTGGATATGGTTCCCGAGCATTATATCAGAAAGCAGACCCTTTCGGGCGCAGAGCGGTATATTACCCAGGAGCTGAAGGATATGGAAGCAACCATTCTCGGCGCCAAGGATAAGGTCTGCTCCCTGGAGTACGATCTTTTCCAGCAGGTGCGCGCTCACGTGGCAGAGAACAGCGAGCGCATCCAGAACACGGCAGCGCTTATCTCCTTTGTTGACGTGTATCTGAGCCTTGCGACGGTCGCCTCCAAAAACAAGTATACCTGTCCCGAGGTAGATCCCGGCTCGGTAATTACCATCAAAGAGGGAAGACACCCCGTGGTGGAGCAGTTCGTCAAGGATTCCTACTTTGTTCCCAACGACGTGCTTCTGGACACCGACCGCAATCGGCTGATGCTGATCACGGGTCCCAATATGGCGGGTAAATCCACCTATATGCGTCAGGTAGCGCTGATCACCATTATGGCGCAGATCGGTTCCTTCGTTCCCGCGGAGGACGCGCGTATCGGCGTGGTGGACAAGGTGTTCACCCGTGTGGGCGCTTCCGACGATCTGGCATCGGGTCAATCCACCTTTATGCTGGAGATGAACGAGGTGGCGTATATTCTCAAGAATGCCACCAAGCGAAGCCTCATTATTTACGATGAGGTGGGAAGGGGAACCTCTACCTTTGACGGTATGAGCATTGCCCGTGCCATTGTGGAGTATACGCAGAGCAAGAAGATCGGGGCAAAGACCCTGTTTGCTACTCATTATCACGAGCTGACGGGACTTGAGGACGAGTTCGACGGCATCGTGAACTACAATATTGCCGCCAAAAAGCGCGGTGACAACATTACCTTCCTTCGCAAGATCGTTCGCGGCTCCACCGACGATAGCTACGGTATCGAGGTCGCGAAGCTTGCGGGAATTCCCAACGAGGTCATCAAACGCGCCAAGGAGATCCTG
>JBGVFO010000096.1:0-17390 GCA_045121195.1 Eubacteriales bacterium
TGTTGTAGAAGGTGTACTCGGGCATGCCGCCAACCATCTGTGTAATATCAATTCCGCAAGCGGCGATCCATGCATCGCGCAATGCAGAACCTGTAGACGCGAAATCATCGTCAAGGAAGCCCACCACGTCACCGTCGTTAAGCACGCCGTCTCCGTTCACATCCTCATGTACCTCTGCTACCAGGTCGTACATGTAGTCGATAGTCCACTTCTGATCTGCCACAAGCTGATACAGGTCGATATTCTGGCTTGCGAAGTACTTGTCAAACAGATCCTTGTTGTAGAACAGTGCTACACCGCAATATACCTGCGAAATCGTGATGTCGCCTGCAAGGAAATACAGGGTGTTAAAGAGGGTCAGCTCCTCTCTCAGTGTCTGGTTCCACCAGGGCTTATCAAGGGATATGTAAGGAAAGTCCACTGCGTTGTAGAAAATGCCCTCAACAGCGAGAACCGAGCCCTGCGAGGTATACATTGCAGCGGCATCGAAGTCGCCCGTTTTGTTGTTGACCGCAACGCGATACGCATCGTTCCAGGCACCTGCATTGTTATTACTTCCCTTTTGATGGATCGTGGTGATCGTAACGCCAAGTCGCTCCTCTACCGTTTTGTTTCGGTAGTAGATCGCATCGTAAAGCGTATCGTTCATGATGGTGTCGCAATCCATCTCGTACAACCACGCTTCGGTGTCATCTCTGGTAAAGAAGGTTACAGTTTCTCCGTCGAAACGAAGATCGGCAGGAACGTCATCCTTTACGTACTCGTCGGCTTCCGTTTCCGATTCTGTTTCTTGCAGGTTGCCTTCCGTGTCTTTGGCACCCGTTTCAGTATCCACGGTATCGCCACAAGCGACAAAGGAAGAAACCAGCATAAGGCACGCCAAAACAAGTGTTAAAAGCTTTACTAACTGTTTCATAACAAATTCCTTTCTGATGTTGAGTTTCATTCGAGAAAATATCTGTCTCCATTTTCATTCTATCACATCACAGTTTTTATTTCTTTCCTTTTTTTGCGATATATATTGCAAATCTTGCTCGTTTATGGTAATATAATATAGGAAGATCAGTAAAATCCTTGGAGCGGAGGAAAATTTATGAAAAATATTAAGGAAAAAGAGATAACAAATAATAAATTGATCAAAAATCCGGGCGATAAATATCGCCTGATGTCGAGTGACTTTTTCAATCGCCCCGATAAAGGGGACCACGGAATCAAGGCTCGACAGATCCATTTGCAGCAACAGGTCTTCTTGCACAGCCACGAGCACTATGAAATGGAATATATTCTGGAAGGCGAAATGGTCAATAGCATCAACGGAACCAAAATCGTCATGAGGCCGGGTGACTTTTATCTTCTCAGCACCAACGATTACCACGAGGTGATTCCAAGAAGAGGTGGCGTCCACAAATTGAGTATGTTCTTTTATCTGCCTGCAACGGACGGCTCTGTCAGACAGTTCCTTGAATCCAGCCGTTGTCCCGTCGTAGGAACGATCCCCGAGGTCGACCGACCTGCCTTTGAAGCATTGATCCGCCAGATCTACGAAACCGAAAACTATCGCGTTTTCGATCATACCGACACTGTTTCTCTCTCGGCTCTTCTGGCGCTTCATATCGCCTACCGAAGCAATCCCTATTCCCCGGACGGAAAAAAACCCACCACAGGCTATATGCAAACGGCTCTTCAGTATATTCTATCCCACTATAACGAGCCTCTCACCCTCGACTCCGTAGCGAAAATTCTGGGGCTGTCCTCCAACTATTTCTGCCGCCTTTTCGCCTCGCAAATGAAGATTTCCTTCCTTGATTATTTGTCCGACGTCCGTGTTCAAAAGGCAAAGAACCTTCTGATCTTCGATTCCCAGAAAAGCATTATGCAGATCGCTCTCGAGGTCGGCTTTGAAAGCTATTCCAGCTTCTACCGTTGCTTCTCCCGTATCGTAGGTGTTTCTCCTAAGGAGTTCCGAAAGCAAAAGGCATCGATCGACCCCGATAAGCTGATCTGATCGCAAAAGAAAAAGACCTGCCGACGGCAGGTCTTTTTTATCAGTTCATGAAATTGGCTTTTAGATAATCGTAGCTGGTCTTGATGCTTTCCATCGAATTTCCCGTGGAGAAATTAAGATCCTGCTCCACCACAAAATGCTTGACTCCTATCTTGTCGCCCAGGGGAATAATGTCTTCAAAATTGATGTTTCCGTTGCCGATCTCGGTAATATACGGAACGTTACCTTTCTCGCCGCCGCAGGCTGCCATATCCTTCAGGTGAAGAATATCTACACGCCCCGCAAGGCGCTCCATCATCTTGCGAATATCGCAACCGCCGTGCTGAAGCCAATATACGTCCAGGACAAAGGTGATACGGGGGTCAAAGCCCTCGATCAAGGAGTCCATCATCGTGACACCGTCATACTTTTTGAATTCAAAGCTATGATTGTGATAGGTGAACTTCATTCCCTCCTTCGCCAGTCGCTCCGCCACCTTATTCGCCGTTTCAATGAACACCATAAGATCCGCTTTGGAGCCTCTGGATTCCACCGGCATTGCACCAACGCCCACATTGGTGGTATCGAGAATCTTATGGATCTCGATCACCGTATCAATATCCTCGCAGATCAGCTGCCAGCTGATGTGGGTTCCGCAAATAGAAAGGCCTGCCGCGTCAGCCGCCGCTTTATACGCCTTTGCTTCCTCAACCGTTTTGGGGGATCCTGCCGTCTGAATCGACGTATATCCGATCTCGCGGATTTTTTTCATCGTTTCCGCCAATGCCTCCGGGGTCTTGGTGAAGTCCCGAACTGTATAGATCTGAAGTCCTAATTCTTTCATAGCTTGCTCCTTTTCTCGAGTTTCTTTTCTATTTTCAATTATACCGACCCTGTTTCAAAAAATCAAGTCATATATTGCGACGGCTCGGTACAGAGTTGCAAAGTTAAAAAGTGTATTGCATTTTTTTGAGCTTTCCTGTATAATAGAGATATGAATACGCAAAAGGAATGATCCTATGAAATATCAAAATATTTTATTTGACGCAGACGGCACGTTGTTTGATTTTAAGCGCGCCGAGCACGACGCCTTGTCAGACACGTTGTTACACTTCAATATCCCGGACACCGAAGAAGTCCACCGTGGCTATTCGGAATCCAACGCCGCGCAGTGGGCGCTTCTTGAAAAAAAGCTCGTCACACGAGAGGCACTGAAAATCAATCGGTTTCAAAACTTTCTTGACAAATTCGGCTTTTCTGGAAATGCGGCGGAAATGGCTTGCTTTTACGAAAACGCACTCTCCACAAAAAGTTATCTGATCGAAGGTGCTGAGGAGATCTGCCGTTCCCTCGCCGCCCGTTGCAACCTGTATATCGTTACCAACGGCTTCAAGCACATTCAAAGCGGACGGTTCGGCGCGTCACCGATCCTTCCCCTTTTAAAAGGGGTGTTTATTTCCGAGGAAATCGGAGTAGAAAAGCCCGATCCCGTTTTCTTCGATTACGTGGCAAGCCACATCAGCGGTTTCAAGAAAGAAACGGCTTTGATCGTGGGAGATTCACTCTCCTCCGATATTTTGGGCGGCGTCCAGTCGGGAATCGACACCTGTTGGTTTAATCCCGAGGGTAAAGCCACTCCGAGTACTATGCCTATTACGTATACGATCTCTTCCCTTTCCCAGCTTGAACATATTATTTGAGAGGTGATTCCTTTGTTTAAGAACTCCACGCTTTACACAAGGCTCAACGCCTTGAATATCCCCTGCCGTGAAACCGTTTCTATGGCAGACTACACCACCATGCAGGTGGGCGGTCCTGCCGCCGTCGTTGCGTTCGTCCGTTCCGCTGAGGAGCTGATCACCGCCATCAAGGAAGCCAAAAACATTGGTGTGCGTTATACGGTTATCGGAAACGGAAGTAATACGATTTTTTCCGACCGTGGCTTTGACGGTCTGGTCATTGTTACCACGGAAATGAAAAAATATTCGATCGAGGGCGATATTATCAAAGCCGACTGCGGCGCATCGATCACACGCCTTGCCGTCGAAGCGCAAAAGGCAGGGCTTACAGGGCTTGAGTTTGCCTACGGGATCCCCGGCACGCTCGGTGGCGGTGTCTTTATGAACGCGGGCGCCTACGGCGGAAGCTTGTCTGACGTAATTGTGTCCTCCATTTGCTTGGACACAAAAAACGACACCATCCGAAAGATCGATCTTGAGGAACACGAATTCACCTACCGCCATAGCATCTACACAAAAAATCCGCATCTCGTCATCCTTGCGGCGATGCTGAAGTTGACGCCGGGCAACAAGGACACCATCGCAACGACGATGAATGAGCACGCCCGTTCCCGCAAGGAAAAACAGCCCTTGAACTTCCCCAGCGCAGGAAGTATTTTCAAGCGCCCTGTCGGATATTACGCGGGTGAACTGATTGAAAACTGCGGGCTGAAGGGATATCGGATCGGCGGCGCCGAGGTTTCCGAGAAGCACGCGGGATTTATTGTCAATCGAGGCGGTGCGACTGCGGACGACGTTATGCGCCTTATCCGCCACGTTCAGGACGAGGTCAACCGAGCATACTCCGTTCGCCTGGAATGCGAAATTAAATATATTGACTCGTTATGAATCTCTTTTGCCGTAGACCGCTTGCCTTATTCTGCTGTCTATTTGCAGTCGCTTCTCTTGGCGGCTGCTTTTTGGATTCCAAGGACAAGCTTTGGATCGGTCTTCTTCTTATTTGTCTTTCGTTTGTTCTTACCGTGCTTTGTCTTGCCGTCAAAAAAGCGAGAGCAAAAGCGCTCACTGCATCACTTTGTTTTCTTTTTTCGGCACTTGCCTTATTGAGCGCCTTTTCAAGGATCGATACGAAACGGGAGGCTTTGTCACCGACGTCGGAGCAGGAACTCGAACTGGAAATGACCGTACTTTCTTCGATGTCTTCTTCCTCGTCCTTCTCCACCTATCAGGTGCGGTTTACGCATAACGGTGCTTCGCTTGACGGAATTCTTTCGTGTGAATATCCCTCCGAATTTCAAGCGGGTAACGTTATCAGCGGCGCCGTTCGTCCTGCGCGCATAGAGGATAGCGAGCTCAGCACCGACTATTACCGCGCACGAGGAATTTTCTTTCATTTAACCTCTGAGGAAAATACGTTATCTGTGGTTGGATCTGCACCTCTCGGCTTTACGGGGCAAATGATGAGGCTGAACACGCACCTCTGCGATGCCTTCCACACCGTTACCGACGAGGATACCGCCGAAATGCTATCGGCAATTTTCTTAGGAAACCGCACCGCGCTGCGCGATGATCTCCTCCGTGATTTCAGGCGTGCGGGATTATCTCATGTTCTGGCAATCAGCGGAATGCACCTTTCGATTCTCGTTTCGATCCTGGACACCTGTCTTCGCTTATTGATCCCAAAGAAAAGAAGACGGTGTGTGCTCGTCCTGCTGGCGGCATTCTTCTACACAGCGCTCACCGGCTTCTCCCTGTCCACGGTCCGAGCCTTCATTATGGTGGCTTTCGTTTACATAGCCTTCTTGTCGGGAAGCCAAAACGACACCGTTACTTCTCTGTTCTTTTCCTTGTTTTTTATTCTTCTTTCCTCTCCGTCGGCAGTATGGGACATAGGCTTGTGGATGTCCTTTCTTGCCGTTTTGGGCATTCTTGTTTCCTCCTACTTTACCAAAAAGCTGGCAAAGCGGCTCCATGAGAGCCGGATCCGCAAGAGAACCGAAAAAATTTTGACATCGTTTCTTTCCGCAATTATCGTTTCTCTTTTTGCCAATATTTTTGTCTGCCTTCCGATGTGCCTTTGCTTTGATGAGCTTTCCTTGCTCTCGGTTCCGTCAACGCTTATCATATCTCCCTTGATAACCGTTCTTCTGTTCCTTGCCCCTTTGCTTCTGCTTTCTTCACTGGTTGCCATTTTGGCATTTTTATCCCCGCTCTTCTCCGTGATCTGCCAATTGATTTGCACTCTCGTTGAAGTCATCATTTCTTTGACGACAAAGCCAAGCGGTATCACCGTTTCGCTGAATTATCCGTTTGTTCCCTTTCTCATCATTCCTGCAGCGCTCCTCCTTTTTCTTCTTTTGATCCTGCCCCTTCGCAAAAAGCTTTGGATCCCGCTTGTCCCTATTATAGCGACCTTTCTCTTCATTGGACTGCTTACCGTACACAATGATAGGCACGGGGAAACGCTCACCGTAGACTATCTTTCTTTTAATGAATCCGAAATGCTGGTTCTGACAACTGCGTCCGATGCGATCATTTGCGATATTTCAACCGGGGCAAATCAATGCCTATACGATGCCACATCCCTTACAAGAGAACGGTGTCACGTAGAGGTGTCCGCCCTTGTCTTGACTCACTATCACACGCGGCATATCACCACCTTCGCCCGCAATGCGGACAAGTATGTCATTCGGAATCTGTATCTTCCTTTTCCCGAAAACTCGGACGAATATTATATTCTGTATTCGTTGATTGATGTAGCCAAGAAGAAGGACGTTCACGTGGTTTTGTTTGACCGCAACAAGGAGCTATCTCTCACAAAGGAGATCTCGCTTACCCTCACAAGTCCTGTGTATCTGAAGCGATCAACACACCCAACCTTCGCGCTTACCGTTTCTGCCTTTGGAGGCCACGTTTCCTACCTCGCCGAATCTGCTCACGAGGCAGATCTTCCTCTAACCGAGCTATCAGACTCCGACTACACCATTTTAGGAACGCACGGACCAAAAACAAAAGTGCCGATTTCGTGTGAACGCTTGTGCGGCTCGGAATATCTCTTCGTTTTTGACGAAACCGTTCTTTCCTTCCTCGCGCCCGAGTCAGTAGCAAACACGCATGTCGTTTACGGCTCGGACAAAATCACACTTCGGCTTAAAAAGTAAAAAGCAGTAAGCAACGCTTACTGCTTTTTTGATTATCTTTCTTCTCGGAAATAAGAGAGTCCAAGTGATGCGGGCGGTTGATCCTCCCGTCTGTTTCGCATACTGATCGCAATCAGAACGACGGTAGTAACAACGTAAGGCAGCATCTTAAAGAGCTCCTTCATGGCAAGTCCGATTCCGGGGATATATTCTGCCGCTACGTAAAAGGCGCCGAATATAATGGAACAGAAAATACCGAAAACAGGCTTCCACGTTGTGAAAATAACAAGAGCAACGCACAGCCAACCAATCGCATCAATAACGTATTCCCAGTTTCCGTTCAGATAATCCATAACGAAAACAAGGCCGCCCAAGCTGGCAATCGCACACCCCACACAGGTAGAAACATATCTGTATTTTGTTACGTTAATACCCGCTGCGTCCGCCGTTGCGGGATTTTCTCCAACTGCGCGGAGATGCAGACCGACCTTGGTCTTGTTGATCACGTACGAGGTAACGATCGCTACGGCAATAGAAAGATAAATCATAATTCCGTAGGAGAAGAACAACTCGCCAAATTTTCCAAGACTGTCCGCAAATGGCAAATGCGCGTTGAAGAACTTTGCGCCTGCCGTAAACTTATAGTCGTCCACGTTTGCGATAATAAAGTCGGAGATTCCAATACCAAGCGTGGTCATTGCCAAGCCGGTGACGTTCTGATTTGCGTGAAGCGTAACCGTCAAAAAGCTGAATAGGAGTCCCATCAAGGCTCCGCCAAGCAGGGTGGCGATTACGGGAATCAGGATAGCCAGAGGATACACCATATTCAAACGGCTACCGGCTATCTCAAAATAAAGTGCCTCCGCGGCACAGCCAAATGCCGTTCCCACACACATAACGCCGGGAAGTCCCAGATTCAGGTGACCGCCCTTTTCGGTAATCGTTTCTCCGGTAGAACCAAAGAGGAGAACCATTCCGAATTTAATGGCGCTGACAAGAAATGCAACAATTGCCATTACTCAGTTTTCTCCTTTCTCTTTGCTTCTGCCATGTCCTTTTTTCTGAAGTTGACCTTATAGTGAATAAAGAACTCGCAACCGATGATAAATAACAAAACGATACCGATAAAAATATCAGCCATAGACGTATCCAGGCGGTAGATATCTCCCATATAGCTCGTTCCCTGCTGAAGGAAAATAACAAGGAAGGAGGTCAGGATCATATAAAGCGGATTGAATTTGCCAAGCCACGATACAAGAATTGCGGTAAAGCCCTGTCCGCCCGTGATCGTCGTCGTAACGGAGCAGCTTCCGTTTGCTACCAGAAGCATACCGATAAAGCCACATAAGGCGCCCGAGATCAGCATAGTTCTGATAATAACCTTAGGAACGTTGATGCCGATATACCGAGCAGTCTTTTCGCTCTCTCCGACAACCGAGATCTCATAGCCCTGCTTGCTGTATCGCAAATATACGTACATAACGGCGCAAACAACGGCGATGATCACAATATTCAAGAAATACTGCCCCTCAAAGATCTTGGGGAGCGCATATTGGGGCATGGGCTCAAGGTTACCCTGCGCGTTACCGAACACCTTTAAGAAATACGTAACCAGCTGCAACGCGATATAGTTCATCATCAGCGTGAACAGCGTTTCGTTGGTATTCCATTTTGCCTTAAAGAGAGCGGGAATCAATCCCCAGATCGCGCCTGCTACCGTACTGGCGACGGCGATAAGCGCAACAAGAACGGGAAAGGAGAGGGATTCGCCAAAGAACAGCATCAGTGCCGCCGAAACCAAGGATCCGACCATCACCTGTCCTTCTCCACCGCAGTTCCAGAATTTCATCTTAAACGCGGGCGTAAGCGCCAAGGAAATACCGAGAAGGATCGCGGTATTTCCGAACAGCTTCCATACCAGCATCGGTCTTCCGAATACGCCCTCAAACATTGCACCAAGGAGAATCAAGGGATTTTGTTTCGCAAGGATGAGGATCAGTATTGCCATGACAAGAACCGAGCAAAGAATGGCACCGGCACGCAGTCCGATAGCATATTGCCAGGAAACGCCGTTGCGCTTGGTAATATGAATGAGAGGCTCGTGCTTCTGCTTTTGGCTCGACTCCGCAGAGCGGATATCAAGGGATTTATCTTCCTTATTTATTTTCATCTGCGGCGCCTCCTTCCTCCACGGTTTTGGTCATAAGAAGACCGATCTCCTCTTTGGTTGTGCTTCTTGCATCAACGATACCGGAAATTCGACCCGAGGAGATGACCATAATACGGTCGCAAAGGTCGATCAGAACGTCCAGATCCTCGCCCACAAAGATAACGGCAACTCCGTCCTCCTTCTGCTTATTGAGCAGATTGTAGATACCGTAAGAGGCATTGACGTCCAACCCTCGCACGGGATACGCAGCCATGAACACAGCGGGGGCTGCGGCAATCTCACGACCGACAAGAACCTTTTGAATGTTACCGCCCGAAAGCTTGCGAACGGGTGTATACTCGTCAGGGGTTACGATGTTCAGACCGTCAATCAGCTCCATTGCGAGATCGTGGGGATTCTTTCTATCCAGGAACACCGAATTGCCACGCTTATAGCTTCTGAGCATTACGTTATCGACAATATCCATATTGCCCACAAGACCCATGCCAAGACGATCCTCCGGAACAAAGGAAAGTCTGACGCCGACCTCACGGATCTGAAGCGGAGTCTTGTCGCGAAGGTTCATAACGTCATCCTCGTTAAAGAGAATCTTTCCTGCGTTTACGAGCTTGCGGATCTGTGCGTGGGACATACCCGCAAAATCAACGGGTGTGCCGTCCTCGTAGTGGAACTTCCCTTCTGCGGCAAGCGAAACGATTTCGGAAAAGGTCTTATGATAGAAGGATACGGGAAGATTCTTCTTGGGACGATTGAAAATAATCTCGCCCGATTCCACACTTTTAAGACCCGCGATCGCTTCCAGAAGCTCACGCTGACCAGAGCCGGCAATTCCCGCAATACCGAGGATCTCGCCGGAACGCGCCGTGAAGGATATCTGATCCAGCACCGTGATTCCTTCGGCGTTCTTACTGCATATATTTTCAACGATGAGTCGATCCTTTGTGTTTTTCGGCTCTGTTCGTTCAATATTCAATTCTATTTTTTCGCCCATCATCATTTCGGTAAGCTCTTTTTCGTTCGTTTCGGCCGTGTTGACCGTTGCGACGTGCCTTCCCTTTCTCATAACCGCAACGCGGTCGGAGATGGACATTACCTCATTCATCTTGTGGGTAATGATGATAATGGATTTGCCGTCCTCTCTCATACGGCGAAGAACACGGAACAGCTTTTCGATCTCCTGAGGAGTCAAAACAGCGGTCGGCTCATCAAGAATCAGAATATCCGCACCACGGTACAAAACCTTAATGATTTCTACCGTCTGCTTTTCCGAAACCGACATTTCGTGAATCTTCTTCTTCGGATTTAATTGGAAGCCGTACCGTTCAGTGATCTCCGCGACCTTTTTATCGACCTCGGAAAGGTTAAACTTGCCGTCTTCCTCGATACCAAGCACAATATTCTCACTGGCAGAAAAAACGTCTACCAGCTTGAAGTGCTGATGGATCATTCCGATTTTGTATGCAAACGCGTCTTTGGGCGACGTAATAACGGCAGGAGCGCCGTTTACGAAGATCTCTCCCTCGTCGGGATAGTAAATTCCCGCGATCATATTGACCATCGACGTCTTGCCGCTTCCATTTTCTCCAAGAATAGCAAGGATCTCACCCTTGTACAGTGTAAGATCCACATTTTGGTTGGCGTATTTCTGACCAAAGCACTTGGAAATATTTTTTAATTCTAAGGCAACAGTGTTATTCACTTGCTTCCTCCGTGAAATTTCATTCTTACAGAATAAGCAGACGGAGCGGTTAAGCTCCGCCTGCTCGGCAACTTGCTATGATTAATACTTCTCGTTCAGAAGGGTGATTCCGTCGATTCTGAGATCGAAGGAAGGAGCGGAGATTGTTTCGGACTCGTGGAAGTAACCGTCGGAAATAAGGTCACTTACAGCAGCCTCGCCGTTAACCGTGAAGGTGTCGGCAGCAAATACCTTGAGCTCGCCGCTCTTCAGCTTTGCGATAGCATCGGTAATAGCCTCAACGGTTCCCTCTGCAGCAACATCAAGATTGATGCCGGAAAGAACTACGGAGCCTTCCTCAATACCACCACACCAGTTGGTGTCGATAGCGGTGCCGTTTGCATAGCACTTGGTGATATATACGTAGTAAGGAGCCCAGTTGATTGCGGAAGAAACGATGAAGGTCTCAGGACAAGCGTCATAGGTGCTTCCGTTGTAGGAAACGTTGGGAACGCCCGCTGCCTCACATGCACCGGGTGCGCCCATAGAGTCAGCGTGCTGGCTGATCAGCTTGCAATCTCTTGCAAGAAGAGCCTCTGCTGCGTTCTTCTCCGCGGTAACGTCATACCAAGAACCGGTGAACTGAACGTCCATGGTAACGGTGGGGCAAACGGACTTTGCGCCAAGATAGAAGGAGGTGTAACCGGAAATAACCTCGGCATAGGTGTATGCGCCGACGTAACCGATCTTTGCCTCTTCAGCGGCGAACTCGCCTGCTTCGATCATCTCGTTGAGCTTAAGACCTGCAGCGATACCTGCAAGGAATCTACCCTCATAGATAGATGCGAATGCGTTGTGGAAGTTGGGAAGGTTCTTGCTTGCTGCGGTAACACCGGTAGCATGGCAGAACTGAACCTCGGGGAAAGCCTCTGCAGCCTGTGCAATGTAGGGCTCATGACCGAAGGAGTTTGCGAAGACGATCTTACAGCCCTGTGCAACGAGATCCTCAGCAGCCTCATAGCACTTCTCGGTCTCTTCAATGTTTCTCTTGATGATAACCTGAGAATTCTCAAGGCCAAGAGCTTCCTGATATCTGAGAACTGCATTGATGAAGTTCAGGTCATAAGTGGAAGACTCATCATGAAGACAGATGAAACCGATCTTGAAATCGTCGCCAACGGTGAAATCAGCATTGATCTCAGGAATGGCAAGGGGGGAGTCGCTCATACCGAGTGCCGTGTCGTCGCCACAGGATACCATGGCAAGACCCAAAGAAGCAACCATAAGAACGACAAGAACAAGGGAAAGGATTTTCTTGAACATTTTTGTGTTCCTCCAAAGAAAAATATTTATGCAGATTTTTTGCATACAAAAGTAATACGGTTGGTCAGGAACGGAAGGTGACCGAGGTGTCGGTCATAGAATCCACAATCGCAAGAGATTCTACGCGAACACCCGCCCCGCGAAGCGCATCTCCACCGCCCTGAAATCCTTTTTCAATAGCAATCGCACAACCAACGACAGTAGCGCCCGCCTCGTGTGACATTGCCATCAAGCCCTTGAGTGCGTTACCGCAGGCAAGAAAGTCGTCAACGATCAGAATCCGATCGTTTTCATTCAAATATTCTTTGCTGATCACAATGGTGTAATCTTTTCCGTGGGTGTAGGAATGCACCACTGTCTTGTAGGTATCGTTTCCGATATTGGCGGATGCGTGCTTTTTCGCAAACGCCATAGGAACGTGAAGCTGTGCCGCCACGGCAAAGGCAAAGGCGATACCGGAAGCCTCGATGGTAAGCACCTTCGTGATCTTCTCCCCAGCGAAAAGCTCCGCGATCTCCTCGCCCATCTTCATCATAAAGTCAACGTCGATTCTTTGGTTCAGAAATCCGCCGACCTTTAAGATATTTCCGGGCAATACCGAGCCTTCTTCTACGATTTTTTTCTCCAAGTCCTTCATCGTAATTCACCCTTTCGCAGTCTGTTCCACTTCAAAAAGCTGACGATTCTTCGTCAAAAAAATACAAATTCAGTATAGCACAAAAAAAGAATTCTGTCAACGGTTGTGTCAAAATTTGTTCAAATTTGTTATTCCAAGCAAAACGAGATCAAAATTTGTAAAAAAAAGCGAAAAACCTCCCCAAAAAGGGGAGGCTTTTTATAAGCTTAAAGATATTGATCGATCAATCGAAAGGCCGTCGTGTTGGACACGACAATCGTAAGCGAGTATCCTTACGCCCTCAACTGCCGCCTGTCGAAGCGTTTCGCCAAATGCCGGATGCATCTCATCGTTGGGACGGAAGCAGGAAACGCCTTTCATCTGGATGACAAAAAGGATATACGCCTCATAGCCGTCTCCCATACAGGCGATCAGCTCGTGAATGTGCTTGACGCCTCTTTCGGTAGGCGCGTCGGGAAATGACGCAATGCCGTCCTTTTCCAGCGTAACGCCCTTGACCTCAAGAAAGATGCGGCGTTTGCCGTCTTCAATGTAAAAGTCAAAGCGGGATTTGCCATAGGTGACCTCGCGACAGATCTTTGCCGATGGAGAAAACAAGCTTCCCTTCTTCAACCATTCCTCTGCTACGTCGTTTACGACCTGGGAATCCATATTGATCAAAAGAACGGTTCCGTCTTCCCTTTTCTTTTCTACGGCAATCAGATCGTACTTGGTTTTTCTCGCGGGATTATCGGCTACGGAAAGATAGACGCGGCTTCCCGACACGAGAAGCTCTCTGCATCGTCCCGTATTTTTCACATGCACCGTTTCCGTATGTCCGTCAATATCAACGTGTGCGATAAAGCGGTTAGGACGCGAAAGAAAGGTCGCGGGAATTACGTTTCCGTACTTCATCAGCACTGACGCATAAGGCGAACGTAGAATTCCACCGCGCGGGCAACCGTCTCCAGACGAATTCTTTCGTTGTGTCCGTGGATGGTCTTTCTCTCTTCGGAGGTCATATCCATTGCGGAGAATCGGTATACGTGATTGGAGATCCGACCGTAATGACGGCTATCCGAGCATTGGAACATCATATACGGAGAAACAAGACAGCCGCGCCAGGTACAAGCAACGGCAGAAGCGACCTTATTCCAGGCATCACAATCGGTTTCGGACACCGGACTCGGCTCCATACTGTCACCGATGGAAAGCTCTACGTTTTCGTTTGCCACAAGCTTGCGGATGTGCTCAAGCGCACCGTTAACGCTATCCATAGGGTTCAATCGCAAATTTGCGGTCATGGTTGCCGTGGGCGGGATCACGTTGGGTGCAATGCTTCCCGACGCCTGCGTAAAGGCGACCGTCGTACGAAGAAGCGCGTTGAGCTCACCGCCCGTTTTCTTACACAAAATATCCAACACACCCTTAAAGAGCCAAAGGTTGGAGAAGATCATACGGTATAAGAAGGTAGACTCTCTTCCAAGGGTATCAAACATAGCGGCGACGGGCTTGGTAATATGCAACGGGAACGGATTGTTTTCCACGGCACTGCATGCCAAAGAAAGCTCGCCGATGGGGGTATGAGGCTTTGGCATAGACGCGTGTCCGCCGTTGGACGCCACCGAAAAGGTCAGATTCATCATTCCCTTTTCCGCAATTCCAATAAATCCGCAGGGCGCATGAACACCGGGAAATACGTTTTCAACCACTGCGCCGCCCTCGTCTACTACAAGAGCCGGCTTGATATTATGCTCAGAGAACCAGTCCACGATGTTGATAGCGCCGCGTCCGTTGACCTCTTCGCCGCCGGAAAACGCGAAATAGACGTCCTGCTCGGGAACAAAGCCCTCCGCGATCAAGGAATTCGCCGCAAACAAAACACCGTTAAAGGTCACCTTGGTATCAAGCGCGCCACGCCCCCAAAGAACGCCGTCTTCAATGACGCCGTCAAAGGGAGGCTTTTCCCAGCTTGCCTCGTCTACGGGTACCACATCGTAGTGCGCCATCATAACGGCGGGCGCATCGTGCTTTTTTCCCGCCCAACAAAACAGCAGGGCGCGGTCCGGCAACTTGGTAAGCGTGCAGGCTTCGAAAACCTTCGGATAAAGGGTTGGCAAAAGACCAATCAGCTTGTCAAACTCCGCGTTATCCTCCAAGGAGGCGTCGTGATAGGAAACCGTCTTACACCGAAGCAGCTGCTGAAGTGCCGAAACGGCGGCATCTTCATCTACAGATACTTCGCCGGTTTCCGTATAAGTCACCGGCCTGGGTTTGAACATCATCGTTCTGACAAGAATAACGGTTACAAGCGCGATAAGGAGCGCCAGTAAGATCCACAAAGCTATCATACTTCCTCCTTACAGCAATCCTTTTTTATACATAATACGACCGATGACCAGGGTAAAGATCACGCTGACAGGGACCATAATTCCCACCGTTCCCGAATTCAGTGCGGGAACGAAGATGAAAAGGATAAGCATCAGGGTGACGGGCGCGATCGCCAGCTTCCAGTTGCGGGAAACGAAGGCAACGCCAAGACCGCCAAAGAGTGCGGGAATCATCTGATCGAAGGCGGGCTTCAGGACCGGCGAGCTGAGAACGGGAGTCAAGGGAGTGATCAGCAGCACGCCGAGAATGATAATGAAGATCGTCACAATGCTGGAGATTGCGATGGCAATGGTAGATACGACCTCGCCCTCCTCCGAGCTTGCCTTGACATCCGCCTGCTCAAGCGCGTTCAGCGCGCACGGAAGCTTCAGGTTGGAAATGTTGCCCGTCACGAAGGAAAGATAAGCGCCGCCAGCACCGAGCATGGGGATATAGGTGATGGTCTCAACTACGCCGACCGCCCAATACATAGGCGCCGTCGCCACAAGCCCCATAAGAAGTCCCTGCCAATCGGGCATAGCGTTGAATATAATAGCAACAACAATAGGAAACGCCATAAGAACGGCGACCATGGAAAGGTTCCATGCGGCTCCCCACTTATGTACTTTATCCATATAGGTTATTTCTTGCTTCATAACTGTACCTCCCCACCAAGAAGTGCCACAAAGGGAATCGCGCTCGCCATACCGATCAACAGGCTGACGGGCAACGCGTAATCTGCGATCCAATGTGCCTTCTTAAATTTCTTCGAGAGAAGTCCCAAAACGATCATAACAACTGCCGAAACCGCCATAACGCACACGGGAACCAAGCCCGACGTCGTTGTATAATAGACCGGTTGCTCAACCTTTACGCCGTTTTCCGTCACCTTCTTTATCACGGTGACGATACCGTTCTCGTCACCCGTCCAGAGGCGGGAAACGTCGCAGAACACGAAGCCGACAAAGGCGGAGATCATTCCGATAAAGAGTGCGGACTGGAATACGTCTGCCCACTTTTTGTCCCGCTGTTCAAGCGCGCCAAGTCCCTTCTGCATTCTCTTGCAGAGCACGGGAACCAACCAAATGCCAACCATAATGGAAAGCGTCATAACCAGCGCAATGGTAACGTATTGAGAAGCATTCGGAGAGGCACTTCCCGTCAAGCCCATTGCATTTGAGGTGTTCTCGGCGGCAATCGCCTCGTAAGAAAGCGAGCCGACAACCGAGAGGCGAAGCCACGGCAGAGGAAGACCCAGCTTTTTTGAGAGAGCGATAACGCTGATTACGATGGCTACTGCGGGCGCCACAGTAAATACCGCCGCAGTTGTTGCGATCTTTTTCAATCTCTTTTCGTCCATACCGATCTCACAGCCGCGCTTCCATGCCTTCACGAGGAAGAAGACCGACTGTGCGAGAACAACGGCAACGATAATGCCGGTGATCACGAAAAGTATGGGGTGATTCACCGAAAAATTCATACTTTTTCTCCTTTGCTCAATCAGATTGTAACAAGATATTCATAGTTTATCACACTTTTCTTCTTTTTTCAATAGATTTTAACGGAAAAAGAACGGCAACCGCAGTTGCCGTTCTTCGGGAATTATTCTTTTTCTTCCGTTTTTGCGGGTGTGCTGAGACCGACCACCTGATCCACGGGAAGTGAAAACGCAATTCCCTGACCCGGTGTGTTCAGTCCTACCGCGCGGTAGACCGCATGGAGAATATCGTCGCGGATCGCGCGCTCAACAAGGATCATGACCACTTCCTTTTCGGGCTGAACCACGATATTAAACAGCTTCTCCGCTTCGGTGTTCGCCGTTCCGCGGGCACGAATCACCGTTCCGCCTCCGGCGCCGAACTCCTTTGCCGCATCCATAACCGCGTCGCTGAAGCCCGCGTTTACGATACAGAAGATAACCTCATGATTGAAATTTTTCACGTTCGTGTCCTCCTATTTGCTATTGTTGCTGAGGAATTGGTAAATGGCAACGCCGATCGTTCCCGTCATAGGAACGGTATAAGCAATTCCCTTTCCGTTTTTAAGCGTGTTGAACTTTTCCTCAAGGAAGCGCAATGCCGCCGTAGCACGATCCTCGCGGATCACGCTGATGATAACCGCTTTTTTTGAATCCGCAAGACCAAGATAACGAAGCATCTCGGTATTAGCGGTTCCGTTTGCGGAAACCACGAGCTGGAAATTTACGTCATAGCCTTGAAGCAACGCGGCGTAAAGATCTGCCTTTTCCCTGTTCACTACGGTAAACAGTAGCTTCAGCTTAGGCGGTGCCGGCTGCCGCGACGCAGTCGCTCTTCTTTTTTTCTGGGGCTGTACTGCCTGGGTTTCGTTTTGTTCCTTCATTGCGTCAGC
>JBGVFO010000097.1:0-8550 GCA_045121195.1 Eubacteriales bacterium
AAACGAGGGATTTTGCATTTCAAAATTGGCGAAAGCCCTTTTAGAATAAGGGTTCGTGCGTAGCCGTTAAGAAAATTAAATTCGTTTATTTTCGGGTCGCCGAGGACGTCGACCCCTACGGTGTTGGATATTATCGTTCGTTTTCGGCGTAGCCACAACTCACCGACAAACATCAATCCAAGGAGAAACCATGGGACAATACGTATACGGCATTATCGGGGCGGCGGCGGTGATCGGCGTTATGGAGAGCATTCTGCCGAAGGGCGGCAAGACCAAGCAATATATGAAGCTGATCACGGCGCTTTGCCTGTTGTGCCTTGTGATCAAGCCCGTCGGCAGCTTCCTCGACGCCCTGCCCGACCTGCTTGCGGAGGGCTTTGAGGAGCTTTCCGAGGGGACGGCGGCGCGCGATGAGTACGAGGCGATCCTTGCGGGAGAGATCGAGGAGGCGGTACGGGATCAGCTCTGCGGCGCTATTACGGGCGAGCTTTCCACCCGATTTTCGGTGAGCAACTGCGAGGTGGGGGTGGCGCTTTCGCGAGAGGACGGCGCCCTTACCGTCCGTCGCGTGGTCATCACCCTGATGGGCAAGGATATTTTCAAGAATCCCTACGAGATCGAGGAATATTTCGGCGCGTTGCTCGACTGCGAGTGCATCGTCGCCGTGGGATAAGAGGAGGAAAAATGAGTAGAGAAGAGCTGAAAAAGGGGAACGTGAAGCGGCTGGCGCTGGCGGCGGTTGGGCTTTGCCTTGGGGTAGCGCTTTTGCTGTTCGGAAGCTTCGGCGGCACGGGGGAAACGGGGGAGAGCGGCGACGAGATCCTGTCGGCGGAGGCGTACCGCGCGGCGCTGGAGCAGACCCTCACCGCCCTTTGCTCGTCGGTGCGCGGAGCGGGGAAGGTGTCGGTTTTTATTACCCTCGCAGGCGGGTATGAATACGTGTATTCCACCGATTCGCGGGGGGAGTGTGTCACCGTGGGGAACGGGAGCGCCGAGCGGGCGGTGGTGGAGTCGGTGCGAGTCCCCGAGGTGCGCGGCGTGGGGATCGTGTGCGACGGCGCCGACGATCCTGCGGTCGCCGCGGCGATCTGCGAGCTGGTCTGCTCCTCCCTCGGCATCGGCAGCAATCGTGTCTTTATCACGGCAGGAAGGTGAAAAATGGAAGGTGAGAAATGGAAAATTGAAAATGAAGGGTGAAACCCAAGCGTTTTCGGGGATAAATTGATGTTTGTCGGGGAGTTTGTAAAACGAAATTGATGGTTTGTAGGGGCGACCAATGGTCGCCCGCCATGAACGACAATTACCCAACGAACGGGCGATCAATGATCGCCCCTACGGGTTTGTGCGTCGCCATTTCGTCACATCGAACACACCGATAAATCAAAATTTATATCTCCCGAAAAAACCTTTGCCGGACGGTCATAAAAGGGCGGGCGGCGCAATATATATGGAGTGAAAACCCATTTAGGAGGAATGAAAGATGGTAATCGAACGCGACAATACGCAAAAATCCACAAAGACCCTGTGGGAACGGATCGGAAAACGCAATCTGATCATCATGGCGGCAGTTCTTGTGATCGGCGCCGCCGTTTGGCTCAACTGGATGCTCCTCGCCGATAACGACGGCTTCGACGGTTACGACCAGACGGGCGGCGTGGCAGACGCAGAGGGCAACGAGTCCGAGGCAGAGGGCGATACCTACTTCGCTACGATGCAGGTCAGCCGTAAGCGCGCCCGTGACGAGGCACTTGAGGTCCTGCAGTCTGTGGTAGATAACGCCGATGCCGACGAAGCGGTCAAGGCACAGGCGCTGACCGACATCAACCGCCTGGCGCTGGAAATGGCGGCGGAGTCTAACATCGAGACCCTGGTGATGGCAAAGGGGTTTGAGGACTGCGTAGCCGTGATCAACGGGAACATGGCGACCATCGTGGTCAAGGCAAAGGGTGACTCTCTGCTTGCAAACGAGATCGCGCAGATCAACGAGATCGTTTACGAGCAGGCACAGATCGAGCCCGTGAACGTAAAGATCACCGAGAGATAAAAAACGGGCGCCTATGACGGCAGAGGGTCATAGGCGCTTTTCCCGTTTGACAAAAATGGGGATGTTCAAATTTTGATTTATCGGTGGGTTCGATGTGACGAAACGGCAACGCACGAACCCGTAGGGGCGATCAATGATCGCCCGTTCGTTGGGTAATTGTCGTTCATGGCGGGCGACCAATGGTCGCCCCTACAAACCATCAATTTCGTTTTACAAACTCCCCGATAAACATCAATTTATCATAAAAATCCCCCAAAGAGAGGAGGAAAACCGCTTATGAGATCCATATTGGTGATATTTGGCACGCGACCCGAGGGGATCAAGATGTGTCCCCTCGTGGGGGAGCTGAAAAAGCGACGGGGACTTGCCACGTCGGTCGCGGTGACGGGTCAGCACCGCGGCATGCTTCACGGCGTGCTTGACGCCTTCTCGGTAACGCCCGATTACGACCTTGCGGTGATGCGGGAGGGACAGTCGCTGTCGGAGATGACGGCGCGGATGCTTTCGGGTCTGGAACGGGTGCTTCGGGAGGCGCGTCCCGATCTGGTGCTGGTTCACGGCGACACCACCACGGCATTCGCGGCAAGTCTTGCCTGCTTCTACCGCCGCATTCCCGTGGGACATGTGGAGGCAGGGCTTCGCACCTACGATCTTGCCGCCCCTTTTCCCGAGGAATTCAACCGCCGCGCGGTGGCGCTCACGGCGGCGCATCATTTTGCACCCACCGAAGGGGCGCGGGATAATCTTTTGCGGGAGGGAATCGCGGGAGCGGCGATCACGGTGACGGGCAACACGGTGGTGGACGCCCTTGCCATGACGGTGCGCGAGACCTACGCCCACCCGCTTCTCGATTGGGGGCGAGGAAGCCGACTGGTCCTGCTTACGGCGCACCGACGGGAGAATCTGGGCGCACCGATGGAGGAGGCGTTCCGCGCCGTTCGACGGGTGGTGGAGCGCCGTCCCGACGTGAAGGTGATCTGCCCCGTACACAAAAATCCCGCGGTGGGGGAGGTGGCGCGGCGCGTCTTTTCGGACTGTCCGCGGATCTTCTTGACCGAGCCCCAGGAGGTCGTGCCCTTTCACAACCTTCTGGCACGGTGCTATCTGGTATTGACCGACAGCGGCGGCATTCAGGAGGAGGCGTCGGCGCTGGGGAAGCCGGTTCTCGTTCTGCGGAGTATCACCGAGCGCCCCGAGGGGCTCTTGACGGGGTCCTTGCGACTTGTTGGAACCGAGGGGCGGCAGGTGGAGGACGCCTTTTGCCGTTTGCTTGACGACGCCGACGAGTACCGCCGTATGACGGAATGCGCCAATCCCTACGGGGACGGCACCGCCTGCCGCCGCATCGCCGACGTGGTGGAGCGCCTGTGATGTAAATTTTGATTGATCGGTGTGTTGCTATGGCGTCGCAGTGATGTAACAAATCGGGGTTTGCGTAGCAAATTCGCGGTGTCGAGCCGCGAAACCGATTTGTTATCGGAGGTCGCGTAGCGACCGACAAACATCAATTTATCATCAAAGCAAGAATTGCAATGAATATCGCAAAAAAAGGAAAGAAATAAAGACTTTTTTGTGGTAGAATACAATTGAATTCGGGACGACTCTGCCGCGGCGATCGGCTCCGAGGGCGACAACCAATTCCGATTCAAAAGGAGGACAATCCATGAACGAGAACAACCACGAAAGCATTCCTTTTGCGGTACGCTTCCGCGATCAGCTGATCGCCTACGAAAAATTCTGGAACCGCGAGCCCCTGTCCCGCCCTATCCTGAATATCTCTGCCTTCACGGGTGAGCCCTATCGCAAGCCCGAAAGCCTTGAGGAAAAATGGCTGGACGAGGGCTATATCCTCGACGCAGCCATGCACAAGCACCGCAACAGCTATTACGTCGCCGAGGGCGTTCCCTCTCTCTTTACTAACCTCGGTCCCGGTTGTCTTGCCGCCTGCATCGGCGGAAATTACGAGCTGAACGATCGCACCGTCTGGTTCGACCGCCATCCCATCATCGACGATTGGGAAGCCCCTCCCACGATCCAATTTAACCCCGACAGCGAGATGTGGCGGCACGTGGAACGGATTCAGGACAAGACCCTTTCCTGCGACGAGATCAACACCTCCATCACCGACATCGGCGGGATTCTCGATATCATCTGTTCCCTTCGCGGCACCGAAAATATGCTTTACGATCTCTACGACTACCCCGACGAGGTCAAGGAATGCACCGAGCTTGTGACCGAGCTCTGGTTCCGCGCCTTTGACCGCCAGGTGGAGAAGATCCGTGGGGCGGGTCAAACCTTCAACAACTGGATCAACATCCCCTCGTCCAAGCCCTGGTATCCCCTCCAGTGCGATTTTTCCTATATGATCTCCCCCGCTCAGTTCGAGGAGTTCGTGCTTCCCCATCTGGTTGCCCAGGTGAACCATATGGAGCGCTCGGTCTATCACCTTGACGGCGTTGGTGAGATCCCCCATCTGGATATGCTTCTGGACATTGATGGGCTCACCGGTATTCAATGGGTAGCCGGCGGCGGACAGCCGCCCCTTACGGACGAGCGCTGGCTCCCCCTGTACCGAAAGATCCAGGAAAAGGGAAAGAATCTCATTCTGATGAGCGGTCTTTCGATACGCGATCTGAAGGGCTCCGAGCGACTGGTCAAATCCCTTGATCCCACGGGTCTTTACCTCGCCTATACAGCAGGTCGAAAGGAATACGCCGATCAAATGCTGGAGCTTGTGGATAAGTGGACGAGCTGATCCCGCCAAGTCTTAATTTTGATGGATCGAACTGTTTGAAATTGCTTGCAGATCCCCCAAAGTCTCCTTTGTGTAAAGGGAGCCTTGTAAAGCAACTGCAAGCATACCGATAAACCCCAATCTACAAATCACCCCCGCAGAGCATGGCTCTGCGGGGGATCTTTTTTTATTGCGATGCCGTCAGGCGTTACCGCTTTCCTGCTTCAGCTCCTCAAGATAGGCGTCGAGGAGGTCGGCGGCAAATTCTACCAGCGCCGCACAGGGGCGCTTGCTGTAATATTCGGGCGTGCGCGGCGTGGGGGTCGGGTCGGTGGAGAGCATAGCGCGGGTCTGATCGTCCTCGCCGCTCTCGCCCCGTTTTTTCTCCGCGTGACGGGCGAGGATCTCGCGGCACACAATGGAGCCGTGTTCCTCACGAAAACGCCTTGCAAGCTCCTGTACGCGGGCGTAGTGTGCCTTTTTATCCTCGGGCTCGGTGGGGGAGTCGGCGTTGTAGCCGTGAACAAGCCCCAAAATCATCATAGACGCGCTCACCGTGCCGCAGACCTCGCGGAGGCGTCCCATGCCGCCGCCAAAGGAGGACGCCAGCCGCATGGCGGTGTCGCGGTCAAGTCCCGTCTTGTCGGAAAAGGCGAGAAGCACCGATTGGGCGCAGTTGCAGCCTGCCAAAAAATTCTCTTTCGCGATTTCTCCACGGGTTCTCATAGCGTTCTCCTTGATTAGATGATAAATTGATGTTTATCGGTGTATTCGCAGTGACGTTGCAAGGCCTCTCCAAGAATGGGAGAGGCTCCCGCGAAGCGGGTGGTGAGGTTGCGCCTTTTTATGTTGCAAAATGGCACGGTGCCGTACATTGGTACAAATTCCGCAACCTCATCCGTCACCTTCGGCGCCACCTTCTCCCATTCTTGGAGAAGGCTCTCAATGCTCGCCATTTCGTAGTTGCTAACCCACCGATAAATCAAAATTTGATTTTATTTCACGAGAAAATAGACCAACACCAAGGCGCCGAGGGCGATGCGGTAGATGCCGAAGGCGGTGAAGGTGTGTCGCTTGACGAAGTCCATTAAGAACTTGATGGCGGCAAGGGACACGAGGAAGGCGGTGAGGAAGCCTGCGGCAAGCACAAGCCACGCTTCGGTGGGGATGCTCACGCCGCTTTCCGCCACGTAATCGAAAAATTTATAGCCGCGGACGAGGCTGGCGCCCGCCATAGTGGGGATCGCCATAAAGAAGGAAAATTCCGACGCGGCGGTGCGGGAAAGTCCCACCAGCATGGCGCCGAGAATGGTGGCGCCCGAGCGAGAGGTGCCGGGGATCAGGGACAGCACCTGGAACGCGCCCACAAGAAGGGCGGTGCGCCACGTAATGCCGTCGGTGGAGGTGATCTCGGGGGTCTTGTTCTGTCGTTCGATCAGGATAAACGCTACGCCGTAGAGGATGAGCATCAGCGCCACCACCACGTAATTGCCGAGATACGCGTCCAGAAGGTCGTCAAACAGGACGCCGATGACGCCCGAGGGCAGAATAGCGACGATAACGCGGAGCCAAAGACCCCAGGTCGCCTTCTTTTCGGCGGGGGATTTGGACAGGGCGAAGGGGTTGAGCTTTCGGAAGAAGAGCAGGATCACCGCAAGGATGGCACCAAGCTGGATGACCACCTCGAACATATTATAAAATTCGGCGGCGAAGTCGCCCTCGCCCACCCGCAGGTGGATCAGCTCGTCGAGCAGGATCATATGTCCTGTGGAGCTGACGGGTAACCACTCGGTTATGCCCTCAATGATACCAAACAGTATCGCCTTGATGATTTCCATAGATGAATTCTCCTTGAAGGGATTTTATAAATTGATGTTTATGGGTGTGTTCGCAGTGACGTTGCAAGGCCTCTCCAAGAATGGGAGAGGCTCCCGCGAAGCGGGTGGTGAGGTTGCGCCTTTTTATGTTGTAAAATGGCACGTAGCCGTACATTGGTACAAATTCCGCAACCTCATCCGTCGCCTTCGGCGCCACCTTCTCCCATTCTTGGAGAAGGCTCTCAATGCTCGCCATTCCGTCACATCAAACTCCCCGATCAATCAAAATTTGAATCTTACTGACCTCTCATAATATCCCCCGCCGTTACGGGGAAGGGAACGGCGCAGAAGAACCTCTGACCGGGATGGGGCGCCGCCTCGATGGGGGTGCCGTCCTCGCCGTAAAGCTCGGTGACGGTAAACGCCGCGCCCACCTTATGGGGGGAAATGATCTCGGCGCCGTCGCCCACCTTTACCTTATTCCGCTGAATGAAGGGATATACGTCTGTCCGCCCCGCAAGCGCCTCGGGCAGCGCCCGATCCTCGGCGGTGGCAAAATACGCCTTCTCGCGGATATAACCGTCGCGGGTGCAGAGCTGTGCCTCGTCGTGAGGCAGCCCCAGATAATAGCCCGTGCAATATTCGCGGTGGGACACGCTTTCCAGCTCCCTTGACCACGCCTCGTCAAAGGTATAACCCTCGGGATCGGCAAAATAGGCGTCCATCGCCATACGGTAGGCGTTTGTGACCACGGCGGTATAGTAGGCGCTCTTCATCCGTCCCTCGATCTTGAAGGAATCGATGCCGCACTCGATGAGCCTCGGCAGGATCTCAACGGTGTTCATATCCTTGGAGGACATAATGAAGGTGCCAAGGTCGTTTTCCTCAATGGGAATGGGCAGATCGGGGCGCTTTTCCTCGATCAGATGGTAGCTCCAGCGGCAGGGCTGGGTGCAGGCGCCGCGGTTGGCGTCCCGTCCCGTCAGGAACTGGGACAGCATACACCGTCCGCTGTAGGACACGCACATAGAGCCGTGGACGAATGCCTCGATCTCCACCTCGGGGGGGAGCGCCGCGCGGATGGCGGCGATCTCGGGAAGACTCAGCTCGCGCGCAAGCACCACACGACGGGCGCCCAGTGCCGCGTATGCCAGAGCGCTTTCGGGGCTGACGATGCCCGCTTGGGTGGAAATATGGATCTCCGCCTCGGGAAGCACCTCCTTCACAAGGGCGATGACGCCAAGGTCTGCCACGATGCAGGCGTCAAGACCCGAGCCGCGAAGTTCCGCAAGGAACTCCCGCAGGGCGGGGTACTCGTCGGCGTGGGGCATGGTGTTGACGGTGAGATACACCTTCACGCCACGCTCGTGGGCGTAGGCGATGGCGTCCCAAAGCTCTCGGTTATCAAAATTATCCGCCGCCGAGCGCATACCGAAGCGGCGACCCGCCAGGTACACGGCGTCGGCGCCGTAGGCGATCGCCGCCTTCATCTTTTCAAAATTGCCCGCAGGGGACAATAACTCAGGTCGTTTTTTCATAGCTCCTCGTTTCTTTTTTCAAGGCATTTGGGGAAGGTCCGCGCGGATGATCTGCAAGGGCGCGAACGGTTCCCCTTTATTGTACAATATCCCCCCCTCGGTTGTCAAGAAAAACAAAAGGGGTTGTGTAAATTTTGATTTGTCGGTGTGTTCGATGTGACAAAACGGCGACGCACAACCCGTAGGGGCGAACTGTGTTCGCCCGTTCGCAGGGTGCGCGCCGTATTTTACGGGCGAACACAGTTCGCCCCTACGGAAAAGACGTTGCGCTGATAAACATCAATTTACCGTTCAAATTTTGATTTATCGGTGAGTTCGCAGATACGAAGTGGCGAGAAGCAAACCTTGTAGGGGTCGACGTCCTCGGCGACCCGAAACGAGGGATTTTGCATTTCAAAATTGGCGAAAGCCCTTTTA
>JBGVFO010000098.1:0-5214 GCA_045121195.1 Eubacteriales bacterium
CACGACGGTAAACAACGCAAAGATCATAAGAAGATACGGCATCAGCTGATGCACCATCCTGCGACTGCGCTCGCTCTCCTCAAAGACGTTTACAGGCTCCTTCTTGGTCTTTTTGGCGCCTGAGGACGTCTTGGGATCCGATGCTTGCTTGCGCGCACCCGTTTCCTTATCGTTCTTTCCCTCGTAATCTTCCTTTTGTTTATGTTTTACGGAGTCAGAGGACTTTTTGCGCGACGCCTTTGCCGCACCTTTTTCCCTTTCTTCCGTCAAAGATTGCTTTCTGATCGTTTTCTTTTCAGCCATTTTTCACTTCCTCCTTCTCGGTTTCGCTTCTCAATATTCAAAACGTTACAGGAACGTTGCACACGAGTTTCCTTCCATTTTGGTATACATAATATATTTTACCATTTTTGCCGACGAATTGCAAGAGCAAAGGAAAAGTTTTTTTCGTTTTTGGGGCGGCAAAGGAAAGGAAAATACCATGACAACACTATCCGCACGGCAAAAGAATCTTCTGCTTATTCTGGGAGGTCTTGGTGCCGGCTTTATCAACGGACTTTTAGGGGCAGGAGGCGGCATCCTTCTGGTCTTTATTATGGGATGGATCCTCACCCCCACGGAAGGCGGCGGCTCCGAAGCCCTCCCTCTCGATAAGCGGGACATCTTCGCCAACGCTCTCGCCGCCATGCTCCCCGTCACCGTCGTTTCGGTCATCAGCTATGCGGCGCGGGGAGATATTCATCTGGAGGGTGCGGAAACCTACGTATTCCCCGCCGTGATCGGCGGCATCGGCGGCGCGTGGCTTCTTGATCGGCTTCGCTTTGAAACGGTGCGCCGTCTGTTCGCCATTCTCGTGATCGTATCCGGCATTGCTATGCTGCTAAAAGACTAAGGAGATCGGTATGAAAATCGCCATTGCCTCATTTATCATTGCCCTGCTTTCGGGTATGGGCATAGGAAGCGGGGGACTGCTCGTGATCTATCTCACCCTGCTTGAAAAGGTCCCCCAGCTCACGGCACAGGGGATCAATCTGCTTTTCTTCATCTTTGCCTCCGCCTCCTCTCTGTTGCTTCACATCACCAAACGCAGACTCTACGTGGGCGCCATTCTTGTTATGGGCTCCTGCGGCATCGTCGGCTCCCTGCTCGGCAGCGCCGTCGCCGCCAATATTTCCTCCCGGCTTCTCGGTAAGATCTTCGGCGCAATGCTGGTGATCTCGGGCGTGCTTTCCCTCCGACAAAAAACACCAAAGCCTCAAAAAAGCGAGATCAGCAAGTAAGATCCAAAAACGGCGCCCGAAATTGTAAAAAAATTGTTAACTTTTGAGAAAATAGTAAAATAAAACTCCAAAAAGTGTTTACAAAAGCAAAATAGTATGTTATAATACGCATAACGACGCGAACTCGGTGTCCGGATAACGCCGCTCGCAGCGCTTTTTTTGCGCCCCGAAGCGGATTTCACCCACCGGTACTGTGTTTGTCGCCGAATATTTTTTGAAAGGTGAAAAACATCATGATCAAGGACGAAAAGCAAGCAATTATCGACGCTTACAAGACCCACGAGGGCGACACCGGTTCTCCCGAGGTACAGATCGCGCTTCTTACCAGCCGCATCAAGAACCTCACCGAGCACCTCAAGGCTAACCACAACGACAACCATAGCCGCCGCGGTCTTCAGAAGATGGTAGGTCACAGAAGAAACCTTCTCAACTACCTTCAGAAGGTTGACATCGAGCGCTACCGTGCTATCGTTGCCAAGCTGGGCATCAGAAAGTAAAATTATGCTTGTTTGGAGTGAAGAGCGGGGCTTTCCGGCTCCTCACTCCTTACTGTTTTGTCCCAAAAACAAGCCGTCATCCTCACACGGATTAGCAGTTAAATATGCCCCGCTCCGCCGAGCGAGGTGTATTTAAGTGCTAAACCTCTGTGAGATGACAAAACAAAAAACACGGAGGAAAAAATTATGTCCAACATCAGCTCCCCTCTTGAGTTCAAGAACTTCAAGAAATTCCACTACACCCTGGCAGGCAGACCCCTGGTGATCGAAACCGGTAAGGTGGCAGGTCTTGCCAACGGTTCCTGTATGGTTCGCTACGGCGACACCGTAGTTCTTTGCTGCGCGACCGCTTCCGAGAAGCCCCGTGACGGCATCGACTTCCTTCCTCTCTCCGTCGACTTCGAGGAGAGAATGTACGCCGCAGGTAAGATCCCCGGCGGTTACCTCAAGCGCGAGGGTAAACCCTCCGAGAAGGCTGTCCTGACCTCCCGCGTCATCGACCGCCCCATCCGTCCCCTGTTCCCCAAGGATCTTCGCAATGACGTTGCTCTTACCCTTACCGTTATGTCGGTAGACCCCGACTGCTCCCCCGAAATCACCGCTATGATCGGTGCCTCCTGCGCCCTTTCCATCTCGGATATTCCGTGGAATGGTCCCATCGGCGGCGTATTTATGGGTCTTGTTGACGGCAAGCTGGTTGTCAACCCCACCGAGGCACAGCAGAAAGTCAGCGATCTGCAGTTGACCGTTGCCGCTTCTATGGAAAAGGTGGTTATGATCGAGGCAGGTGCTAACGAGGTTGACGACGATACCATGTACGAGGCTATTATGATGGCTCACAGAGAGATCAAGGATCTTCTTGAGTTCATCAACGCCATCATCGACGAGATCGGCAAGCCCAAGTTCGACTATCCCTCTTGCGAGCTTGACCACGAGATGTTCGATAAGGTATTCGCATTCTGCGAGAAGGACGTTATGGTGGCTCTTGACACCGACGATAAGAACGTCCGCGACGAGCGTATGGTGCCCATCACCGACGCTATCATTGAAAAGTTCAGCGAGGAGTATCCCGAGATCTCCTCTATCATGGACGAGCTGATCTACAAGATCCAGAAGAAGATCGTTCGCCGCTGGCTTCTTGTTGATAAGAAGCGCGTTGACGGTCGCCGTATGGACCAGATCAGACCCCTTGCTTCCGAGGTTGGCGTTCTTCCCAGAACCCACGGTTCGGGTCTCTTCACCCGCGGTCAGACCCAGGTTCTGACGGTTGCCACCCTTGGCACCCTTTCCGAGGCACAGATGCTGGACGGTATCGACAATGAGACCTCCAAGAGATATATGCACCACTACAATATGCCCGGCTTCTCCACCGGTGAGGCAAAGCCCACCAGAAGCCCCGGCAGACGTGAGATCGGTCACGGCGCGCTTGCCGAGCGCTCTCTCGTTCCCGTTCTTCCCTCCGAGGAGGAATTCCCCTACGCGATCCGTCTGGTTTCCGACGTTGTTTCCTCCAACGGTTCTACCTCCCAGGGCTCAGTCTGCGGCTCCACCCTTGCTCTTATGGACGCGGGTGTTCCGATCAAGGCTCCCGTTGCAGGTATTTCCTGCGGTCTGATCACCGCTGAGGACGGAAGCTGGGACACCATGCTGGATATTCAGGGTCTTGAGGACTTCTATGGCGACATGGACTTCAAGGTAGCAGGTACTCACAAGGGTATCACCTCCATCCAGATGGACCTGAAGATCGACGGTCTTACCCCCGAGATCATCAAGGCAGCTCTTGCACAGACCCACGTTGGTCGTGACTATATTATTGATGAGGTCATTCTCAAGGCGATCCCCGCTCCTCGCGAGGAGGTTTCCAAGTATGCACCCAAGATGACCTCCTTCAAGATCGATCCCGACAAGATCCGCGAGGTTATCGGTAAGGGTGGCTCCGTGATCCAGAAGATCTGCGCTGATTCCGGCGCGAAGGTTGACATCAACGACGACGGTATGATCACCATCGCCGCTATCAACGGCGAGTCCGCAGCCATCGCCAAGTCTATGATCGATGCCATCGTATTCGAGCCCGAGGTTGGCACCGTATACACCGGTAAGGTTACCGGTATCAAGGAGTTCGGTGCGTTCGTTGAGTACGCTCCCGGCAAGGAAGGTCTTGTACACATCTCCAAGATCGCAAAGAAGCGCATCGACAAGGTCGAGGACGTTCTTGCTCTTGGCGACACCGTAAAGGTTAAGTATATGGGTCTTGATAAGAAGGGCCGTATGGACTTCTCCATCAAGGACGCAGAGACCGAGGAATAATCTATCTATTTCAGAAAAAACAGGATCAGAAAGGAGCATCATATGGCAGAAAAGAACGGAAAGACCCGTCCCTTTAACGCCGTCAACTACAGCGCGGCGCGTCTTGCCCGTGAGAAGCAAAGACGGGAATATGAGCAACAGAAGAAAGAAAAACTCATATTTGCGTTGTTTGTGGTAATCATATTAGTGATGATCCTTTTCGCGATCCTCATCTTCCGTAACGTTCTTGGCGGCGAAGATCCCATCACGAACGATACCGACGTCAACGACACCGATTCGGTTACGCCGCCCGATACGGACACGGTAACCGTCTCGGAGTCCTACGAGGATAAGAAGATCCCGAAGAGTGATCTCTACGCAGGTCACCTGCTCCTGATTGATTCTTCCCACGCTTACCGTTCCACGGAAGCCGTTACGCTTGAAAATATCTACGGCTCCCGCACCAAGTTTGAAAAAGCCAGCGCCAAAAACGGCTACGTGTATTCCTATTACACCGCGGGCACCGAGGAGGAGCTTGATGTCGCGACCCTCGCCGCCCTCAATGCTATGGCAGACGACTTTTACAAGCTGACCGGCAACAACGATCTGTATATCCACACCAATTCCGCGTACGTAAAGAACGCATCGGATGAGCACGCCACGGGTCGCGCCTTTGATCTCTCGGTTTACACCATTGATTACGTGCACTACGAGCTGGACGATCCCAAGATCTCCTCCGATTTTGATTGGATCAAGGAAAATTATTATAAGTACGGATTTATCCGCCGCTATCCCGAGAACAAGGCAGAGCTTACAGGCGTTTCCGACGACCCCTATCACTTCCTCTACGTCGGCACGGCACACGCATATTATATGTATACGAACGGCCTGTGCCTTGAGGAATATCTGGAGCTTCTTCGCACCGAGCACGTCTTTAACGGCGGCGAGAATAACCTTGCCATCACCACTGAGGACGGCGTTCGCTACGAGGTGTATTATGTTCCCGCCGAGGGTGATATGGTAACCGTTCCCGTCTATATCAATAACGATTCGTATTCGATATCGGGTGATAATGCAAGCGGCTTCGTGGTTACGATCCGGTTGAAATAACGGCATAACAAATTCAGTCAGGAGTCAGATGACTCCTGACT
>JBGVFO010000099.1:0-19170 GCA_045121195.1 Eubacteriales bacterium
AAACGAGGGAATTCGCAATTGCAGAGTTGGTGAAATCCTTCTGTGATGAGGATTTGAGCGTAGCCATAAACAAAATCAAATCTCATCATTTTCGGGTCGCCGAGGACGTCGACCCCTACGGTGTTAGATATTTTCGTTCGCTTTGCGCGTAGCCTTAACACACCGACAAACAGCAATTATCAACTATTTTTCAAAGAACCTTCCAATCCTCAGCCGCTTGCGCCACACGCGGAGATAGGATGTGATGAGTACCGAAAGAGCGTAATCGTAAAAAATGAAAACGCCGTTCAAGAGTCCCCACATGATCCAGACGGGCGCACCAAGCGTCAGCTCGCCCACAAGGATCTGTGCCACAAGCCACATCAGAAGGACTGACGCGTTAAACGTAACCAGCTTGAGCACGATCCGCACCGCGCGCCAACGCAGCTTCTCTATTTTCTCCTTGAGGATCGGATAAAAGCCCATAAAGCAGGCGTATACGATCGCCGGCGTTTTATTCGGCAGGAGAAGAAGAGAAAGCACGGAGGTCACGAGGCAGGTCATCCAGGGATAAATCCCGCCCCGCTCGATCACCAAAACCACCACGGCAAGAGAGGCGATCAGCGCCACGGACAGGTCCAGCACCTCCACAAAGGAGCCAAGATATAAAAGCACCACGCTAAGGGCGGACAGAACGGAGCAAATCGCCGTGAGCCTCGTTCTCTGCCCCATCTGTCGATTGGGACTTGTCATAGCGCCCCCCTTAACAGCCGGGGATCAGATCCCCACCGCAGCACTCGCAGCAGCTATCCATGAGGAGACAGGTACAGCAATCACATCCGTCACAAGGGATACAGCAGTTGCAGCAGCCCGAGTGATCGGTAGTCGTGCGGTAGCCTCCGCCGTACTCGTTGGTCTGACGGCGCAGATTGTCCCTTCCGATGCGATACTCCGTGTTATAGGGGTCCAGACGGCACGCCTCGTCCAGATGCCGTGCGGCATCGGCAAAACGACGGTAGCGGACCTCTACACAGCCCATAAGGAAATTCCACTCTGCCCCCCGCGCCGAATGAGGCACAGCCTCCAGCGCTTGATAGGCACCGTCGATATCGCCCGCGTTGATCAGACGGCGAACGTAAGCAAAGTCCGTATTGCCCGAATAGGAGCCGCTTTGCTGACTGCTACCGCCGTAGCCGCTCTGTGTATTGCCCTTCGCGCGCATATCGCGGATGGCATCGTACGCCGCGTTGATCTCCTTCATCTTCTCTGCCGCAAGATCGGCAAGATCGGTGTCGGTATATTTATCGGGATGGTATTTTCTTGCCAAGGCAAGATACGCCTTTTTTACGTCCTCATCCGAGGCGTCGTGGGCGACGCCAAGCACCTTATACGGGTCGGTCATCCTGCCCCTCCTTTCCATTTGCCGCACGGGTAAGCACACGCTTCGCCACGGACGGCATTCCTGAATATATGATATTTTCGATCACGCCACGGCTGTTGCCGTCGGGATAGTCTAACAGATCAAAGCCTCGCTCTGCCTGCATCAGCTCGGCGGTAAGTGCTTCCAAAAGGCTCTCTCTTTCCTCGGGCGTGAGGGAGTCGCCATACACCTTTACGATAGGATTGTACCGCTTGCGTCTAAGATCCTCCTCGTAGTCATCCGCGGCGTCCACAAGGTAGATCCACTTTCCCACGCGGAAGCCGATCTCGTAGGCAATACGCCGCTTGGAATCCGTCAGGCCAAAGGACAGGACCTCGGCAAGCAAGCCGCCAAACGCCTCGGCAGGCGCGTCAAGAGAGCGTACGTCGCTCTTCTCGATCTCGGAAAGCCGCGCCAAGCCCTCTCGGATGGCAGGCTCAAGAGCCCCATAGCGCTTCGCCGCCCGTCGGCGTGGGGTCCCCACAAAGAGCTTCTCCAAGCGCGCCTTCACCCGTTTTCCGCCCCGTTCATCGGCAATATCGTCGCAGACCTTGTGATAGGAAAGCAACGCCGTGGCGCAAGCGCAAAGGGAGAAGATCTCCTCCTCCTCGCTTCCCTTCGCGGGCTTTGCCATAAGACGGCGACGGAAGGGATGGGCAATACAACCCGATTTTTTCAGGGTTGGTGTGATTCCCGCCATTGCCAACCGAACCAACGCCATAAACGTGAAATCGTACCCCAGCATCATACGGGAGCATTGTCCCGTGCATTTCCCGAGGGCGCGGCACAGTCCGCAATACACGCCGCGATAGTATTCATATTCTCTGATTCTGCATTCAGGACGGTTTACGCGAATGTATCCGAACATCTCCTCACCCCTTCTCCTTTTATCTTATAGAATATATAAGTACGATACAACCGTTTTTTGTAAACAATTTATCTCTTTTTTCGCTGCAGATATTCACGGGGCGTACAGCCCATATACCGACGGAAGACCTCGGTATAATAGCTGGAGCTGGAAAAGCCCGACGCCAGCGCCGCATCGGTCACCGACAATCCGTCGCTCTCCAGAAGCCGCAAGGATTTCCGAATCCGCAGATCCATCAGATATTCAAACGCGGTCTGCCGCGTGATCCTCTTGAAGCAACGGCAAAATTCACTCTTGCTGAGATTGCACGCCGCCGCGATCTCGTAAAGACTCAGCTTTGCGGCATAGTTCTCATTCATATAACGGATCGCCTTCTTGATCCGCGCCACGGGTGCGGAATTCTCGGAGGGCACGGCGCTCTGCCGCTTTGCCTCCCGATACAAAAGATACCAAAGCTGACATAAAAGCCCCTTGACCAAAAGCTCCCAGCCGTCCTCTTTTTTCTTGATCGCCTCATATACAGCAATACAGGCTGACGCAACCTCTCCGTTCTGTGCCTCGAAAAGCATAGACGGAAGCACTTGCGCATCCAGCACGCCGCCGAAGAAGCGTTCCGCGAAAAATCCGTCCGCCGCGCCGTCAATGGCACCGGTCAAGAAGCTTACCACAAGGTAATGACAACCCTCGCCGTCCAAGGCATGTCCCGAGTGCATTGCCCCCGAATTGACGAACACGCAGTCGCCTGCCTCCATCACGTACCTCCGGTCGTTGACGAAATATTCCATTCTTCCGTCTACTACCACCGAAAGCTCGGGGCCGTCGTGCCAATGGAAATCAAAGGCATTGTTGCAGTAGGAGGACATATTGCAAATGCCTGCGGAAACGGGAAACGCCGCTCCCGTTTTCCATTTTTTATATTCCAGACCTGTCTTGTCAATGTCCAGCCTGTTTTTCCCTTTGGGCGGCAATTTCTGCATACAGACCCTCCGAATGCGCAATATATTGATAAAATTCAGCAATATATTGATATTTTATCACGAAAAACTGATAGTATAATTATACTACAGGAAAGACCCAAATGCAATAGCTTTCCGTATTTTGAAAGGAGATTCTCATGGGAAAGATCACTTTTATGGGTGCCGGCAGCACCGTATTTGCCAAAAACGTTATCGGCGACTCGATGATGAGCGACGCACTTTGCGATTTTGAGTACGCGCTCTATGACATCGACCCCGACCGTCTTGAGGAATCCTACGCCATGGTGACGGCGCTCAACAAAAATATCAACGAGGGGCGCGCCAAGGTCAGCAAGTACCTCGGCGTTGAAAACCGCCGTGATGCTCTGCGCGGTGCGGATTTCGTGGTCAATGCCATTCAGGTGGGTCTTTACGAGCCCTGCACCGTAACCGATGTCGAGGTGCCCAAGAAATACGGTCTGCGGCAAACCATCGCCGACACACTCGGTATCGGCGGTATCTTCCGCGCGCTCCGCACCATTCCCGTGCTGGAGGACTTTGCCAACGATATGGCGGCAGTCTGTCCCCGCGCGCTCTTCCTCAACTACACCAACCCCATGGCGATGCTCTCGGGATATATGCAGCGCTACACCGACGTCCGAACGGTAGGACTCTGCCATAGCGTTCAGGTCTGCACCAAGGCACTTCTCAAGGCGGTGGGGATGACCGACGAGGTCAAGCGTCCCCTTCGCGAGAAGATCGCGGGCATCAATCATATGGCGTGGCTTCTTGAGCTGGAGGATGCCGACGGAAACGATCTCTACCCCGAGATCCGCCGCCGTGCCTGCGAGATTCTGGAGCATCCCGAAAACCACCTCGATTGCAAGGATCTCGTCCGTCTGGAATACATCCGCCGCTTCGGCTTCTACTGCACCGAGTCCAGCGAGCATAACGCTGAATACAACAATCTGTTTATCAAGGACAAGTACCCCGAGCTTATCGAGCGATATCGCATTCCCCTTGACGAGTATCCCCGTCGCTGTGTCCATCAGATCGCCCGATGGAACAAGGAGCGCGAGAGCTACATCAACGGCAACGTGACCCACACCCGCTCCCACGAATACGCCTCCCGCATCATGGAGTCCATCGTCACCGATACGCCCTATCAGATCGGCGGCAACGTACTCAATCGCGGGCTGATCACCAATCTGGATCCCGATGCCTGCGTAGAGGTTCCCTGCCTTGTCAACAGGCTGGGCGTTCAGCCCACCGCAATCGGTAAGCTACCGCCTCAGCTTGCGGCAATGAATATGACCAATATAAACGTTCAGCTTCTCACCATCGAGGCGGCGGTCACCAAGAAGAGGGACGCCATCTATCAGGCAGCGATGCTGGATCCTCACACCTCCTCGGAGCTTTCCATCGACGATATTGTTGCCCTCTGCGACGATCTTATCGAGGCGCACCGTGGTTGGCTCCCCGAGTATAAGTAATCTTCCTCACCGTAAAAAGGCGGGAATCGCAGCTTGCGATTCCCGCCTTCCTTATATCTTTATTTCCTGATCGGCAGAAGCATTCTCGTCTGTCGCTTGTACTCGGCAAATCCCTCCTTGCGCGACTGCCTTCGGTCCGCCATGGGAATGCTGACCGCGAAGAACAGCACCGTATTGGCGACCGCACCCGCCGCAAGGTACCACGCCCTCGGTGCCGTGCAGACTACGGAAAGTCCGACGCCCCACCACATAAGGATCTCACCGAGATAGTTGGGATGACGTGAATATTTCCACAGCCCCCGTCGGATAAACGCCCCGTCCCTACAGCTACGAAACCGATGCATTTCGACGTCGGCGATACCCTGCATGGTTGCCGCGCCCATCGAAACGAGCAGTAGCAAGACACTTGCGACATTTGCGGCAAGTCCCTCCCGAATGGCGTAGACCGCCGGCAAAACACATCCGTACACCACAAGAGTCGGCACCATATGGATACCGACGAAATTGATGACGGGATAAAAAACGCCCGTCTTTTCCTTTAGCATCGTGTAGCGCCAATCCTGATGATCCAGCCCCTTGAAGGTATACGCCCAGTTGGCGGTCAGTCGGATCGCCCAAAAGGACACCGCAAAAAGGAGAAGGACGCCAAGGACGGTCAGCTCCCTTCCCATGGCAAACGCCACAAGGATCACGGGGGGCTGAACGCTCCAGTACGGATCGTAAACAGAGGCGTTTTGGAACAGGAGGCTGAAAAGGAAGGTCACCACCGTCGCCGCCACGTCGGCGACAAGCAAGGCAAGCCACCAATCCAGCGACAACGCGCGGTACACGAAAATACCGACGCCCGTAGCAAGTATGTAAACGGCGCTTACGGCAAGAAAGCTCGCCGCGCGATTCTGTTTGATCGTATTCATTCGGCTTCACCGTACCTTTCGGTAATTTTGGCAAGGATCTCCTCGTCTGCAGGACAAAATTCGTAGTCCGCGATCTCCTTGGGCGTGATCCATCTGATGTCGCGGTGCTCCAGCATCATGGGTGTTCCTTCCGCAACGGTGGCGTGAAACAATGTCAAATGTACCGTGATATCGGGATATTCGTGGATAACGTCCATAAAGACGTCCCCCACGGAAACCGTTACGGCAAGCTCCTCCCGACACTCGCGAATGAGCGCCTGCTCCTTGGTTTCCTGCGGCTCTACCTTGCCGCCGACAAATTCCCAAAGCAATCCTCTCGCCTTATGGGCGGGGCGCTGACAGATCATAAATTTTCCTCCGTCCCATATCAGGGCGGCTACTACCTCTACCATTCCACAAAACCTCTTTGTTTTCTTTGCTCCATTATATCACCTTTTCCCAAAAATGGCAAGCAAGGAAGCTTCTTTTTCGCATAGTTACAAGGATTTTTTCATATTCTATACCATCACAAAACGCGGAGGGCTTATGAAACGATCGATCGGACTTTGGCAGCTTTGGGGCTTTGCCGCCACCTCCCTTGGCGGAACGGTCCTGCATTTTCTCTATGACTGGCTTGGAAAAGCCCCGTGGATCACCCCGTTTTCGGGCGTGAACGAATCCACTTGGGAGCATATGAAGCTTCTTTTTTGGCCGATGCTCCTCTTTGCCGTCCTGCAAAGCTTTTTCTTCCGTGACCGCGAGGATTTCTGGTGCGTGAAGCTGCGCGGAATTCTTCTCGGGCTTTTCCTCATCCCCGTCCTCTTTTACACCTACAACGGCACCGTCGGCAAGTCACCCGACTGGCTCAATATCACGATTTTCTTTGTTGCCGCCGCCCTTGTCTATCTCTATGAAGCGAAGCTTTTCCGCGCCCGTAACCTGCGCTGCAGATCGCCCAAAGCGGCACAGACAATACTTGCTGTCATTGCCCTTCTCTTTATCGTGTTCACCTTCCTTACCCCCGAGATCGGCATTTTCCGAGATCCTTTGACGGGGACCTACGGTGTTTTATAAAGCACCGCTTCCACACCAAAATAAAAACCGCTGAGGAGCCTTTGCTCCTCAGCGGTTTTCCTTTACGGTTCGCTGACAAACGTGGTGGTTTCAAACAAGGTATAGATCACCTTATCCCAAAGGAGGGCGTCCGAGATATAGTCCCGTCCGTATTCCTCCTCCATCTCCTCCACGGTCACGCCCTGCGCTTCCGCGTAGTCTGCCACGCCTTCTTCATATTCCTCGTCGCTGATGCTCAAGCCCTCGGCCTTCACGATAGAATAGAAGACCAGCTCCTCACGCACCGTGTCCTCCACCAGTGCCTTCACGTCGGCATCGGTGGCGCCACACGCCTCCAGATACTCCTCGTAGGTGTATCCGTATTCCGCCGCCACCGATTCGTAGTAGCTGCGGTCAGAGGTATAGTAGAACATAACGTGGTCCTCGGGAAGCGAGTGGATGGTAGCATTCTCCATAACGGCTTTCCACATGATCTGATAGCGCTCCGCGTTGGCGGCCTCGGTCGCCTGCTCCAAAAGCGTAGCGCGAACCAGCTCGCGGTATGCCGCTACCGTTTCGCAACCCGTAATGCTCTTTACGAACGCATCGGTCAGCTCGGGAACGGTATAATGTCCCACGATAGAACGGACGGTGATCTTGAAGGTAACCTCACGCCCCGCAAACTCATCGTAGTAGTCTTCGGGGAAGATATTGGTTGTTTCCACAACGGTACCGGGCATAACGCCGTACAGATCGTCCTCAAACCAATCGATGTAGCCGTTGTCCTCGGCAAGAAGGATATTGGAGCCTTCTGCGGTACCGCCCTTAAACTGCTCCCCCTCCATGAAGCCCGCAAAATCGATCAGAAGGTAGTCCCCTGCCTCGGTCAGGCGGTCGGTGACGGGCTCCTCATACTCCTCGTACTTGGTATGATTGGTTATGAGATTCCGGACCATCTTCTCCACACTCGCCTCGCTGACGGCAATGGGATCCGCCGCAAGGGTTAGTCCCTTGTATTGCCCCAGAGTGACGTACGGTGTCAGGTCCTCGGTCATATAGTCCATTTGCGAATAGGTGACCTCCTCGCCGCAGGCAACCGCCGTCACAAGCAGGGCGCATACGAGCAAAAGCATTCCTATTTGTCTGATTCGTTTCATATCGTTTCCTTTCCTATGTACAAAAATGACTCAACCGCCGCAACGAAGTCACGCTTATCGGTTGAGTCTTTTTTTGTTGGAGCTTACGCTTCCTTCTTAACGACTTCCTTGCCGTTGTAAGAACCGCAGGCCTTGCATACGCGGTGAGCAAGAACGTACTCGCCACACTTTGCACACTTTACCATACCGGGCAATTCAAGCTTCCAGTTATTCGATCTTCTCTTGTCTCTTCTTGCTTTCGAGACCTTTCTCTTCGGTACTGCCATTGTACACACCTCCTTGAAACTTTTGAACACAAGTTAACATATAACATTATATACTTATTTTTCCGAATTGTCAAGTAATTTTTGAAGAATCGCAAGCCGTGGGTCAATTTCTTTTGTCACACAGCCGCAGTCCCCCAATCTTTTGGGCTTTCCGCATACGGGACAAAGTCCCTCACAGTCCTCCTGACAAAGAATCTTCTTCGGAAACAGAAGCATCATAGTTTCGGCGATCTCACGGTCTACGTCAAGGATTCCGTCGGCATCAAGAACTGCGTACTCATCGAAGTTCTCCTCCAACTGCTCCTCGGTCATCGAGCCGCGGGTAACTACCGTACGCTCAAAATCCTCCTCAAACACGCCGTGAACCTCATCCAGACATCTGGCACAAGCCGCCGTATAAGGCACCGCGAGGTGAAGACGCAGGCGCATATAACCGCCGTTGTCGGTAATCTCCCCGACCGCGTGCGCGTCCTCATCAAAGCTGACGCCCGTGATCGGTTCCACCGAGAAGCTGCAATTCACCGCGATCCGCCCGACCTCTCCCCGCAAAAGCGGTTTCACGTCAAAGGTCATAGCGCACCTCCTATATGTATTTGCAGAGCAACGACTAATATTATACCCGATTTGACATCCCTTGTCAATAGTTTTTTCGAAATCTTACCGATTTTTTATGAATTCTTCGTTGGGCTTTCAAATCCGTGAATAAATCCCTCCACGTCCGCCGAGCAGACGTCACCGCCGATCACCTTGTTTCGGTAAACCAGCACGTTGGCGTACACCGTTCCCTCGTAATCGGGATAGTTCTCGATCACGTAGGTATACCGCTTGACCGTCTTCCTCTTATAGCCCGAAAGATTCAGTCCCTGCTGCTTCTGGATCTCGTTATACGCCGTAAAGATCTTATCAAACTCCGCGGGAATGATGACCTCCGCCGTTTCGTGAGGCTGCGCGCCCACCTGCCATCCGAATTGGGTCAGAAAGCGCTCCACGTCATCGTCGTTTTTGACCTTTTCATAGGTATAGCTGACCGTTTCGTACATCGTAGCGTCGGCGTCGTAGGCGGGCACCATCGTGATGAGAACGATCAACGCCACGAGTGCCACCGAAACCACACCGAAAAATTTAAGGGTGCTTGCCCGCATAGAACAGATAAACATAATTTGACCTCCCACATTCATTCTTGTTTCATCTTATGAATGCGAGAGGTCATATATTCACTTTTTATGCCCGATCGAGATAGAATTTTGAGCGCCCCGCCCGTACGCTATGCACCATACCGATGATAATGTAGGTCGCCAGAACTGACGAGCCGCCCGCGCTGACAAAGGGCAAAGTAATACCGATAACGGGTACCATAACAAGACACATACCCACGTTGACTACCGTTTGCAGCGCCAACATTGCCGCCACGCCCACGCAGATGTATTTTCCGTAGTCCTGCCTTGCGTGCCGCGCGATCATAAGAACGCGAACCACCGCAAGCAGCATCAGAGCCAGCACCGCGAAGCCGCCGAGAAAGCCCATTTTCTCACAGAGGGTAGCGTACATAAAGTCCGACTCGGCAACGGGGAGGGTCGTGTAATAGTAGCCGCCCTCGATGCCGCACCCGAACAGTCCGCCGTTGATGATCGCCTTTCGGCCGATGATCGACTGCTGGCCCTTTCCCGTCGGGTCGATCTCGGGATTGAAGGCAACGAGGATCCGTTCCTGCTGATACAGCTCCAGCATATCCCACAGATACGGGAAGGCGAGCACAACGACCGCGATCACCGCCACGAAGTACCAGCCGGAAAGTCCGGCGCAGTACAGCATCACCGCCGTGATACCGATGTACATCAGCGCCACGCCAAGGTCGCCGGAGATCAGCACAAGGCTGATAATAATGCCCGCGTGAACGCCAAGTCCCAAAAGGGTCTTCGGCTTATTGATCGTTTTTTTCACCATAGAAAGGTGCTTGGCGAAGGTCATAATGTACGCCGCCTTGACGAACTCCGACGGCTGTACCGAAAGACCGCCCGGCAGCTCCAGCCAGCTTCGGTTTCCGCCGACACTGAAGCCAAAGAGCAGCGTCACCGCCATCAGAAACACCGAAAGCAGAAAGGCGGCGATATAATACTTGTCCACGATATGCTCGTAATCGAGAGAGGCGATAAAAATCACCATTCCTACGCCGACCACCGACATGGCAAGCTGCATAAAAAACGCGCGGGAGCCAAAGTCGCCTCTGCCTCCCCACAGCGCCAGCAGACTGATCAACGACAGTCCGCCGGTACAAAGCATAAGGAAGGGATCGAAGCACTTGAGCTTTTCAAGCCATGAACGCTTCACGATCTTCATGCTTCTTCCCTTCCTTTACTCTTATTTTTAATTAATACTGTCTGCCCCAGACGACCATGTGCTTGGCAGGCTTGCCGCAGCAAACGCAGACGTCACCCAGCTTCTCCTCCACGAAGGGGATGCAACGGGACTTGACACCGCCGGTCTCCTCCTTCAGCTTATCCTCACACTCAGCCTCGCCGCACCACATCGCGCGGATAAAGCCGGGCTTGTTCTCGGCAATGTCAAGGAATTCCTCGTGACTGTGCGCGTCGTGGGTCTTCTCCTCACGGTTGGCACGGGCGCGGGCGCAAAGCTCCTCGTAAACCTGAGTCAGCATTGCGTTTACTTCTTCCTCCAGGTTGTCGAGAGATACAAACTTCTTCTCGCGGGTCACGCGGCTGACAAGAACGCAGGAGTTGTTCTCCATATCCTTGGGACCGATCTCAAGGCGCATGGGAACACCCTTCATCTCGTACTGACTGAACTTCCAGCCCGTGGACTGCTCGCTGTCGTCAAGCTTGACACGAAGGCCTGCCTTCTTGAGGCGATCGTAAAGCTCGCCTGCCTTGTCAAGAACGCCCTCCTTGTGCTGTGCGATCGGGATGATGGCAACCTGAATGGGGGCGATGGCGGGGGGCAGAATCAAACCGTTGTCATCGCCGTGGGTCATAATGATGGCACCGATCATACGGGTAGATACGCCCCAGGAGGTCTGGTGCGGATGGCAGATCTTGTTATCGCGACCGGTGAAGGTAATGTCAAATGCCTTGGCAAAGCCGTCGCCAAAGTAATGGGTGGTACCGCCCTGAAGCGCCACGCCGTTGTGCATCATAGGCTCGATGGTGTAGGTCGCCTCGGCACCTGCGAACTTTTCCTTCTCGGTCTTTTGACCGGTGATGGCGGGAATCGCCAGGGACTCCAGATAGAAGTCCTCGTAGACCTTCAGCATCTGCAGGGTCTCTGCCTTTGCCTCCTCGGCGGTCTCGTGCATGGTATGACCCTCCTGCCACAGGAACTCCGACGTGCGGAGGAAGGGACGGGTGGTCTTTTCCCAACGAACTACCGAGCACCACTGGTTGTAGAGCTTGGGCAGGTCGCGGTAGGACTGAATTACGTTCTTAAAATGCTCGCAGAACAGGGTCTCCGAGGTGGGGCGGACGCAAAGACGCTCGGAAAGCTTGGTCTCGCCACCCATAGTGACCCACGCGCACTCGGGCGCAAAGCCCTTGACGTGATCCTTCTCCTTCTCAAGAAGGCTCTCGGGGATAAACATGGGCATATATACGTTTTCGTGACCAAGCGCCTTGAAACGGGCGTCAAGATCCTTCTGGATGTTCTCCCAAATGGCATAGCCGTAGGGGCGAAGGATCATACAGCCCTTAACGCTGGAGTAATCCATCAGCTCTGCCTTCTTGACTACGTCGGTGTACCATTGCGCGAAATCTACGTCCATAGACGTGATCTGCTCAACCATTTTCTTATCGTTTGCCATTGATACGTTCCTTTCGTGTATATAAATGTCGATAGTATTTCATAATAACACTAATCATTATAGAATAACTCGAGGCGATTGTCAAGGTTTTACGGGCAAAAAAGCCGCGCGCCGCACAACTTTTCGAGGGGAAGGAGAAAATATGAGGGTGAATCTGTTGGGGGTGGATATCGACCCCGTCGGGCGGTGGGAGGCGATGCGCGCGATCACGCGGCGCCTGGCAAGCGGCGAGCAGACCGCCGTCTTTACGCCAAATCCCATTATGATCCATCACGCCTCGCGCGACAGCGCCTTTTGCCACGTCCTGAACCGTGGAGATCTGACCGTTGCCGACGGCATCGGTCTTGTCTACGGCGCGCGCATTATGAAGCTTCCGCCCCTGCCCCGCGTCGCAGGCATCGAGCTTGGCGAGGACGTCCTTGCCTACGCCGAAAAAGCAGGGCTTCGGGTGTTTCTTCTCGGCGGAAAAGAAGGGGTGGCGAGGTTAGCGGCGACGCGGCTGTGTGAGCGCTTCCCCGCCCTCACGGTCTGCGGCACCCAACACGGCTATTTCGAAGATGCGGAGGCGGAGGAGATCCGCCAAGCGATCGACACCTCCCACGCCGATATTGTTTTGGTTTGCCTTGGGTCGCCGAGGCAGGAGCATTGGATCGACCAAAATCGAGCCGCTCTTCCCTCCGTTAAGCTTTTTATGGGGCTCGGCGGCGCGCTTGACGTGTGGTCGGGAAGGCTTCAAAGAGCGCCGCTCCCCCTTCGCAAAATGGGAATGGAATGGGCGTGGCGTATGACGAGAGAGCCCCGCCGTCTTCGCGGTCTTGTGCCCATCTCCGCCTTCTTTGGCGCCGCCCTGCGCCAAAGGATCCAGGGCAACAAAAGAGGAAGAAATTGATATTTGTCGGGGAGTTTGTAAAACGAAATTGATGGTTTGTAGGGGCGACCATTGGTCGCCCGCCATGAACGACAATTACCCAACGAACGGGCGATCAATGATCGCCCCTACGGGTTTGTGCGACGCCGTTTTGACATCATAAACCCACCGATAAATCAAAATTTGAAAGCAAAAGAAAAGGCACCCCAAGGATGCCTTTTTTGTGTTTAACTACATAGCTGCTTCTTCAGCAACGGTCGCGGTCATGCCGACCGTAGTGCCGTTTCCGACCTTACAGCGTAATGATCATCAACGCCGAAAAAGCGATGATGATTCCGAGAATTGCTTTTAAGGTCAGCTTTTCTCCGAAGAAAATGCTTGCCATCAACGACGATAAAATCAGCGCCGAGCCTTGCTCCAACGGATAGAGGATGGCGCTATCCAGATGAAACGCCGCCATCGTCCTGAAAAGCGAATTCGCAGTCAGTGCCGCCGCCATAATGCCGATATAAACAAATGCCGTTTTTGTCTTTCCTGCTTCGAAGCGCGGCTTTTCCTTTCTCGCAATGATCAAAAAGAAAACGGCGAGCGTGACAGACGCAAAAACGTAGGTATAAAGGTTAAAGACCGACGTGGGAACGCCCGAGACGTCGTATGCAAAAAGCTTTTGCGAAACACTCAGGATTCCATTGGCAATGCCCGAAAGAAGAAGGACCAAAAGAGATGACAGAGAAAGCTTCGTTTTGATCTTGTTATTATAGGAGCACATCAGGATCACGGCGACGAGCAGGATGAAGAAGCCGATCCATTGACGCGGGGTGACGGGCTCCAAAAACAGGAATTGACCCGCAACCACGGGGATCAGAATTCCCGTCATCAAAAAGACGTCCAACATCATGTAGGCGCTTTTCTTGACCGCGATAAGCCACGTGATCACAAACACGGAGGTGCTGACGCCAGAAAGCGCAGAAATTCCGATCAAGTATGGATCAAAGCTGAGCTTCGAAATATCTCCCGTAACAAGAATGATGATCAAGCTGAAGAGAATGCAAAGCAGCATCCGTACCAGATTGACGACCGTAGCGCTTTGTACATTTTCGGCATATCCGCCGATCCTCTTGCCGCAATATCCCTTTGTGACGCCGCAAAAAAGCGCAATAAATAAAAACAGATATCCCATAGCGTTATTGGATCACGCGAAGAACGCGTCTATTTTGATGGTGTAAATTTTTCATGTCTATCCTTACTTTCTTGAAAAAATGTGTGCCGCGGTACGCCGAAAAGGCGTTTAAGCCTTTTCAACGCAAACGCATTGTCCGTACCCCTGCGTTATCGCTTTCAGAATGGCATCTCTGATGGCAAGGATCTGCAAAGTTTCACTCTGTTCAAACGGGACGACGGACGTTTCAAAAAACGTCAGGATCGTTTTGATCAGGTTATAAAATTCCGTTCCGCTTGTGATCTTTCGGTAATCGCAGCGGTCGCCCCTTGACTCCACGTCAACCGAGAAGCCGCAGCGGCTGTTGGAATAATTCAAGGTGGCCGATTTACTCTCAAAGTCGATCACGACGGTTGCCTGCTTTTCCCTGTTGAACACGTGCACCCTGCGAGCCGGCTCGTCGCCACACAGCTTCACAGCCATTTCAATCTGGTGGATGATATATTCCTCCAAACTGCCGCCTCCTCCCGTTATGATCACGTTTTTCACATCCGAAAGATCCGCCATTTCATCCGGGAATCGCAAGGCAGAGGAGGTAAAGATCTTGGTTCCGTATTTTTCGGCGATGGCGAAGATCTCCTTCGCCGTTTGCAGATCGGGGGCAAAGGTCTTGTCTATGTAGGTGGTTTTTCCGTACGGCAGAGCGACCTTGGCATATTTCAAATGCGTTTCGGGGTTGGCGGGGGCAAGGATCAGGATGTTATCCGACTTTTCGCAAAGCTCCTCGATGCTCTCGCACCGTTCGATATTGTTTTTTCGGCACCATTCTTCCGTGGTTAAGCGACCTTCCTTTTCCACCTCCGCATAGCCGTATGCGATTTTATAATCCAAGCCCAGCTCCTCGTTGGCTTTTTCAAAAAGCCCCAGGTAGGTATTGGAATGCCATTCGTCAATGAAATAATCAATAATACCGATTTTTTTCATGCCTTTTTCTCCTAGAGCATAACGACCGTGTGCTTGTTTGCCGATTCAAACGCCGCCATCAGCACCTTCATATCCTGAAGGATCTGCTCGTGGGTGACGATCTGAGTGGCATTTCCTTCTATGGTGTCTATGACGTTTTCGTAAAACTCTTCCCAACGCGGCGGTGTTTCCGGAATGGGCAGGGGCAATTCGTTCAGCTCCTGGATCGGGCGGGAATACATGCTGGTGGACAGCCCGTTGGGCGTATAAATACACCCTACGCTTTCCTCCACACCCACGTCGGTCGTTTGAAGCACTTTTCCGTTCTGCTTGTGCCAATCGTAAATAACTGCGGTTCCTTTATCGCCCTGTATATGCCATCTGGCTTCCTTGATATGACACCAGAGGTCGCACAAGAAGCGAGCGGTCAAGCCGCTTTCAAACGTAATGGTCACGCAACAGACGTCGTCAACCTCCTGCATATAAACCTTATGCAGATCGGCATAGACGCTGACGGGCTTTTCGGGGATCATATCCAGGATCTGATCCAGCATATGGATGCCCCAGTCGTACAAAAGTCCGCCGCCCGTTTCATACTTTGCCTTCCAGCCGCCCTTGGAGAAGCCGCGATTGGAATACAGTCTTGACTCCATCATAAAGAGCTTACCGAGCGTTCCCTCGGAGATGATCCTCTTGGCGATGTCGTAGTCGGTGTCAAAGCGACGGTTCTGATGCACCGTATACAGCTTTCCCGTCCTTCGGCTGGTCGCCAGAACCTCCTCCAGCTCCTCTACGCTCAGGCAGGCGGGCTTTTCGCACACTACGTTTTTGCCCTGCTCCATCGCCGTGATACTGTAATACTGATGAAAAATGTTGGGCGTGGCGACAAGGACGAGATCCACATCGGTCTTCCAAAGCTCCTGTGCCGTGTCGCATACGAAAAAGCCGTCTTCCCTTGCCTTTTCGCGCCGTTTCTCGTCTATATCGTATACCGCGGCAACGTCCAGATCCCGTATCCGATCGCGAACGTTCTCCGCGTGCCACGAGCCCATGGTGCCGTATCCGATGATACCCAGCTTGTGCTTCATTATTTCAGCTCCTTTTCGATTTCTTCGATCTTCACGTAGCGCTTTTCCTCGTGGGATCTCACCACCGCGTCAATGATCATCTGCGCGCGCAAACCGTCGTCGATGGTAGAGGTGAAGTTATCCGACTTGCCGTTGGCGTAATCCAGGAAGGACTGCGACTGATAGATAGCGCCGTGTTCGCCGTATTCCTCGGGGGTGGCAACACGCTGCTTGCCCTTCTTGATCTCCTCCTTGCTGCCGTAGCAGATCTCAAGACCCTCGCCCACGTAATTACAGTAGCGGATATATCCCTTTTCGCCGTAAATGATAAACTCTACCAGCTGGGATTCGGTCTTGGCGCAGCGAGAAAGCTCAATATTTGCGGTGGCACCGCTCTTCAGATCTGCCAAAACGTTGGCGTAATCGTCCGTGGTCACGGGCGCCCATTCGTCGGAGTCCAGCTTTTGTCTTTCCTTGATAAAGATGCCGAGATTCGCGGACAGACCGACAATATCCTCGTTCATCCAGTTCAGGAAATCGATCATGTGAGAGCCGAGGTCGCAAAGCACACCCGTGCCGCCAAGCTCCTTCCTGAAGCGCCACTCCAGCCGTCTGCCTTCCCACAGACCGCTCTCCTTGATACATTTGATGTAGCAATGGTATACCTTACCCACCGCGCCGCTGTCGATCACGTCCTTCAGGTATCTTGTGGTGGGCATATGTCGCCAGGTGAAGCAGATGAAAACGGGCAGTCCCTTTTCCTCCGCCAGCTTGCGGACCTCCTCTACCTCCCGGCTGTTCATACCAACAGGCTTTTCAATGCTGACGGGGAGTCCCGCGTTCAAGGCGTATTTTGCCTGCTCGCAGTGGAAGCAGTTTGGCGTACAAATATCGACCATTTCGCACAGTCCGCTGTCGATCAGCTTTTTATAATCGTCAAACAACGCCTCGTCGGGAAGATCAAAATCCTTTTGAGCGCGCTCCAGAGCCGCCCTGTTGACGTCGCAGACCGCTACGATCTCCGCGTCCTTCATCCGCGCGTAGGATTTTTTATGGTTGGAGCTTGCTACCATTCCGTAACCGATAATACCGACTCTCTTTTTCATTTTATTCACCATTCCCTTTCAGATTATTTAATATGTTTTTTACGTATTGGATTCCGTTTTTAATATCTTCCGTTTGCTTGTCTCCGCTGATTTCTCTCTCAATCGTTACAAACCGATCGTATCCGATTTCCTTCAATTGGGCAAATACCCTTTCAAAATCCACGAAGCCCTCGCCGATGGGTACCTCTTGCCCCACCGAATAAGGATCGACAGGAGGCAATCCGTCCTTCGCGTGCATATTTCGCACGTATTTTCCAAGGGTGTAGATCGCGTCGCACGGATTTCCGTAGCCGTACATGATCAGATTGCCTGTGTCCAGATTGACGAACAGATTGCCCGTATCCACCTCGCGGATCAGCCGAAGAAGGGTGATGGGGCTTTCACCGCCCGTTTCAAACAAGATGTTGACCCCGAATTTTTTTGCCCGCGCCGCAAGTAATTTGACGCGGCACAGCATTTCGGCGTATTCGGGAGCAAAGGGATCATTGGGGATAAAGCCTGCGTGAATGATCATATCCGTGACGCAAAGCTCCCGCAAAAACAGCAACGCGCCAAGTAAATACCGCAGACGCTCCGCGCCAAAGGCGACGCTGTTCAGACCCGCATTGCGAAAATCGTACTTCAAATCCCACGCCGTATAGTCGTCGCGGAATCCCGCAAAGAATGCGGAGATCTCAATGCCACACGCCTCGGCGGCACTCTTGATCGTCCTCGCGTCCTCCGCGGTATACGTCTCGGGCTTATACACAAGCTGACAGCTTTCCAGTCCCAGCTCTCTTACCCTGTTAAATGCCGCGACACATCCGTCCGTGTCCTTAAGACGCACCAACGTTCCAAATTTCAAAGCTCTGTCACTCCTTTTTTGCGATTTTTCCCTCTTTCAACCTTCCGTTGTGATCCCATTATAGCAAACTTTCCGGCCCTTGTCTTTATCATATCCCGATGAAGAATTTAACATTTTTTGCAAATAAACAAGAAAATAATTGTCAAATACCGTTTTTTGTGTTATACTGTAAAAAAAGCAAACAAGGAGCACGTGATGTTACAGAACAAATATAAGATCTCCTATAATCAGGTTTTTTCTTTATCTCCGAAACGCTGCGGAAATTATTTCTTGATTCAGGCGGGAGAAGCGCTTTGCGCCAAGGATACGGTCATTCCCGAGCATCAGCAGAAGTATTTTGAGATCACCTACGTGGTGGACGGAAAAGGAATTTCGTACATTAACGATCTTCCCGTGGAAATCAAGAAAAACGACTGCTTTTTCTCCTTCCCCGACGAAACGCATAAGATCGTATCGGACGAGCGGGAGCCCCTTCGGTTTGCGTTTTTTGCTTTTTACGCCAAAGACCGATCCCAGGGGAAAAAGCTGATCCACTACATAACCCAGTCGTGCCAGGTGCCCGGCGACCGAAAATATAATATGGAGAGTCTTCACCCTCTCTGTATGAAGCTTTTGCAGGAATTGCGCAGTGAGGACATCTATTCCGAGCGCGTCATCGCCTCGCTGCTGGAGCAGGCCTTGATCGAATGCGCGCGAAGGATCTCCAAAAAAACAAAGATCCCTCCGCAGCATGTGCAGACGGACGCCACGATTCTGACCCACGATATGATCACCTATATCGACCAAAATATATTCAATATCAAGAACCTCGGGGATCTGGAAGCCGTGTTTTTTTATAATGTAAATAACCTTTCCAAGATCTTCCACGCGCAAACGGGAATCTCCCTCAATCAATATTTTATCAGCAAAAAAATGGAAATCGCTTCAGAGCTTCTTGAAAAAGGCGAAAGCGTCACGGAGATCAGCAACAAATTGCAATATTCCTCCATACACGCTTTCTCAAGAGCCTATAAAAAGCATTTCAATCTTCCGCCCTCTCATGCAAAACGAGAAAACACGGAAAACGCATAAATTTTTTGCGCCTTCGAGTCGACAGAACGAAAACAAATTGGACACATCACAATGGATCTCTCCAAAATGATGTGTCCAACTTTTTATTGATTTATCCGTAGGGGCGTTCTTTGAACGCCCGCGGGCGAACACTGTTCGCCCCTACGAGTGTTCAAAATTCCTTATAGATCAAGGATTACTTGGAAGCCTCTTCGAT
>JBGVFO010000100.1:0-23217 GCA_045121195.1 Eubacteriales bacterium
CGTTTCGAGGTTGCCGATTCGATTACCGAGATCAAGACTATCTGCTCCTGCGGAAAAAAGGCGATCGTCAACGCCCGTATCGACGGGGAGGGGAAGGTCGTGACCGAGGGCAATCAGATCTTCATTGGCGGAAATGATTCCTACGTGGCGATGTGTCACAGTTGCTGGGTCAACGCGATCCGTAAAGCGAAATAAAAAGGGGCAAACGCCCCTTTTTTTGTTGGTTTTTACGAAGCTTTGCTGGCGTTTTATTTTCGCAAGAAAAGCCTATATTTTTAATTTAGAAAACGGAATATATGCTCATTACGTCACATCTTTTTTTGCTTTTTCGCGGTTTTTTGGGGGGATGCGCGAAAAAAGAACATTTTTGTTTGTCTATAACGCTGAAATCTCTGTCGTTTTCGAAGAAAATTGAGAAAACGGTTGCTTTTTGCCTTGCCCTGATGGTATAATACCTTTGGCTATTTATTAACAAAGTGAAAGGAGTGTGGCGTGACAGTGTACGATATTCAAAAGGCGGGTGCGTGGAAGCGTATGTCCGCATATCTTTTTGATACCATCCTGTTGGGTATCGTGGCGGTTGGTGTAGCCTTTCTGCTGACCGTTGTCTTTCGGTATGACGCCCACGTGGCGTACCGTGACGGGCTCCTTGAAAAATTCGAGGCGGAATACGGCGTGGAGCTGGATATTACGCAGAGCGAGTACGAGGAAATGACCGAGGCGGAGAAGACCCGCTATGACGACGCGTACAGGGCATTCGTCAGCGATCCCGAGGTGAACGCCAAGGAGGCGCTGATCGTCAGCCTTACCCTCTTGATCATCGTATTCGGGCTGTTGGTTTCCTTTTTGCTTCTGGAGCTGTTGATCCCTTTGAAGCTTGGCAACGGGCAGACCCTTGGAAAAAAGATCTTCGGCATTGGCGTTATGCGCGTGGACGGAGTGAAGATCAGCGTGTTTCAGCTCTTTGCTCGCTCGGTTCTCGGCAAATACACCCTGGAAACCATGCTTCCCATCTTTTTGGTGCTTTTGTTCTTTTTTAACGTATTTCCCTTTGCGTGCCTTGTGGGACTTGCGTTTTTGGCGTTGCTTCAGCTTGCGTTTGTGCTGGTGACGCAGTATCATACGCCCATCCACGATATGATCGCGGGTACCCTTACGGTTGACTTTGCCAGCCAGATGATCTTTGACAGCATGGAGGAGATGACGGCGTACAAGCAACGTATCCACGCCGAGATGGCACAGAAAGCAGAGTATCGGTAACACAGTCAGTTCAAAAATAAAAATATAAATCTATTTTCAGGAAGGAAGATTCTATGAAAGTCGTTTTGCAAAATCTCACCAAGATCTTTCCCTCGCGGAACAAAAAGGTCAGCGATGAGGTCGTGGCGGTAAACAACTTTACCTTCACCATCCCCGACGGTAAGCTGGTTGGCTTGCTGGGTCCCTCGGGATGCGGAAAGAGTACCACCCTCTATATGATCAGTGGCTTGCAGAAGCCCACGAGCGGACAGATCTTCTTTGGCGAGGATGACGTGACTGCGTTGTCCGCCGAGAATCGCGGCGTCGGTCTGGTATTCCAGAACTACGCCCTCTATCCTCATATGACGGTCAAGCAGAACATTCTGTTCCCCCTGCAGAACCTCAGGGGAGAGGACAGACTGACCAAGGATGAGATGATCGAGCGCGCGTACCACGCGGCAAAGCTGGTACAGATCGACGATCTGATGGAAAGAAAGCCCAGTGAGCTGTCGGGCGGTCAGCAGCAGCGTGTGGCGATTGCCCGCGCCCTTGTGAAGATGCCCAGCGTGCTTCTTCTTGACGAGCCCCTTTCCAATCTTGACGCGCGTCTGCGCCTGCAGACCCGTGAGGAGATCCGCCGTATTCAGCGCGAGACGGGTATTACCACCATCTTTGTTACCCACGACCAGGAGGAGGCAATGAGCATCGCCGATATTATCGTGGTTATGAAGCTGGGTGTCGTTCAGCAGAGCGGCAAGCCCCAGGAGGTCTACGACGATCCTACCAATCTGTTCGTTGCCAAGTTCTTGGGTACTCCGCCCATCAACGTGTTCGACGGTAAGGTAAAGGACGGCATGCTGTACCTCGCCGATGACGCGGTGCTGAAGGTGTCCGGCGTGGAGGATCAGGAGGTCTTCGTCGGTGTCCGTCCCGAGGGATTTGTTCTGGATGAGAACGGTCCTCTTTGCTGTGACCTTTCCAGCGTTGAGGTCATGGGTCGTGACGTGAGCATCGTTTCTATGCACGAGGCTTCCCTCAATCCCGTGATCCGTTCCATTATCAATGCCGACGCCAAGGTGGACGCCACCGCTGCCAAGGTCAGATATTCTCTCAAGTCTCACAAGGTATTTCTCTTCAATAAGGAAACCGAAGAAAGAATCTATTTTGAGGTGTAACTATGGGTGTTTCTAAGTTTCGTCTGGCGTGTGACCGATGCGGCGAACGGGTGAAGCATTTCCTTATGAAGATCAAGTTCGATAAATGGAAGGGATGGGTATATCTCGCTCCGTGTATCGTCTTGCTCCTCGTGTTCACCGGATGGCCCATCGTAAACACCCTTGCCATGGCGTTCCAGAACGGTTACGATACCATGGAATGGCTCAGCGGCATCAACTTTACGATCGGTATCGATAACTTCTTGAAGGTTATTGACTATTCGGGCTTTAAGGACTGTCTTGTCAACACCATCCTGCTTTGTGTTATCACAGTTCCGATCTCCACCATTTTGGCACTTTTGATCGCGGTTTGTCTGAACTCGATCAAGTTCCTTTCGAGATTCCTTCAGACTATCTATTTCCTCCCTTACGTAACCAACTCCATTGCTATCGGAATGGTATTCGCGGCAATGTTCAATATGGTTGGTACCGCGTTCGGAGGAGAGAACGAGCTGATCCAGTCGGCGGGAATTATCAATAATATTCTCGGCGTATTCGGCGTGGAGCCTATCAACTGGATCAACGAGGGATCCGGCTACTGGCAAAACATATTCGTTATGTCGTTCTACATTATCTGGAATGCGCTGCCCTTCAAGATCCTGATCCTTCTCGGCGGCCTTCAGAGTGTGAACAAGCAGTACTATGAGGCTGCGAAGATCGACAGCACGCCCAAGTGGCGCGTGTTCAGTAAGATCACGGTTCCGCTGCTTTCTCCCATGATCGCGTACGTCGTGATCACGGGCTTCATCGGTGGATTCAAGGAGTATTCTTCTATCGTCGGTATTTTCGGTGACGATATGGGACCGACGGGTGACCCCCGAAGACTCAATACGATGGTCGGATATATCTACAACTTCATCGATGAGCGTCAGGGACAGGCTTCCGCGGCGGCTCTCCTTCTGTTTGGCATTATCTTCATCGTAACCATGATCAATCTGTACGTCAGCAAAAAGAAGACCCATTTCTGATAGGAGGTAACTATGGCTGAAGAATTTAAAATCACAGAAACCGTTACCTCTGAGGTCGTTGAGGTACAACCGGAGAAGGACGTGGCGCTTCGCGTGATGCATACCAAGGATCTGAACCGTGTCCGTAACGGCGCGAAGGTGGGCAAGGTCGTCAGCACGATCTTCACCTATGTATTTCTGATCCTCATCGCGGTCATCGTGCTTTTCCCCTTCTATTGGATGATCATCTCCTCCTTGAAGACGTTGGCGGAGTACAGACTCTCCGTCCCCACCCTTTTCCCCAAGGAGCTTGTGTTCGGAAACTACGCGGAGGCGTTTACCGAGGCGAACCTCGGAAGGCTGTTCCTCAATACCGTATACGTGGGACTTGTTTCTACCATTCTCTCCCTTATTATTACGGTGCTTTCCGCATTTGCCTTCGCGCGCCTTGAGTTTAAGGGCAAGGACGCCCTGTTTGCCGTTCTTCTGGCAACCATGATGATCCCCGGTGAGCTTTTCACCATCACCAACTATCAGACCGTATTCTATCTCGGCTGGATGAATACCTTCACCGTTCTGATCGTTCCGTTCCTGGTGAGCGTGTTCTACATCTATCTGCTGAAGCAGAATTTCATGCAGATCCCCAACGAGCTTTACCTTGCCGCAAAGGTTGACGGAACCAGTGACCTGAAATATTTGTGGAAGGTTATGATCCCGCTCTCCCTGCCTACCTTGATCTCCATCACCATCCTGAAGATGATGGGCGCGTGGAACTCGTACGTATGGCCCAACCTCGTTACCGATTCGGACGAGTACAGACTGATCACCAACGGTCTTCGTAACGCTTTCGTCGAGTCTACGGGTGACGTCAATATCCCCGTGCAGATGGCGGCGGTCGCCATGGTGTCCGCGCCGTTGTTCCTTGTATTCCTGTTCCTTCGCAAGTACATCATGAAGGGTGTATCGAGAAGCGGAATCAAGGGCTGATCCCTTTGTTGTTATAAGATTTTTCAAAAATCCTAACAAGTAATAAAGAAACGAAAGGAAACCACCATGAAAAAAACACTCATAGCAATCGTTCTCGTGATGGCTACGTGCTTGAGCCTCTTCACCTTCGTCGGCTGCGGCAGAGGAAAGATCGCTGATGCGGATCTCTCCGGCGGCTACGACGGAAGTGAGGTGACCATCACCTTCTACCACACGATGAGCGCAACCAACCTTCAGCCCGTGCTGAATGATGCCATCGCAAGATTCAACGAGCTGTATCCCAACATCACCGTTGAGCATAAGCAGGTCGGTGACTACGACGCCGTTCGTAATCAGATCAAGACCGAGCTTACCGTTGGCGGACAGCCCAACGTAGCATACTGCTACCCCGACCACGTAGCGCTTTACAACGTAGCAAAGGCAGTTGTTCCGCTTGACGCTCTTATTGAGAGCTCCGTTGAGGTTACCCGTGCCGACGGCTCCAAGGAGACCATGGGTCTTACCGCAGAGCAGATCGACAACTACATCGACGGCTTCTATAACGAGGGTCGCGCATACGGCGACGGCAAGATGTACACCATGCCTTTCTCCAAGTCCACCGAGGTTCTTTACTACAACAAGACCTTCTTCGACGCAAACAATCTGACCGTTCCCACCACCTGGGACGAGGTCGAGCAGATCTGCGAGTACATCAAGACCAACATCCCCAGCGCAACGCCTCTCGGATATGACTCCGAGGCAAACTGGTTCATCACCATGTGCGAGCAGTACGGCTCGCCCTACACCTCCGCAACCAAGGTTGACGGCACCAACTATCTTTTCGACAACGAGACCAACCGCGCGTTCGTTGAGCGCTTCGCAGGCTGGTACGCAAAGGGCTGGGTAACCACCAAGGAGCTTTCCGGCGGTTACACCTCCGACTCCTTCAAGAAGGCTGAGGGCGAGCTTGGTAAGAGCTATATGTCCATCGGCTCCTCCGCAGGTGCTACCCACCAGGCTCCCGACCTTGTAAACGGCGAGTATCCCTTTGAGGTTGGAATCGCTCCCATTCCTCAGGTAGACGCAAGCAACCCCAAGGTAATCTCTCAGGGTCCCTCCGTTTGTATCTTCCAGCAGGAGAACGTACAGGAGGTTTACGCTTCCTGGCTTCTGGTTAAGTTCCTCACCACCGACGTCGAGTTCCAGGCTTCCTTCTCTGAGGCTTCCGGTTACGTTCCCGTAATCGAGAACGTTAACGAGGACGAGCTGTATCAGGAGTTCATCGGTGACGCAAGCGGCTTCAAGTCCGGTATCGCAGCTTACTCCGCAAAGGTTTGTCTTGAGCAGGCGGATGCTTACTACGTATCTCCTGCGTTCAACGGCTCCTCCACCGCCCGTGACGAGGTTGGTCTTCTGATGCAGACCTGCTTCTCCAACTACGAGGCGGCATCCGATAAGGCTGCTATGATCAAGGAAAAGTTCGAGGCAGCTATCGAAGAGTGCGAGTATTAATCCTACTTTACTGAAATCAAGTATGAAAAAAGCAAACAAACTTCTTGTTCTGCTGTTGGTCGTGTGTATCACACTTCCGTTGCTTGCCTCTTGCGGAGCGCAAGGCGACGAGAGCACCGGGGGGGACGCGGAACGCGCCCCCTGGGCGGACTACGTTTCCCAGGTCAAGCTTGACAGGGGAGCGGGAACGCTTCAGATCGAGGCGACCGTAAGGTCGTATATCGACGGTGACACGACCCACTTCTACGTGGATCCTTCGGTTTGCGCCGACGGAATCCTGAAAGCAAGGTATCTTGCGATCAATACCCCCGAGTCCACGGGAAAGATCGAGGAATGGGGCAAGGCGGCGTCAAAGTTCACGCGTTCCAAGCTGGAGCAGGCCGTTTCCATCATCCTCGAATCGGACAACAATAAGTGGAATATCGACTCTACGGGTGAAAGACACCTGGTTTGGGTCTGGTATAAGACGGCTGAGGACGAGGAATATCGCAATCTGAATCTTGAGATCCTTCAGGAGGGCTATGCGATCTCCTCCAACGCCTCCCAGAATCGGTACGGTGAATACTGTACGAAGGCGATTGCCCAGGCAATCGAGTACGAGCTTTACGTATATTCTGACGAGCCCGATCCCAGCTTCCCCTACGGAAGCGCCGAGGAGGTTACCCTTAAGCAGCTTCGTACCCACATTGAGGAATACGACGGCGCGCTGGTTGCCTTCAACGGTGTCGTTACGATGAACAGTAGCGGCTCGATCCTCGTGGAAGAATACGATGAAGAAAACAATATGTACTACGGCATGACCATCTACTACGGCACGTCGGGACTTAACGGCGACGGACTTGAGATGCTGATGATCGGCAACGAGATCCGCGTCGTCGGCGTGGTTTCCTATTGGGAAACGGGCGGTGTGTATCAGGTATCCAGTCTGGAATATAACAGACGCGACAAGGAGAACCCGAGAAACATCAAGCTGCTTTCCGAGGGAAACGCGGCGGGCTACTTTGAGGTGGATGCCAAGACCTTTACCGGTCAGGTCGACGTCCTTCTTGAGGAGGAGACCAAGACCTTCGATTATGCGGAGCTGGTCCTTAACACCTCGGTTTCTATGAAGAATCTGAGGGTGGAAAGCGTGTATACCACGCCGAGCGGTGATTCTGCCGGTGCCATGACGCTCCACTGCGTGGCAGAGGACGGAACCAAGATCGACCTGCGTACCATCGTGCTTTATGATAATGGCGCAAAGGTGACAGCAGACTATTTCGAGGGCAAGACGATCGACGTCAAGGGCTTCGTTGACTACTTTGACGGAGATTATCAGATCGAGATATATTCGGTCAAGGACGTAACGTTCCACGGTTAAATTCTATTTGTGATCCCAAAAAATAAAACATAAAAAAGGAGACACCATGAAAAAACTTCTTACTCTCTTACTTGTGGCTCTTCTCGTGTGCTCGACCTTCGTAGCATGTGGAGAAGACCCCGTCACGTACGATCTGGACGGCGCGGCTGCATACGTAGAAGGTCTTTACAAAGAGGAGCTTTCCGTAACCGCAGTTGACTTCAGCGTTGTTTCTCAGGTTATCATCGGCGGCGTTACCTATCAGATCGACTGGTCGGTTGATACTGACAAGGTTACCGTTGGCGAGCCCGCAAACAACGTCGTTGTTATCGGCGTTGACGAAAAGTCCCCCGAAGAGGTTTCCTACAAGCTCACCGCAACCATCAAGGCAGGTGACGGAACCTCCACGGCAGTCGTATTCAAGCTTTCCGTGCCCAAGTACGACGTAAACTCTCACGCTGACTACATGGCAGCAAAGCAGGACGATATGCTCACCATCGAGGGTGTCGTTGTTGCCATCAACTCCAAGGACGCAGGCAATAAGTACAACCACCTCTTCCTGGCTGACACCAGTGTTACCGGCGGTTACTACTGCTACAGCGTAACCCAGGATCCCATTAAGGATCTCGGTATTCAGGTCGGTATGACCGTTAAGGTTACCGGTCCTATGGCTCCTTACTCCGGTATGCAGGAGATCAAGGGCGGTCAGGTTGCTATCGTTGACAGCACCATCAAGGAGGTCGCTCCCGTTGACATCACCGACGCATTTGCTGCAGGCGCAGACCTTGGCGTATACGTTGGTCTTCCCGTAGTGATCAAGGGTGTTGAGATCGGTACTCAGGATCTTGAGAAGGACACCTCCCAGTATCTCTACTTCGCAATCGGCGAGGAGCAGGGCTACGTAAGAACCTACGTAACCGATTTTCCCACCACGCTTAAGGCTGACGACAAGGCTGCTATCGACGCTGACCACGCCGCTCACTTTGGCTACAAGGCAGATGCCACCGGTATTCTGATCCTTTACAACGGCGCTCCCTACCTTATTCCTATGAGCACCACCCCCTTCACCAACTACGAGCTGGTAGTAAAGACCTCCGCAGAGAAGGTTGAGGCAGAGCTTGCAGATCTCAAGCTGGATGCTTCCTTCAGCAGCGACGCTGTTGTTGAGCTTCTTGCTAAGGGTAAGTACTATGATGACGTAACCTTTGCATGGGCAACCGAGGATACTACCGGTGCAGCTACCATCGCAGACGGCAAGCTTACCGTAGTTGTTCCCGACGAGACGGTTACCGTTAAGGTAACGGTTACCGCTACCTGCGGTGATGCAACGGCGGAGAAGGTCTTCGAGATCCAGCTCTCCAAGGTGATCACTGCCCTCAAGGAACTCATCGAGTACGGTCAGGCTCAGGAGTCCTACACTGAGGAAAAATATCTTGCAGGCGGTATTATCGTTGAGGTTCAGAACGACAAGTACGGTAACATCGTTATCGCTGACGAGTACGGCGACAGCCTTCTCATTTACGGTACCTACCTTGACGGTCAGAAGTACGGCGACGCAGAGTCCAAGCCCGTTGTTGGCGATTACGTTGTTGTATGCGGCGTAGTTGGTCAGTACAAGGGAACCGCTCAGATCAAGAATGCCGATATCCTTTCCTTCACCGCTCCTACCGCTCTTAAGGACGTTGTAGCTGTCGGTGCTGCACAGGAATCCGGCGCGTACACCGAGACCGAGTACCTTGTTACCGGTGAGGTTACCGAGATCGCAAACGATAAGTACGGCAACCTGTACATCAAGGATGCTGAGGGCAACACCCTTTACATCTACGGTATTTACGATCAGACCGGTGTCAGATTTGACGCAATGGCAAAGAAGCCTGCAGTAGGCGACACCATTACCGTTCTTTCCACCGTTGGCAAGTATAAGGAAGACGTTCAGCTCAAGAATGCTGTTATCGTTAACCTTGCGGTTGTTGAAACAGTGGAACCTGATGCGGCTGAATAATCATTCGATTCTATAAAAGAAGCCATCCGCGGCATTTGCCGCGGATGGCTGTTTTCTTTATTATAGACCTTTCAAACGCTCGTATGCCGTAAAATCGGTTCGTTTCTCGGTCAGCGGAGAAATGGAGATATACCCGTCGCGAACGGCGTGAATATCTACCGTGAGATCGTCGCTGTCGCCGTACAGGCATTCGCCGATCTGGGCGTACATATCGTTTCCACGGTATTCAAACTGATCGTGGAAGAATGCGTCACCCTGCCTTGTGATCCTGATGCCGAGGCTCTCGCGGGGCGGAATGTTGACGTTCAGCAGATTTGCGTACGCCATCAGCTTGTTTTTGATAACGTAATCGTATACGGAATCCAAAGCCGCGAGTGCGTGGGAAAAGTCATCTCCCTCGGTAGAAACCGCAACGCCGGGCATTCCAAGACGGGCGCCCTCGAAGATAGCACCTACCGTTCCGGAATAGACGATATCGTGTCCCAGATTGTAGCCGCGGTTGATTCCCGATAGCACCAGATCGTACGTCTTATGTAAGCCGAGCACGGCAAAGCGGACGCAATCCGCGGGGGTGGAGTCCACGGCAAAGGCTTCGCATTCTTCGGATAACGCTGCTCGCTTGATCTCAATAGCGCGATAAAAGTCGATGGCTTGGCTCTTGCCGCTTTGCTCGGTCTTCGGCGCGACAACGGTTACCTCACCCAAGCGCTTCGCCCACCGAACAAAATGGGGAAGGGCGGGAGCGTCGATGCCGTCGTCGTTCGTAATCAGAATTCTCATAACCAGCCCTCGTTATTTTTCTTATATTCGGCAAGGCGGAGATCGGCTTTCTTCAGAAGCTCTTTCATTTCCTTTTTGTTATGCACCGTAGCACCTGCGGCACAGGCGTGCCCACCGCCGCCGTACTCCTCGGCAAGCTCGCTGACCGTTACGAAGCGAGAGCGAAGGCGGACGCGGATGGAGCCGTCGTCACAATCAATGAACGCCAGCCATATAAGACTGTCGCGGATGGAGTCCATATAGGACACCGAAGCGCTTGCGTCCTCAAGGGAAAGACCGAATTTCTTGATGGTAGCGCGATCCACGTGAAGATAGGCAACACCATTCTCGGTGCGCTTGATGCGCTTCAGCATATGACTTTTGAAGGAAAGCTCCTTGAAATCGTCCATATAGAGATTGGCGTAGATAAGGTCGGTGTCGATGCCCAGGTCCAGAAGCATTCCCGCATAGCGCATGGTATCGCCCGATACCGAGCGGAAGCGGAAGCGTCCCGAATCGGTCACCATACCCGTATAAATGTAGGTCGCCGCCTCCTTATTGATCTTCAGCTCATCGCGGAAGGTGTGATAAAACTCGGCAATCATCTCGCAAGCGGAGGATTTTTCCTCCTCGATCCACGCGGGGCTTCCGTAGGGGGCTACGTCGATGTGATGGTCGATCTTGACGATCTCGCGGCAAAGGGCGTATTTGGGATTGGAGATACGCTCCACCGTCGCCGTATCAATGACGATACCCAGCGCCGATTCATAAAATTCGTCGGGGCGGGGCTCGTCCTCGTCACCGAGGAAGGAAACGTAGTCGGAATAGTCGGTATTCAGGAGAAGGATCTCCTTCTCGGGATAGGTCAGCCGCAGGATCTCGCGCAAGCCCTTGGTAGAGCCGACGGCATCACCGTCGGGACGCTTATGACGGAAGATCACAATGCGGTCATATGCCTTGATCTTGTCAAGGACCTCGGTCATTCGTTGCAGATTCATACTTGCGCCTCCGTGATAGCGATCAGATCGTTCAGCATGCTCATGGCTTCCTCGCGATCCTTCAGGGTGGCGCCGCTTGCCTTTTCGTGACCGCCGCCGCCATATTTTTTAGCGATGGGATTGATGTTGTAAATACCGGAGCGAAGCTCGGCTAACACGCCGTTTTCGGCTTCTGTAAAGTTGACCCAGATATCCACACCGCGAATCTCGCCCATAACGTTTACCATACCGCGGGAGAGGGTGAAAGTGTCAAAACCATAGCCCTCCGCTTCCTCGCGGGTGGTGTAGATGTACGCCACCTTTTTGTTCTCGGTAAACTGGATCTTAAGAACAAAACGCGCGCGGAGCTGAATGAAGGAAAAGTCGTCGGCGTACAGATTGCGGTAGATATCGGTGGTGCTGAACTCCTGCTTCATCAAGAAGGAGGCAAGGAGGAAGGTGCGGGAAGAGGTGGAATCGTAGCGGAAGCGGCCCGAATCGGTGATCATACCCGTATAGAGGGATTTGGCGGCAAGAGGATTCAGTCGCCATCCGCACTCCTTCGCCATAGCGGTAACAAGACCGCAACAGCTTTCAAAGGAGGTGTCGGTGACCTCTACCTCTGCAATTTCCTCGCAAAAGATATGGTGATCGATGCGGGCGGTTTTGGCAGCGAGAGAATATCGGTCGTCGCTGATCAACGCCTTGGCAGAGGTGTCAAGGACGATGGCAAGCGCGCCTTGGTAGACCTCGTCAGCCACCTCGTCCATACGGGAATCCTCCATAAAGGCGTAACGTCCTGCCGCGTCACCAACGCAGAGGACCCGCTTTTGGGGGAAGTTCTCGAGAAGGATGTGCTTCAGCCCGATCTGACTGCCAAGAGCATCTCCGTCGGGATTTTTGTGGCGGTGTATAATGATGGTATCGAAGGTCTTGATACAGCTTTGAATTTGCTCAAACATAGCGGTCTCCTTATTCGTCAAAGTATCCCTTATACTGTACCTGTAGGGTACTGTTGGGGAACAGATAGCCGTGAAGCTCGATGAAATAGTTGTCGGTCATGCTGGCAATATAATCCACTACGATCTGATGGGGATCCGATGCCTCGTAGGGCGTCACACGCTTGTAATGGACGGCGTTGACGTAGTCGATATGATGGGTGTATATGGGGGAGCTCTTGTTTTCGTTCTTCAGATCGTCCAGAAGCTGACCGTAGATCTCCGCCATCATAGGACGCACGGTGGTGTCAAGCTTGGCGAAGCGGGCGGCGTTGTTGTAGATCTTCTGATAGTTGTCCCGCTTGGACTTTTGGAGCGCCTTGAAGTGCTTGGTGTCCAGCTTGATATAGGGCTTGCCGTAGCTGTTTTCGATCACGTTGACCACAAGGTTGTTGATGATCTCCGCGTTGATCGAGCCGATGTCCTCGTTGACGAACATACATTCCTCGGCGATCTTGGCACGCATAGCGTCCTGACGGTCCTTGCCGAGATAGGCAATAATGTCGGACAGACGGACGACTGCCGCCTCAAGGGTGGAGGGCATCAGGTCCATATTGTAGGCGGGATCCTCGTGGCAGCGCTCAAGAATGCGGTCAAATTCCGCAAAGCTCTCCAAGGGGACGGGATGGTATTCCTCACATTCGATCTCGCCGTTGTGGCTGGCAATGCCGTTGAGGGTCTGCAGGCTGACGTTGTAGGGAAAGATCCCGTCGAGAACGCGGACAGACTGGAGATTGTGGGCGAAATGCCGCCCCGTATGGGCGTGATAAAGCTCGTTGAGATAGGTCTCTCCCGTGTGGGCAAAGGGGGGATGACCAATATCGTGTCCCAGGGCGATCGCCTCGATCAGATCCAGATTCAGATGAAGCGCCGCGCCAATGGTTCGGGAGATCCGCGAAACCAGCTGAACGTGCAGACTGCGGCGGGTGATATCGTCGTTTTTATACAGGGAAAAGACCTGAGTCTTGTCGGTATAACGGTTGTAGTAGGGGCAATGAAGGATCTTGTCAATATCGTGCACGAAGGGAGGACGCCATACCGTTGCCTTATCCTTGGCAACGTTTCTCCGTCTGATGACGTTGCTGTCATCGAAGGCGACCTTGGGGAAGACGCCGGTGGCTTTTGCTCGTTCGATCTGCTCGGACAATTCCTGCGATAAGCTCTCGTATTTTGGCATAGGAAACCTCCTTTTCTTTTTTATCTATCAGTAATGTCTTTTCGTTGGAATCACAACGACAGTGTCGTAAATTTTATTATAACATATGTTTCGGATATTTGCAAATGATTTTTTGTAAATATGAAAAAGCAGGAAGGAAATCTTGAAAAACGGTTGCCGCTATGCTATAATAGAGGAAGAATCAATCTGGGAGGACGTTACTATGCCGGAAAGACTTATTATTATTTTGCTTGCCGTTTTGGGCAACCTGTATGCTCTTGCGCTGAGTCTTGTTGAATATCGCTCCGCAGGGAATCCGACGCCCCAAAACGTGGCGGACGTTTACGATGCGGAATCGTATCAAAAATGGAAACGGTACAGCGCGGAGCATTGCCGCCTTACGCTGGCTTCTACTGCGGTGATCTGTATCACAACGGTCGTTTTTCTCTGTACCGATCTGTACGCCGCCTTTGCCGCTCTGTTTCCCACGGGATTCTTTTGGCAGCTTTTTGCTGTGATCCTGCTGGAATCGGTGGTTGGCACGGTGATTGAGGTGGTCCGCAATTACGTGGCGATCATGGTGATCGAGCAGAAGTACGGCTTTAACCGTTCTACTATGAAGACCTTTGTGTTTGATCGCATTCGAGGATTTCTTCTGAGCATCGGACTTTCCCTTCTTCTCGCACAGCTGATGTCGGTGTTCCACCGAGCCATGGGAGATTGGCTGATCGTGGCATTTACGGCGGCGATCTTCTGCTTCTCGCTGCTGATCTCCTTCCTCTATCCCGTCTTTTCTCGTATTGGCAACAAATTTGTTCCTCTTGAGGACGGCGAGCTGAAGGAGCAGCTGATGGCGCTTCTTACCAAGCACGGCTATCAGGTGAAGGCAATCGAGGTGATGGACGCGTCCCGCCGTACGACCAAGCTGAACGCCTATTTCACAGGCTTTGGCAAGATGAAGCGGATCGTTCTGTATGATAATCTCGTCAATGCTATGAGTGCCGAGGAGATCTGCGCGGTGTTTGCTCACGAGCTGGGTCACGGGCTTCACAAGGATGTGTCGAAGCAGCAGATCATGAACATCGGCAATCTCTTTCTTATGGCGCTGGTGGTCTGGGTCGCCGTCAGAGAGCCGCGGTTCTATACTGCCTTTGGCTTTGAGCAGGTCAACTATGGATTTGCGTACATTTTAGTGGGAATCGGTCTTGGCTTGGTTCAGCCGTTGACAGGTCTTGTTATGAATGCCTACAGCCGCGTTGCCGAGTACCGTGCTGACCGACAGGCGGTCAAGGAGGGCTACGGAGCCGCCATGATAACGGCTCTGAAAAAGCTGGCACGCGATAATTTTGCCCATCTTGCGCCCTCGCGCATCAACGTGGTGTTAGAGTACAGTCATCCGCCCCTCAGCGAGCGTATCGCGGCGGTTGAAAAACTTCTTGACGAAACAGAAAGCAAGGAAGCGGAATAATCAAGAAACCAGCCGACGGGATTGCCCGTCGGCTAGTTTGGTTTAATTCGGGAGTCGAACATCGACTCTGCCAACCGTCCGTATCCTTCCGTCCTCCACGATTACGCCGCCTCCCGCGGTGTGCATAACGTACACGGTGTGTTGGCGCTCGGCAAGGACCCGTTTGACCGATTCGTTCTGACAGTCCTTGTTTTCGTAGTGTACCTCGACCGAAAATCCGTCAAGGTAGGGAAGTCCCTCGTAGTACCCGAAGGCAGGGTAGTCGGCGTCGGGGGAAAGATGATAGTGAGCCAGCTGAATAACGGCACCCGCACTGTATCCCATCACGATGCCCTTATGATGAAGGAGGGTGTCACAGAGATCGAATTCCTTGATGCGATCCATCATACGGTCGGGCAGACCGCCCGTAAAGTAGATCACGTCCGCCGCCTCGATCTTTTGGATCGCGGTTTCCTTCGTATCGGTGAAATAATTGATAAACGTAATATTTTCCTCGGGGACACCAAAGGGGCGGAAGGAATCCACCGTTTCAAAATAGCATCTGCCCACACCCTTGCCGTAGACCCTTTCCCAGGATACCGCGTCCTTTACGTAGTCGTCGTAAAAGGAAAAGGCTACCACGGCAACCGTTGTACGGGCGGAGAAATAGTCCTTCAGATCCTCGTAAAAATCATCAATATTGGGACAGTCAAATAAAATGTTTACCATAGTGCCTCCTGTGTTGGCTTATAGATCTATTATATCATATCATGGGGGAAAGTCAAGCGGTGCTATCTTTGGGAGGGATTGAAAAGACGGAAAAAGTATGGTATAATGAATACATTACAGCACCCGAAAGGAGGAGAGGTATGAGAAAAAAGCTTACCATCGGTATTTTAGCGCACGTGGACGCGGGCAAAACAACCTTGTCGGAAGCCTTACTCTACCTTTCGGGACGGATCAGGACCCTCGGGCGTGTCGATCACAAAAACACCTATCTTGACACCAATGCGGTGGAGCGGGAACGGGGCATTACCATTTTCTCCAAGCAGGCGCGATTTTCCACCGAGAACTGTGACTTTATCCTGCTGGATACGCCCGGTCACGTGGATTTTTCAGCGGAAGCCGAGCGCACTCTGGCGCTGTTGGACTATGCGATCCTCGTCATCAGTGGCGCCGACGGCGTGCAGAACCACACGAGGACGCTCTGGCAGCTTTTGGAATATTATCAGGTACCTACCTTCCTATTCGTTAACAAGACGGATATTTCCATCAAGCTTTCGGAGGAGATGGAAAAGGAGCTGACAACGGCACTCTCCGATCGGTGCGTAGCCTTTTATGAAACGCAGGACAAGGACAAGCTTGACGAAAAGCTGGCGTTTATCAACGAGGCGTTTCTTGAGAACGTTCTTGTGGGTACCCCCATTGAGGTGGACGCGATCGCGGAGCAGATCAGTAGGCGGAAGCTGTTTCCGTGTCTGTTTGGCTCGGCGCTTCGTATGACGGGTGTAGAATTCCTGCTGAAAACGTTGGACACGTATACGCTGGCACCTGCGTATGACGGCGAGCGCTTTGGCGCACGGGTTTATAAGATCGCTCGCGCCGGCGCTACCCGCCTGACCTATATGAAGATCACGGGCGGAAGCCTTGCGGCGCGGGACGAGATCGGATACCTTTCCCCCGAGGGGAAACGGGTGGTTGAGAAGGTCAGCCAGATCCGCCTCTATTCGGGTGAAAAATTCGAGCAAGTAGATTCTGTTGCGGCGGGGGAGATCTGCGCGGTCTGCGGACTGTCGGCTACCTATATCGGTCAGGGTCTCGGCACGGAGAGTGACGGAGGGGCGCCGATCCTGGAGCCTGTTTTGTCATATCGGATCGCGCTTCCCGCCGAGTGCGACCCGATCCTCTATTTCCCCAAGCTCAAGGAGCTTGAAGAAGAGGAGCCCTCCTTGCATTTGTACTGGAACGAGGAGCTTCATCAGATCGAGGCAAGGCTGATGGGAGAGATGCAGATCGATCTTCTCAAGCGTATGATCCGCGACCGCTTTTCGGTGTCGTGCGAGCTTGATGCGGGGAAAATTTTATATAAAGAAAAAATCGCGGGCAAAACGGTGGGCGTAGGACATTTCGAGCCGCTCCGTCATTACGCCGAGGTCCAGCTTCTCCTGGAGCCGCAGCCCAAAGGAACGGGCTTGATCTTTGATACAAGGCTTCCCGAGAACAGTCTTGACACCAACTGGCAGAGGCTGATCCTTTCGCATCTTTACGAGAAGGCGCATCGCGGCGTCCTTGTCGGCGCGGCGCTTACCGACACCAAGATCACGTTAGTGGCAGGGAAGGCGCATCTCAAGCACACCGAGGGCGGTGATTTCCGCGAGGCGACCCTGCGTGCGGTGCGCCACGGACTGATGAAGGCGGGATGCGTTTTGCTTGAGCCGTTTTATAAATTCCGTCTGGAGGTTCCCACCGCATCGGTGGGGCGCGCTATGGCGGATCTGCAGTCCCGCTTTGCCACCTTTGAGATGGAATCCTCTGACGGCGAGCTGGCGGTGCTTTGCGGACGAGCCCCTGTGTCGGAGCTGCACGATTATACCCGGGAGGTGATCTCCTACACCCGAGGTGCGGGCAGACTGTCCTGCATCTTCGACGGCTACGAGCCCTGCCATAATCAGGAGGAGATCGTGGCATCCTGTGCCTACGACCCTGAAGCCGATCTTGACAATACGCCGCATTCGGTTTTCTGCGCGCACGGTGCAGGCTTCGTAGTGCCATGGCAGGAGGTGGATAGCTACAAGCACCTTACCGCCGAGGTTTCGGCGCCCGCCTCGGCAGAAGCCATTCTTCCCAAGGCGTCGAGCCTTGCGAAACGGTATCAGCTCAGCGAAGCGGCGCTGGAGGAGATCATGATGCGTGAGTTCGGACCCATTCGCCGCAAGCAGTACAGCGAGCCGAAGATCAACGCCGCAGACGAGCCTAAGAAGAGAAAAGGGAAGAAGACGGTGGCGTCACAGAATCGAATGGTGCTTGTGGACGGCTATAACGTGATCTTCGCATGGGATGCGCTTCGGAAGCTTGCCGACTTCAGCCTGGAGAAGGCGCGGGAGACCCTTATGGATATTCTCAGCAACTACGTGGCGTATACCAAGACCGAGGTAACGCTGGTGTTTGACGCCTATCTTGTCAAGGACGGCGTCGGATCGGATTTCGTCAAGGACGGTTACCGCGTTGTATATACCAAGCAGGATCAGACCGCCGATGCTTTTATTGAGGAAATGATGTATGAATTAGGTCCCAATTACGACGTTAAGGTGGTAACGGGGGATCGCTTGCTTCAATTTTCCGCCGTTCATTCGGGTATCCTCCGTATGACTGCCGAGGAATTTATGGACGAGATCACAAGGGTCAACAATGAGATCGCAAGCTTTGTTCGAAGACTTGCGGAAAATTCGCAATAAAAAACGGGAAAGCATTTGCTTTCCCGTTTTGATTTTTAACCGCCAAGGTATGCCTTGCGGACCATTTCACTTGCCGCAAGCTCCGCACCCGTACCCGAGAGAACGATCTTGCCGTTCTCAAGAACGTACGCGCGATCGGAGATCGCCAGCGATTTACCCGCGTTCTGCTCCACCAAAAGAATGGTGGTGCCGTCACGGTTAATATCCTTGATGATCTCAAACACCTGATCCACCAAGAGGGGAGAGAGTCCCATGGAGGGCTCGTCCAGCATCAGAAGCTTGGGATGGCTGATGACCGCACGTCCCATAGCCAGCATCTGCTGCTCACCGCCGGAGAGTGTGCCCGCAATCTGATTACGACGCTCCTTCAGTCTGGGGAAACGGGTGTAGATCGCCTCAAGGTCATTGTTGAAGGTAGACTGATTCCTCAGCGAGTAAGCGCCCATCAGGAGATTCTCGTAAACGGTAAGCTCCTGGAAGATGCGCCGTCCCTCGGGAACCTGCGTCATACCGTAATGAACGATCTTGTGACAGGGGGTCTTGGTGATGTCATGTCCGTCGAAGGTAACCGTTCCGCTCTTTTTTGGGATCAGACCGACAACGCTTTGCATCGTCGTCGTCTTACCTGCGCCGTTGGCGCCGATCAGGGTTACGATCTCACCTTGATTTACCTCAAAGTCGATACCCTTGAGGGCGCAGATGACACCGTAGTATACCTCGAGATTTTTAACTTCCAGCATTGCCATAGCATTAACCTCCGATATACGCCTTGATGACCTCGGGGTCATTCAGGGCAGTCTTGGTGTCACCCTCGGTCAAAACGGTACCGAAGTTGAGAACGGTGATCTTGTCGCAAAGACCTGCCACAAACTTCATATCGTGCTCGATCAGAAGAATGGTCATATCGAAATCATCCCGAATTTTACGAATGATATTCATAAGCTCCTCGGTTTCGTGAGGATTCATACCTGCCGCGGGCTCGTCGAGAAGCAGAAGCTTGGGGTTGGTCGCGAGCGCTCTCGCGATCTCCAGCTTTCTCTGCTTACCGTAGGGAAGGTTGCAGGAAATGTGGTTGCGCTCGTCCTCAAGACCGACGATCCGAAGGAGCTCCTTCGCCTTTTCGCGCATACGCTTTTCGTTTTCGAAGTGCGCGGGGAGACGGAGCATACTGACAAAAGGACTGCATTTGTATTCGGGGCGACTGTGAAGTCCCACCAGAACGTTACGGATAACGCTCATATTGTTGAAAAGACGGATGTTCTGGAAGGTTCTCGCGATGCCCTTGTGATTGATGGTTTCCTGGCTTTTTCCCGTCAGATCCTCGCCCTCCAGGAAAAACTTTCCCGTGGTAGGAAGATACACGCCGGTCAGCATATTGAAAACCGTGGTCTTTCCGGCGCCGTTGGGGCCAACAAGTCCGTAAAGCTGTTTCTTCTCGATCTCGAGATTCAGATCCTGTACTGCCTTCAAGCCACCGAAGGAAATGCCGAGATTTTCTGTTTTTAAGACGATGTTCGACATTTATTTATCCTCCTTGGTAGGTTTATCGGGCGTATACGCTTTGCTATTTTGCATATCCACGGAAAGAAGCTCGTCCATCTTGATCTTGGTTTCCACGCGGTTCCACTCTGCCTCGTCGTCGGCAATGTGACCGGGCTTTTTGTGGAAGTTGGTGAACTTGCGTACCAGAGCCTTGAGGTTGAACCGCTCACGAAGCGGCTTAAGGGCAGGTGCGTTACTGAAGATAACGATGGCGATCAGGATCAGCGCGTATATTAGAAGCTTCAGCGCGGCAAGACCGCCGGACAGCTTATCCTGCAGAATGAAGTTGATATAGGTGATAAGGGTGGCGGCGAAGATCGAGCCGCCGATGCTTCCCATGCCTCCAAGCACGACCATAACCAGGATCTCAATGGAATAGTTGTAGCTGAAGAGGGACTGTTCAATGGGAGAAACCTGGAAGCCGTACATAACGCCTGCGATGCCGGCAAAGAAGGCGGAGATCACGAAAACAAAAAGCTTATAATACGTGACATTGATGCCCATTGCCCGCGCCGCGATCTCGTTGTCACGAATGGCGGTAATGGCGCGTCCGTGCTTACTGCGGATCAGATTCTGGATCAGGAACAGAGTGATCAGAACCACGATGAAGGAAATGATATAAAGTGTTTTGGAGTTGTAGGAGATGGCACTGGTCTGCAAGCCCATAGCACCGCCGAACAGCTTGAGGTTTTTGAAAATATTGCGGACGATCTCACCGAAGGCAAGGGTAACGATTGCAAGATAGTCACCCTTCAGACGGAGCGCGGGAAGACCGATAATAAATCCGAATATAGCCGCGACCAAACCGCCGACGAGCATGGAAAGGATCATGACTACCAGCGGGCTTCCGAAGGTGTCGGAGATCCCGATGGCAAAATAACATCCAATATACGCACCGGTACACATAAAGCCCGCGTGACCCAGAGAAAGCTCTCCGAGGAAGCCAACAACAAGGTTCAGAGAAACTGCAAGAATAATACTGTAAGCGATTCTGTGCAGAAGACCGAGGTTGGAGCGTCCCAGCAAGCCGAGGGAGCCGAGAATGACAAAGAGGATCAGGGCAGAGCCGACGGCGATATAGTTGGTGTAGTGCTTAAGCTTGAAATTCTCTTTAATGTTTCTTAAATATCCCATATCAAACCTTCTCTCTGCGCTTCTTGCCGAGAAGACCGATGGGTCTGACAAGAAGGATGACGATAAGCAAGCTGAACTCGATAGCAGTGGTATAATCGCTGATAGCGGGAATGCTCTTGCAGATATTTTCTACCAAGCCGAGAAGCAGACCGCCCAGCATAGCACCGGGAATCGATCCGATACCGCCGATGACCGCAGCGGTAAATGCCTTGATACCGGGCATCGCGCCGAGGGTGGGGTTGGCGGAGGGAATAAACATCAGATAGAACAGGCTGGCGAAGGCTGCCAGAGCCGAGCCGATAGCAAAGGTGACAAGAATGATGCGGTTGACGTTGACACCCATCAGCTGAGCCGCGCCTCTATCCTCGGAAACGGCAAGCATAGCGCGACCGGTTCTGGTTTTTTTGACGAACAGGGTCAGTGAAACCATAAGGATGCCACCGATGATCAGGGTTATGATCGTTCCCTTGTTGATCTCAAAGCTTCCCAGCTTCAGCATACCCAGGGACAGGTGGCTGACCTGTCTGGATGCGGAGCCGAAGATCAGCTGTGCAAGACCCTGCAGGAAGTAGCTGACACCGATGGCGGTGATCAGAACGGCAAGGGGAGAGGCGCCGCGAAGGGGCTTGTACGCAATACGCTCAATGAAGACACCCATTGCCGTACAGAGCACGACGGCGGCGATCAGGGAAACGATGGGATTGCCCCAAAGATTCAGCGTGCAAAGAATGGTATAGGCGCCCACCATAATAATGTCGCCGTGCGCGAAGTTCAGCATTTTGGCGATTCCGTATACCATAGTATATCCAAGAGCGATCAGCGCATAAATAGCGCCAAGGCTCAAGCCATCAAACAGTATGTTGATATTCATATCGGTCTCCTTTTTTGTTTTGTGGTTTACACCGAAAGGGGATAAAAGCGGTTTATCCATTTTCGCTATAAACCAAAATTCGCCGATACGCCCGAGGAAAGCCCTCGAGCGTACCAGCCAAATAAAGTATGAAAGAATGATTACTGAAGCTCAACGACAACGGGGATCTTGGTAGCAGCGCCACTCTCGTCCCAGGTCATAGTTCCGGTAACGCCGACGTAGGAGAAGCTGTCAGCGGTGATAGCGGCAACGACCATATCGCAAAGGTCGGATGCGGCGATGTTGACGTCATTTACGCCGGCAGCCTTCATTGCCTCAAAGATCGCATATACTGCATCGTATCCGTCAGCAGCGAACTGGCTGGGATCCTTGCCGTAGGTCTCTCTGTACTTTGCAACGAAGTTGACCGTCTTCTCGTCGGTTGCGTTTACGTCGAAGGGGGTGATATACTTGATGCTGTTGGTTACGGTGTCGTCGATCTGGCCGGCGATACCGTCAAGTCCGTCGCATCCGTAAAGAACGGCATCACAACCCTTTGCGGCACAGGTCTTAGCAACAAGACCTGCCTCGGTGTAGTAGAAGGGAAGGAAGATAACGTCGCAATCCTTCAGAGCCTCAACCTGAGCGGAGAAGTCCTTGTTGTTGTCCTTATCGAAGGTTCTGACCTCGTAGGTCTTGTTCAGCTTTGCCATCTCAGCCTCGAAGGCCTCGTAGATACCGTAGGAGTAGGGATCGCTGGTGTCATAGATAACGCCAACCTTCTCGAAGGTTGCGGCGATATCCTGAGCAGCAAGGATACCCTGGTCGGGGTCACCGAAGCAAACGCGGAATGCGTTGCTTCTGCCCTCGATTACGTTAGCGGCAGAAGCCGAGGGGGTCATGAAGAACAGGTTGTCCTTGGCAGCCTCGGTTGCGAAAGCCTCGCAGGAGCCGGAGGTAACGCTGCCGAGAGAGATCTGCATGCCTGCATCCATCAGGGCGTTGTAGCCGGTCTGCGCGTCGGGAGCGGTTGCCTTGTCGTCTTTCATTTCATAGTCAAACAGAACGCCGTTAAGACCGCCTGCAGCATTGATCTCCTCAATAGCAAGCTTTGCGCCGTTGTTTACTGCAATTCCATAGTCTGCCGCATCGCCGGTAAGGGGACCGGTTGCGCCGATGAAGTAGGTGGTCTTCTCTCCTGCGCCGCATGCTGCGAATGCACCGAGGCAAAGCACGACGGAGAGAACGAGGGTCAGGATCTTGACGAATTTCATAGTGGTAAAAGTCCTCCAAAAAAAGATTGATAATATATAGTATACTATATTTTTTCGAGATGTCAAGTTTTTTTGCAATATTTTTTTGAAAAAACTGCATAAATTTTCACAAAAATCCCGTTTTCAGCAAAAAAAGCGCCGCCGTTACTCAAATAACGACGGCTGACGGGTGAATAATTATTCAAAATAAATGAATTTGCAGGAATAAGTATTCGCGTTTTTTGCGGTTACTTCAGCCGTTGCAGGATCTCTTCGGCGTTGGTGTCGGGCTTGACCTTGGGCATGATGTACTCGATATTGCCATGCTCGTCGATGATGAAGGTGGTGCGCACCACGCCCATGCAGGTCTTGCCGCACATCTTCTTCTCCTGCCACACGCCGTAAGCCTGGATGGCCTGTAGCTCCG
>JBGVFO010000101.1:0-2055 GCA_045121195.1 Eubacteriales bacterium
GCTCTCCCAACTGAGCTATACCCCCAAACGGTTACGAGCGTATTGTATCATACTGAGGAGGAATTGTCAAGGGCTTTTTCGAAAAATTCTCGGCGGCTTGCAAACCGCCGAGAAGAGCTTTATTCGTAATCCTCGATCTGCCATTCGTCTTTCCAGTCGATATAGACCATATCGCCTTCAAAGCGAAGGGGGAGCCAGACGTATTCGGCAAGGGAGGTGTTCTTGACGGGAGAAACGCCGCGCTTTCTAAGCTCCGCATCGACAAATTCCTGCTTTCCAGAACGGCGAAGTGCTCGAAGTCCCATCATTTCCAAATAGGTGAAGTCGTTATAATCGGGACGCCAGCGGTCGGCGCAGGCGATATAGAGATCCTTCTTGCCCTGCACCTTAAAAATGCAGGATATCTGGGAGTGAAAGGACGTGTGGGAATCGTCGCTCGGATGCGGATCGCCCAGCACCGTGAAGGGACCGTGATAGTCGTCGGCGACTGCCACCTCGGAGGGGTTGGGGAGATAGCCAAGGGTACCGCTGGTGATGAGATAGTGCTTTCCGTTCCGCTCAAAATGCGCGGGGGCCTCGCGGACGTAAGGCGTTCCTTCGGGGTGAGGAAAGTGCGCTGTGTATATACCGCTTGCGTCGGTATAGTCGTCATTCAGTTCGGCGCATATCATATCCACGTGCACGCGGTCAAAGTAGTAATACGCCTTTTTCGTTTCGGGATCAACTACGAGATCAAAGTCGCCCGCATTCATATCAAGGGGCTTAAAGCGAGGCTTGACTGCTGTGTAAGGCCCAAGAAGAGAATCGGCAGTAAGGACGGTTTCGCTTTGAATACTCCCATCGCCCTCTATGATCTTCAGCCAGCAGACGAATTTTTGGGTTTTCTCGTTGTAGATGATATGGGGCCTGTCCATTTTTGATTCGGGATGCAAGGTAGGAACTGCGCCCGTGAGGTCGGGTGGGATGATCAGACCAAGGTCATCCCAATTATAGAGGTCGGCAGAGCGGTAGCACCGCACGCCCCAATGCCATACGTTATCCTCGCCCGTGGTCTTCTCCTTGTTCTCACCGTACCAATAATAGTAGCCTTCGAGATACATGACCGAACCGCCGTGGGCGTGGATGCGCTTGCCCTCGGTATCGAGCCACGGTTGTCCGTTTTTGATGCTGTTCTGCATACGAGTCTCCTTGTCTGAGTGATAGTATACCTCATTGTAACAGAGAAGCGGGGAAGTGTCACGGTATTTTTCGGCGCTTTTTTGTGTGATGTGCGGAAAAGTACAGCGCCGAGTTGCTTGCGCTTGCGAAAAGAGAAGAGCACGCCGTAATGACGAGACCCCATAACGAAGGTTTCAAAAACAAGTGGTAAAGACAATCGATACAGTATATCGCAAATAATAATTTGAATGGAGATACTGTAATGAAAACATTGTATGAAACACTTGGTGGAACCTATCGTGAAGAAAACGGGCGTCTTATACCGGAAATGAAACTGCCCGAACAAACCAATTATCAAATTGGCAAGTACGGGCAGTTTTATCTTGACTATATTAAAAATCATCGTCGTGGAAGGTACACCGCACTTTTGACCGAAGGTAAACTGAACACTCGGTTGCACGAAGTCGACCTTGAAGCAAACGAAATGCTTGAAAGCATCGTCGCTCACCTCGCTGCCGAAAGAGGTATTGATGAGAATTTGAAAGCTCACGATATGCTCCGTTGGGTTGGCGAGATGAATAATGTCAAGGCAAGCGCGGAAGAAATCGTTTTGCGGGAGGTGGTGTTGGTATGAAGTCAATCATCAACGAACTGTGGCACGGAAACATAATTCCACAAGAAGATAGCCGAACCAACTCCAAGGAAATGAAAGAACTACTCGGCTATATGTCAAGGCATCACGAAGATTTGGAGAAGAGCTTCTCCGATGAGCAGAAAGAGGTGTTCGAAAAGTTCCACGATTGTTGGAGCGAGTATATGAGCTTGGCAGAGGCGGCGATATTTGAGTATGCCTTCAAGCTCGGAGCGAGGCTCATCATCGAGGTACAGAAGGACAGT
>JBGVFO010000102.1:0-18737 GCA_045121195.1 Eubacteriales bacterium
TCGCCATTTCGTCACATCAAACTCACCGACAAATCAAAATTTGATGCTTTTCATACCGAAATTTTCATTATTTTTCCCATCCCTCTTGACACTTCCAATACTTCGTGATATGATGTATTACACGAGAGGAGGTATTGTATGGATATGCAAATGAAACGGGGGCTTCTTGACGTATGCGTCCTTGCCGCCATCAAAAACACGGAATCCTACGGCTACAAGATCATCAAGGATATGAAGCCGTATCTCGAAATATCCGAATCGACCCTCTATACCATTCTCAAGCGTTTGGAAACGGCGCAGATGCTGACCGTCCGCTCGGCGGAGCACGGCGGTCGTCTTCGCAAATATTATCAAATTACCGACGCGGGGCGGGAACGCCTTGCGGAATTCAAGGAGGAATGGAAGGAGATCGTTTCCATCTACCGCTTCGTTATCGCAGAGGAGGATCAGCATGAATAAGACAAAATTTATTCTTACCCTCACGGAAAAGCTTGCCGGCTTGCCGCGGGAGGAAATAGAGGATCGCATTGATTTTTACGTTGAGGCCATTGACGACAGAATGGAGGAAGGGCTCTCCGAGGAGGAAGCGGTAGCCGCCGCAGGCTCCATCGACGAGATCGCCGCAGAGATCCTCTCCGACATTCCTCTCACCCGTTTGGTGGTGGAAAAGGTAAAGCCGAAACGCCGTTTGCGCGGTTGGGAGATCGTGCTTCTTTGTGTGGGCGCCCCCCTATGGCTCTCCCTTCTTGTCGCCGCCTTTGCCGTGGTGCTTGCCGTCTATGCGTCACTATGGTCGGTCATCGTTGCTCTCTGGGCGTCAGAGGTCGCTTTTTTAGGAACCGTCGTCGGCACAACTGCCGCCGGCACTGCCCTTCTCTCCATCGGTGACGTCGCGCGAGGCATTTGTCTGCTCGGCATCGGCGCTGTCCTTGCCGGTTGCTCCGTGTTTCTCTTCTTCGGATGTAAGGCGGCAACGAGCGGCATGCTTCTTCTGACCAAAAAGATCGCCCTTGCTATCAAAAAGATGTTCGTTTGAAAGGAGAAAACAATATGAAGATCTGGATCATCGTAGCCATTGCGCTTATTCTTCTCGGCAGCGTCGCCGTTCTTGTATCTGTGAGGATCAACGGTTGGGACCTTCGCGGACTCGACGCGTCAAAGTATCAAACCTCTACCTACCCATTAGGCGAAGAATTTCTTTACATTTCCGTTCAATCCCCCGAGGCTGACGTTCGCTTTCTACCTGCCGAGGACGGCGTAGGACGCGTGGTCTGCTATGAGAACAAAAAGGTTCCCCACACGGTGACGGTAGCCGACGGCAAGCTCGCCGTAACCGCCGTTGACGAAAGAGCCTGGTACGACCATATTCACCTGTTCTCCTTCACCTCGCCCAAGATCACGGTCTATCTGCCGCAGGCAGAATATAAGGATCTTCGGATCGAGGGCTCGACGGGTGACGTGAATATTCCGTCCGATTTCACCTTTGCAAGCATCTCCGTCAAGCTCTCGACGGGCGACGTTTTCTGCGGTGCCTCCGCCGAAGGCGTCCTTACCGTTCACGTAACCACAGGTGACGTACAGCTCAACGGCGTCGCGGCACAGGAGATCACGCTTTCCTCGTCGACCGGTGACATCTTCCTGAATCGGGTTGACACCACGGGCAATCTTCAGATCGACGTAACCACGGGCGACGTAGAGCTGAAGGACGTCACGTGTCAGAGTCATTCCTCCACGGGAAGCACGGGGGACGTGGAGCTTGAGAACGTGGTAGCCGCAGGAAGCATTCGTCTTGAGCGAAGCACGGGTGACATCGAGCTGGATCGCTGCGACGCCGCCGAGCTTTTCATCGAAACCGACACGGGTGATGTAGAGGGCTCGCTCCTCAGCCCCAAGGTCTTCCTGACCGACACGAGCACGGGACACGTCCGTGTTCCTCGGTCTACCGAGGGCGGTCGGTGTGAGATCCGCACCTCCACCGGCGATATCGAATTCTCTGCTCCGTAACAAAAAAGCCTTGCAGAAACCTATCTGCAGGGCTTTTTCTTTGATTTTCGGGCGTTACGCCGATATGTGACGAACGAAAAATGGGACCGTTTTCTAAAAAAATATAAGAATATGCAAGAAAAAATTAGCGCACCCCTTGCAATTTTTTCGACTTTGTGATATACTATATGCTGTGATATTTTTGGAAGCAATCTGATCTTGATCATTCGATATCATTTCTCTATTTTTCTGCGCAGAGATTTTTCTGCGTTGCCCCGAGGCGCGGTGTGCGCTTTTGGACAGAAAGGACCAAGCTATGGAAAAGAAAGAACGCAGAGTCGGCACCGTTTCAAGAGGTATCCGTTGCCCCATCTTCCGTGAGGGTGACGATCTCGCCGCAGTCGTTACCAATAGCGTACTGGAGGCCGCTGAATACGAGGGCTTTGAGCTCCGTGACCGCGACGTTATCTCCATCACCGAGTCGGTGGTAGCCCGCGTACAGGGCAACTACGCGTCTGTTGAGGATATTGCAGCAGACGTCCGCGCAAAGCTTGGCGGCGAAACGGTAGGCATTATCTTCCCCATCCTTTCCCGTAACCGTTTTGCAATCTGCCTTCGCGGCATTGCGATGGGCTGCAAGAAGGTGGTGCTGATGCTCAGCTATCCCTCCGACGAGGTCGGAAACGCGCTGCTCACCCTCGATCAGCTTGACGAGGCTGGCGTGAATCCCTACAGCGACATACTCACCCTTGAGCGCTATCGCGAGCTGTTCGGCGAGAACAAGCACGAATTCACAGGCGTTGACTACGTTTCCTACTACGCCGATCTGATCACGTCCTGCGGCGCCGAGGTGGAGATCGTCTTCGCCAACCACGCAAAGACCATTCTCAACTATACCGATTGCGTCATCAACTGTGATATTCACACCCGCGCACGCACCAAGCGCATTCTCAAGGCGGCAGGCGCCAAGGTGGTTTGCGGTCTTGACGATCTGATGACCGCCCCCGTAAACGGAAGCGGCTACAACGAAAAGTACGGGCTTCTCGGCTCCAACAAGTCCACCGAGGATAAGGTTAAGCTCTTCCCCCGCGAATGTCGCGATCTCGTGCTTGACATTCAGGCTCGCGTTCTCGCGAAGACGGGCAAGCACGTAGAGGTTATGGTATACGGCGACGGCGCCTTCAAGGATCCTCAGGGTAAGATCTGGGAGCTTGCCGACCCCGTTGTGTCCCCCGCTTACACCGACGGTCTTGTGGGAACCCCCAACGAGTTGAAGCTGAAATACCTTGCCGACAACGATTACAAGGATCTCTCGGGTGAGGAGCTGAAGGAAGCCATTTCCGCAAGCATCCGTGCCAAGAACGACAATCTTGTTGGCAACATGGCATCTCAGGGTACTACCCCCCGTCAGCTCACCGACCTGATCGGATCCCTTTGCGATCTGACCTCGGGCTCGGGCGATAAGGGCACCCCCGTCGTTCTCGTACAAGGCTACTTCGACAACTACACCAACTGATTCACAGGTTGATTTTAGGGAAACTTCCGCGGAAGTTTCCCTTTTTTCTTGACAAGCACCGAGAAAGGCACTATAATAAAGATACTATATAAAACGGAGAAACAGTTATGAATCAACGCTTATTTGACTATATCGCCGCTTCCCCCACCGCCTATCACGCCGTGGCTCACACCGCTTCCCTGCTCCGCAGGGAGGGCTACACCGAGCTATGCGAGAGCGCGGAATGGAACCTCGAGAAGGGCGGACGCTATTTCGTCACCCGAAACGGCTCCTCTCTCATCGCCTTCCGTATGCCCGAGGGAGATTTCAGCGGCTTTATGATGACTGCCGCCCACGGTGACAGCCCCTGCTTCAAGGTCAAGGAAAACGGCACCCTTGCCGATCCCCATTACGTCCGCCTTTCCACCGAGAAATACGGCGGAATGCTGTTTGCCCCCTGGATGGACAGACCCCTCTCGGTTGCGGGTCGTGTCACGGTGCGCACGGAAAACGGACTTGCGGTAAAGACGGTAGATCTCGCCAAGCCCGTCGCCATCATCCCTAACGTGGCCATTCATATGAATCGTGCCGCAAACGACGGTATGAAGTACAATCCCGCCGTGGATATGCTTCCCCTTGTCAGTACAGACAAGGACACCTCCCTTATGGCGCAGGTGGCTGAGGCGGCAGGCGTAGATCCCCTGGATATCGTCACCACCGATCTGTTCGTCTACAACCCCGATCGCGGTGTGGAATGGGGCGATCTGATCTCGGCACCCCGTCTTGACGATCTGCAATGCGCCTTTTCCTCTCTCGTGGCATTCACCGAGGCAAAGGAGGTGGCAAATCTTCCCGTATACTGCCTCTTTGACAACGAGGAGGTAGGCAGCGAAACCAAGCAGGGCGCGGCGTCCACCTTCCTCTTTGACGTACTGACCCGCATCGTGCCCGACACCGCCACCTACCGCCGCAAGATCGCAAGCAGCTTCCTCGTTTCCTGCGACAATGCCCACGCGGTACATCCCAACCATCCCGAATACTCGGACAAGAATCACAGCGTATATATGAACGGCGGCATCGTTATCAAGTACAACGCCAACCAAAAATATACAACAGATGCGGTTTCGTCGGGCATCTTCCGACTGATCTGCGAGAAGGCGAACGTACCCGTACAGGAGTATGCCAACCGCGCCGATATGCCCGGCGGCTCTACCCTTGGAAACATTGCGAACACCCAGGTTTCCCTCAATACGGTGGATATTGGTCTTGCTCAGCTTGCCATGCATTCGGCATTTGAAACGGCAGGCGCCCGCGACACGGCGCATATGGTAAACGGTCTTAAGCAGTTTTTTGAAACCTCTCTTACGATGGAGAGCGACGGAAGCTACAATCTCAAATAAAATAAAACCGCGACCTTCGGGTCGCGGTTCTTTTATTATGCATTTACGTATTCCACGAAGCGCAGGAAGGCAGCCTTGCCCGCGTCGTCGCGCTTGTATACGCCGGCGTCCTCAAGCACGCGGGTAAAGGTCTTGCCGATCTCGTCCTCAAGGATACCGCGGACGTTCTCGGCGGTAAAGGTGTACTTGTCGGCAAAGGTCGCCAGCCAATCGGCGTGCTTTTCGATCTCGGGAATCGACTTCACGTCCTTCCCCGCAAGGATGGCGTCAGAAAGAAGCTCGATCTCGGACTTGAGTCGGGACGGAAGCACCGCAAGACCCATGACCTCGATCAGACCGATGTTCTCCTTCTTGATGTTGTGCAGCTCCTTGTGCGGATGGAACACGCCAAGAGGATGCTCCTCGGTGGTAATATTGTTACGAAGCACCAGATCCAGCTCGAACTTGCCCTCCTTCATACGGGCAATAGGCGTAACGGTATTATGGGGCTCGCCGTCGGTCTCGGCGAAGATAAACGCCGCCTCGTCGGTGTAACCGCGCCAAGCAAGCAGGATCTTATCGGCAAGTGCCACGAGGCGGTCCTTATCGGTGCCGCGCAAACGGATCACCGACATGGGCCACTTGACGATGCCCGCCTCAATGTCCTCAAAGCCACGGAAGGTGATACTCTGCTCCACGGGTGCCTTTTCCATCGCAAAGGTATAATGTCCGCCCTGCATATGATCGTGGGACAAAATCGAACCGCCCACGATAGGAAGGTCAGCGTTGGAGCCGAGGAAGTAGTGAGGGAAGAGGTCGACGAAATCCAACAGCTTTACGAAGGTGGAACGGTCGATCTTCATAGGCGTATGCTCGCCAGAAAGGGCAATACAGTGCTCGTTATAGTACACGTAGGGAGAGTACTGCAGATACCACTGCTGACCCGCCATAGTCATAGGGATCTGGCGCAGGGTCTGTCTTGCGGGCTTTCCCGCGTTGCCCGCGTAGCCCTCGTTCTCGTGACAAAGCAGGCACTTGGGATAGCCGCTCTGGGGCAGAAGCTTTGCGGCGGCAATCGCCTTGGGATCCTTCTCGGGCTTGGAAAGATTGACGGTAATGTCAATATCGCCATATTCCGAAGGGGTCTTCCATTTCAGATCCTTACAGACGCGGTAGCGGCGAATATAGTCGCTGTCCCCTGCCAGCTTGTAGAAATAGTCGGTCGCCTCCTCGGGAGAGATGGCGTAAAGCGCGTCGAATTTGCGGATCACCTCGGAAGGACGGGGCGTAAGCTGTCCCATTACCGACGTGTCAAACAGATCGCGGTATACCACGCTATCCTCGCAGAGTCCATTCTCCACCGCATAGTCGCAGATACCGCCGAGGATCTCCTCAAGGGCATCCACACGGGTATGCGCCTCGGGCGTAAAATCGGAGAGCTTCAGCACCTCCAGCACGCGGTTGGTGGCATAGATACGATCACTCGCCTCGATCAGAGCCGTTTTTTAGGCATAGGCGATCAGATCTTAAACAAAGTTGCAAATATTCATAGGCGGTTCCTTTCACGGGTCGTTTACCCTTTTATTATAGCACCAAATGCCGCCGATGTCAAAGAATATTGAAAAATCCATTGAATATTTTTTCAAAATATGATACAATACAGTAAATTCGTTTGCTCTTATTTTTACAAAACGAGGTTTATCTATGCTGGTCAATTACTTAACTGAAAACTTCTTCCCCTTGGGAACGGCAGGCTACTATATCATTCACGCTTTAGGCATCCTTCTTTGTATGGTGCTTCCCTATCTTCTCGGAAGCCTGAACTTTGCCATCATTATTTCGAGGATCTTCTATCGCGACGATATCCGTAAATACGGAAGCGGAAACGCGGGTACCACCAATATGCTCCGCACCTACGGCAAGCTCCCCGCCGCCGCTACCCTGCTTCTCGATATGTCCAAGGGCGCTATCTCGGTGCTGTTAGGTCTTCTGATCCTCGGCACGGGCGTGTACACCGAGGAGGGTTATACCAGCGTCTTTGCAGGCACCTATATCGCGGGGCTCTTCGCTATCCTCGGTCATATGTTCCCCTGCTTCTACCGCTTTAAGGGCGGTAAGGGGGTAGCAACCACCGCCGTGGTCGTGCTTTGCACCAACCCCTTCCTGTTCGCTATTCTTCTTTTGGCATTCGTCATTATCGTCCTCGGCTCCAAGATGATCTCCCTCGGCTCGGTGATGTGTATGCTTCTCTATCCCGTGCTTATGGCGCGTCTTGCCGCCAACCAGCCCCAGGGCGTTTTGATCTCCTTCCTTATCGCCGCTCTCGTTATTTTTATGCACCGTTCCAATATCAAGCGCATCTATCAGGGCAAGGAATCCAAGCTTTCCTTCAAAAAGCACGCCAAGGTTCCCGCCGCCGATCCCGCAGAAAAGTCCTCTGACGAGACGTCAAAATAACCCTCCCGAAAGGATATACGATGGAACAGAACACCTCCTCCCCCCGTGCGGAGCTGATACAGATCATATCCCTTGCCGCCGAGCGCGGCGCCCTCAAAAAGGTCACCCTCTCCAAGGCCCTTGACAAGACCGTCGTTCGCGCCGTTCTTTCGGTCAAGCGGATCGGTGACCGTCGGATGCTTCAGCAGGAAGCCTTTCTTACCGACAATAAGGCGGTTCACAAAAATATTTCTCTTGACGACAAGGAAACGCTGGCAAGCCTTCTTGACGGCTTCCTGCAGGTCAACGTTATCACTACGGCAGGCGACTGCGAGCGCAAGCGCTCCAAGTCGGGCACCGAGACCCTTCTCGGAAGCAAAAAGCTGATGACGGCACTCACCGCAGGCGAAGTGGAAGCCCTCCCGGACAAAAGAAATGACAACGAAAAATCCTATATCCTGACCGGTGACGAGCCCTTCTTGAAGCTTCTCGGCGTCAGCGATAAAAACGGTCGCGTATATGATAAAAAGCGGTCAAAATTCCGACAGATCAACCGCTTTCTGGAGCATATCCGCGACATTGTAAGGTTTCTTCCCAGAGAGGGGTCCCTTTACGTGTGCGACCTGTGCTGCGGAAAAAGCTATCTGTCCTTCGCCGCCTATCACTATCTCCGCATCATTCTCGGTCGCGAGGTGGTCATGCGCGGCGTGGATCTCAAGCCCGACGTGATCGAGCATTGCAACGGCGTTTGTGAGATGCTTGGCTTCGACACCCTGCAGTTCCTCTGCGGAGATATCGGCAAGTACACCCCCGATTTCGCCCCCTCTCTCGTCATCTCGCTTCACGCCTGCGACACCGCCACCGATCTGGTGCTGGAAAACGCCATGAAGTGGGGCGCACGGGTGATCCTTTCCACGCCCTGCTGTCACCACGAGCTCAATCATACCATCAACTGCCCCGCCCTCGCCTTTGTCACCGAGCATTCCATGCTCCGTCAAAAGCTTTGCGACGCGACAACCGATGCTCTCCGTCTGAAGCTTCTTGAGGCAAACGGCTACGCGGTGGACGCCCTTGAGCTGATCGACCCCGAGGAAACGCCGAAGAACATTATGCTCCGCGCCATTAAAAAGAACGACGGAAGCACGCCTGCGGCAAAGCGCGCTATGGAGGAATATGAGGCGGCACGCCGCTTCCTCCTTGGCGGAGGCGCTCTATGATCTATCATAACGCCGTCAAGCGCATTCTCTCTGCCCCCGAGGGGTGCGACCGCCGCGCGGCAGACCGTTATTCCCTTTTGTTTCGCGCTCTGGGCGTCGCGGCAAAGAGCTTTCCCATAATCAAGATTCACGGAGAATCGGGAAAAAGCGCCTGTGCCGTTATGCTCAGCCACGCCTTGACTGCCTGCGGATACCGAACGGGCACCGTTACCACCCCGTTCTCCCACGCAATGACCGAATGTATCGCGACAGACGGCAAGCCCATTTCCATGGATGCCTTTGCCGATTGCGTCAGCCGCGTCTGTGCGGCGGTAGGCGAAATTCAACACCGACTTTCCACGCTTCCCGCGCTTTCCGACGAGGAAAAAGAGAGCCTTGACGACGAGGGACAGGCATTCTATGCCTATCAAAGAACGGCGGAAGACTTTTCTCTCTGCGCTGACGAGCTGCTGCTCGCATCCGCGTTGCTCCACTTTTCGGAAACCGACCGTCAGATCGTGGTAGTCGAGGTTCCCACGGGGACTCGCGGTAACGCCTACCGCTTGCCGACGGCTCCACTTTTAAGCATCGTCACCGCCACGTCCGCTCCCGAGGTCGCCCGGGAAATTTGCGAAGCCCTCGACCGCAGATCGGGCGAGACCGTTTCCGCCATGCAAGCCCCCGCGATCACCCGCATGATCTCCGACCGATGCGCGACGGTCAACTGCCGTCTGACCTTTCCGATAAGGAAAGATTTTTATCTGACCGAGCTTGTGGCAAACCGCCTCGGCATGTTCTATAAGGGCGTACAGTATACCCTGAATTGCGGCGCTCACTATCAGGCGCTCAATCTGCTGACCGTTCTTGAAGCGTTATCCGCTCTCAAGCGAAACGGCTTCTCGGTGGACGCCGCCTCCGCGTCGGTTCAGCCTTTATACGGAAGCGTAGGTGTCCCTCTGCAGTTCACTGCCGTTTCTCTCGCGCCCACCGTTCTTACCGATTTTGCGGATACCCCCGCAAGGCGCGCGGCGCTGGCAGAAAGCATTCGTTATCACAAGCAGATAGCAAGCACTCCTATCACGCTGCTTCTTCCCCTCTCCGAGGAGAATGACAAGGAGATCATCTCCCCCTTTGCGAACGAGGGACTGACCGTTGCCCGCGTCATCCGAACGGATATATCCAATCCTCTTCGCACAATGAAGCCCATCGTCAAGGGGCTTGACCCCGAGGGAACCCTTGTAATCACGGGTCCGCGTTCCTTCGTATATGAGATCCACCGCGCCCTCATGGGGCTTATGCCCTGATTCCGTGCGGTAATTACAGAAAGAGGACGAGTCTTAAGACTCGTCCTCTTTTTATCCTTTGTCACTAATTAACCAAGCATCTTCTCAAGGATCTGCCAGAATCGCTCGGCGCTGGCGATATTCATCTTCTCGGAGGGAGAATGCAGTCCCAGCGTCTCGGGGCCGATGGAGATCATATCCATATCGGGCACCTTGGCGCGGATCAAGCCACACTCAAGACCTGCGTGAATGATAATGGGAGTCGCTTCCTTACCAAAGAGGGTGCGGAAGGTATCCAGATACGCCTCGCGAAGGGGGGAAACCTTTTCATAGTTCCAACCCGTATAGCGGCTATGATGCTCCGCCGTACCGCCGCAAGCCAAAGCGATAGCGTCAAACATACGAATGGTATGATCGATTCTTGCCTCAATGGTAGAGCGAGAAAGGAAAGAAAGAGTGATCTTCTCCTCTTCCGCTTCAATGACGCCGAGATTGGACGACCACTCCACAAGCCCCTCGGCGTCGCGGCTCATTTCGATGACACCGCAGGGCGCGTTACAGATCGCCGCGAGAATACGTGCCGAAAGCGCGGCATCCCACGAGGGTACCAAGGCGCATTTCTCCACCTTACAGGTAAAGTCCGAATCTGCCGTCGCAAGCTCAGCGGCGATGCTTTTGGCTTCGCCGTTGATGATCTCGGCTGCCTTCTCACCGTTTTCAACGACGATCACCGCCGTACAGTCGCGGGGAATGGCGTTATCCTTGGAGCCGCCTCGGACGGTAGCGACACAAACAGGCATCTCCGCCTGCAAAGCAAGCAGAATTCGTCCCATCAGGCGATTGGCGTTGGCAAGTCCGCGGTTGATGTCCTCCCCCGAGTGACCGCCGCAAAGGCCCGAAATGCTTACGCCAAGCGCGTCGCCACTCCTCTCCGCCTTATCGCCGCACAGAGTGATCTCACTCCGCACGCCACCCGCGCATCCGCAGACCACCTCTGCCTCGCTGGCGCTGTCAAGATTCAGCATTTTTCTCGCGCTCACACGGGAAAAATCAAAGGCGATGGTGCCGTTCATGCCCGTTTCCTCGCTGGTAGTGAACAAACACTCTACCGCGGGATGGGATACCAGCGCGCCGTCAAGAATGGCGAGCATCGCCGCAACCGCCGCGCCGTCGTCTGCACCAAGGGTCGTCCCCTTTGCCGTCAGCCAGCCGTCCTCCACGCAAAGCGCAATGGGATCGCGAAGGAAATCGTGTTCCACCTCGGGAAGCTTCTCACATACCATATCGGTGTGTCCCTGCAAAAGCACGGGCTTCTCTGCTTCGCGTCCTTCCGTTGCCTTCTTTTTGATCAGTACGTTGTTTTCCGCGTCGCGATAGCAAGCAAGACCTCTCTCGTCAGCAAACGCGCAAAGATAGTCGGCGATTCCCTTCTCGTTTCCCGATCCACGCGGAATTTTGCTGATCTCCTCAAAATAATGGAACATCGCAGGCGCGATCTTACTGTTTACGATCGACATACTCTTCTCCTATACGTTTTTATATCAATTCAAAGCCGCCAAGACTGACAACGCCCGTTCCCAATGGGTAAAGAACCGGGAGCGAACGCCCTCATTATAAGAGGGTCTGTCCGCAAAAGCAAGTGAAATCCTGTATTTGTCGGACAGACCGTGCTTTGTATTACAGACGCTTCCTGCGCTCACGGGCAAGATTGAGGGTCCCCTCCTCGCGAGAGGAGAGATCGTCCAAAAGGGCGCCCGTTCCAAGAGCTACACAGGAAAGCGCGTTATTTGCCACCCGCGTGGGAATTCCCGTCGTTTTTTCCACGAGTCTGTCAAGACCGGCAAGCTCACTGCCGCCGCCCGTCATAACGATCCCGTTTTCAAGAATATCCTTCACAAGCTCGGGGGGCGTTCTCGCAATCACAGAGCAAATCGCGTCCAGCACCGCCGTCAAAGGCTCCATCAAGACCTCCAGCATAACGCGGGAGGAGATGGTTACATCCTTTGGCATTCTCGTCTGGATGCACCGTCCCTTGACCGTGATGGTCTTTTCTTCCCTGCTCTCGTAAACCGTACCAACCGCACGCTTTACCTTTTCTGCGGTAACATCTCCGATGACGACACCGTGCTTCTGACGCACGTAACGCATGATAGCGTCGTCAAAGGCATCGCCTGCGATCTTAATGGATTCCGAGACCACGACACCGCCCAAGGACATAACGGCAATATCGGTGGTACCGCCGCCGATATCCACCACCATCTTTCCGTTGGGAGTGGAAATATCAAGACCTGCGCCGATCGCCGCCGCCACAGGCTCCTCCACGAGGAAGGTCTGCCGAGCACCCGCCTGGGTCGCCGCGTCGATGACGGCACGCTCGTCCACCTCAGTAGCTCCCGACGGAATGCAGATCATAACACGGGGCTTGATCAGCATCATATTACTGCCGCATGCGCGATTAATAAAATGATGTACCATCTGAAGCGTAACGTTATATTTGCTGATAACACCCTCGCGCAGGGGGCGCACCACCTCAAGGTTGTCGGGGACGCGACCCAGCATCTTCTGGGCTTCCTTTCCCACCTTGATGATCTGCTCGGTTTCCTTATCAACAACAACGACAGAGGGCTCCTTTAAAACGATGCCCTTGCCTTTAATATAGACCAGAACACTCGCCGTGCCGAGATCGATACCGATGTCGGCACTCAGAAGTCCCGTTTGGATCCTTTCAAAAAATTTTCCTGCCATATGTGTTACGCTCGTTTCTTTTATATTACAATTTTATTATACAATACAATCGTCCAAAAAGCAACTATATTTTTACATCCTTTTCGGCATTCTTTTTCGCGCAAGCGGAGTTCTCGCCAGCGAAACGGCGACGATCTCACCCGAGTAGCGGTTCTTCAGAAGCCTCGCACAGGCAGAAACACTTGCTCCTGTCGTGATCACGTCATCCACGAGGAACACGCAGGCGATCTCATTCAAGATCGGCAAAAGTCGCTCGTTCACGCAAAAAAGTGCTTGCGCGTTTCTCTCTCGTTCTCTTGCCGTGAGGGTCTTTTGATCCGCACTCCCGACGCCGCTCCTGCAAAAGAGCGGTGAAAAGGGGATGCCCAATCGACGGGAAAGGGCGCGGCAAAGCCGATCCGCCTGATCAAGCCCATAGGCTTCCGCGCTTTTATGGGCGCGAGGAACGTAGCAAAACAGAGCCTTGTCCTCATCAATCCCCTTCTCACGAAGATAACGCTTGATCGGAAAGGAGAGCTGCTCCGCAAAAAAGTCAAACGCCCGACGGTTTCGGTTTCTTTTCAAGTATAGAACCGACCGCTTTCCGACCGAGTCCCTTTCGCCTTGATAAAAAACAAGCTTTAAGGACGTGGCGATCCCCGCCTTTTCCAGCCGTCCCGTGCTGCAGTCACAGCGCAAAAGCTCCTTGCCGCAATTGGCGCAAACCGCCGTCTTTTCTTTCTCCCATTCGAGGCGACATTTTTCACAGAAGGGTGCCTCGCACGGGTCCAGAATATCCCTTTGGTACAGGCTGTGACACGAGATGCATTTTGGTGGGAATAACAGATTGAAGAAGAAGCGCCCTATCCTCATTCTGCCCTCTCCCCTCCCGAAAGCCGCCGTGCAAGACCCGTGTAGCGAAGGGTCTGACGGTTGTTGCTCACCATCGTGTCGACGATCTCCCTTCTTCCAACCAGGATCACCATTCTCTGCGCCCGCGTTACGGCGGTATACAAAAGATTTCTTGTCAAAAGCATGGGCGGTGCGGAATACATGGGAATGATCACGATAGGATATTCACTTCCCTGACTCTTATGCACCGTAATGGCGTAGGCGTGCTCCACGTCCTCCAGCAAGGAAAACTCATAGCGCACGACCCGCTCGTCGAAGGAGATCTCCATATAGCGATTCTTCGTGTCAATAGACAGGATGTCGCCAATGTCACCGTTGAAGATGCCCATTCCGTTTTTATTATCGCGCATCCATTCCAGCTCGTAGTTGTTGCGGATCTGCATCACCCGATCCCCGACGCGGAAAGTCCGCTCGCGGTGAACGAACTCCGCCTTGCCGTTCCGCGCGGGATTGAGGGCATTCTGCAGCAAAAGATTTAGCTGATCCGTTCCTCCCACACCCCGTCTGGACGCTGAGATCACCTGGATCTGCTCAACCGTTTCCGCGCCGTAGGCCTTGGGCAAGCGGTTTTTATACAGATCCACTACCGTAGAGGCGATGGCGGCGTCACTGCCTCGCGCCAGGAAGAAAAAGTCGCTGTCCGCCCGATCCAGCACGGGCAACTCTCCCATATTGATGCGGTGAGCGTTGGTCACGATCAGACTTTGCTCTGCCTGGCGGAAGATCTCGGTCAGCTTCACGGTGGCGAACCGACCGCTCTCAATAATATCGCGAAGCACGTTGCCCGCGCCCACCGAAGGAAGCTGATCCGCGTCGCCGATGAGGATCAGCCGCGCGCCTGGCTTGATCGCTTTCAGAAGCGCGCACATCAGGGCGGTATCCACCATGGAAACCTCGTCCACGATGATCACGTTTTCATCCAGATAATTTTTCTCGTTGCGAAGGAAGGAAAAGCTATCGCCCTCATAACTCATCTCCAGCATTCGGTGAACGGTTTTCGCCTCGCTTGCCGTAGACTCAGAGAGCCTTTTGGCAGCGCGCCCCGTGGGAGCGGAAAGCGCCACCTTCATTCCCATACCGAGAAAGATCTTCATAAGAGCCTTGACTACCGTAGTCTTTCCCGTACCGGGTCCGCCCGTCAGAATCATTACGCCGTTGCTCATGGCATCCACGATGGCCTTTCGCTGAAGCTCTGCGTATGCCATCCTGTTTTCCCGTTCCTCACGCTCGATATAGCGGTAAATATCGGAAATATCGGCGTTGACGCAACGGCGGTCGATCAAAACGAGCTTCTCCGCGATCAGCCGTTCGCAATGATACATTTCGGCGTCAAACATATACTTTTCGCCGTCGTAGATCGAATAGAACACCAGTCCACGGCGAAGAAGCTCCTCGATGGCTTTCTTGACGAGTCCCTCCTCCACCTCAAGCATGGTGGAAGACGCCGCAAGCAGCTTGTCATAGGGCAAGCAGGTATGTCCGTTTTGCGCGCCGTTGTGCGCCAGCATATAACGGACGCCGCTCATAACGCGCTCGCCCGAATCGGACGCCATACCGAGAGAACGGGCGATCTCATCCGCCTTTTCAAAGCCGATCCCCTCCACCTTCTCGCAAAGCAGATAAGGATTGCTCTTGGTCAGCGCAACCGCCCGCTCACCGAATTGCTGATAGATTCTCACCGTCATGGCAGAGCCGAAATATTCACGGAAAAACATCATAGCGGTTCGCATTCCCGCCTTCTCCTTGAAGTCCGCGGAGATCTCTACTGCTTTTTTATAGGAAATGCCTTGGATCTGCGACAACCAATCGGGATGATTTTCCAAAACCTCGAAGGTCTCCTCACCGAATTTTTCCACGATCCGCTGTGCCGTTTTGGGTCCGATACCCCGAATGGTTCCCGATGCGAGGTACCGCAGGATCGACGCGCTGTCCGCCGGCATAATTTTTTCAAATTCCTCCACGCGGAACTGTCTTCCGTATTTCGGATTGTTGACCCACTTTCCCCATACGGTAAGGGCGTCGCCCTCTACCACGTACGGAAGGGTTCCCACGATGGTAACGATCTCGTATTCCTCGGTGGAGAAGTCGAATATGCCATATCCGTTTTCTTCGTTTGCATACACCACGCCTTCTACGTTTCCGCGAAGGGTCTCATAGCCTGCGTGCGTTTCCGAGCTATATTTTTCTTCCTGTTTTTCTAGCATATCTTCTCCTTTCCCGAGAAATCATCTCGCTTTATTTTCCATATCATCAACGATATAATACGTAATATTTTTTCGCTTCAAGTACCGGAGCAGCGTGTCCTCGGCATACGCGTGACGGACAAGCACCGTCACGCCTCTCCCTTTTGCAAGCGGCACTCTACTCGCCTCGTGCAAATACTGCGCGATATTCTTTGCCACCTCATCGGTATCCACCTCAACGGAAACCGAAATATTATCGGCGACAAACCAGGTCTCCCAAATGAAAAAAAATAACGATCCGCCGCCAAAAACGGCGAAAACTGCCAAAAATATTGGCAAAATGACCTCGAAACACATCTTTTCTGTCCTCCTTGCTAAAAGGATATGCGTTTCGAGGTCGCTTTGTTTTTACTTTAACAGCTCCGCCTTAAGGACAGGCGCAAGGTCAGTATTTTCCCAAGCTACGCCAAGCTCCTCGCGGCCCATATGACCGTAAGCCGCAAGCTCGGAATAGATGGGACGGCGAAGATCAAATTTCTTGATGATCGCGGCAGGACGAAGGTCAACGTGGCGAACGACCGCCTCCGCGATCTTTTCCTCGTCCACCTTTGCCGTACCAAACGTGTCAACCAGGACCGACACAGGCTTTGCTACACCGATTGCATACGCTACCTGAACCTCACACTTGGAGGCAAGACCTGCTGCAACAACGTTCTTTGCGATATAACGAGCCGCGTAGGAAGCGGAGCGGTCCACCTTGGTGGGGTCCTTGCCGGAGAAGGCACCGCCGCCGTGACGGGAGTATCCGCCGTATGTATCAACGATGATCTTACGGCCCGTAAGACCCGTATCACCCGCAGGACCGCCGATTACGAAGCGTCCCGTGGGATTCACGTATACCTTTGTATTTCTGTCAAGAAACTCCGCGGGAATAACGGGCTTGACCACGTGCTCCATAATATGAGCGCGAATAGCGTCCAAGGAAACGTCGGGGCTATGCTGCGAGGATACGACTACGGTATCCACGCGGGTAGGCTTTCCGTCCACGTACTCAACCGTCACCTGGGTCTTTCCGTCGGGACGAAGATACGGAAGAACACCTGCCTTACGCACCTCGGTCAGCCGCTTTGCCATCTTGTGAGCAAGCGAAATGGGAAGGGGCATCAGCTCGGGGGTCTCGTCGCAGGCATATCCGAACATCAGACCCTGGTCGCCGGCACCCGTGTCAAAGGCGTCATCGGTTTCGCCACCCTTGGCTTCAAAGGACTTGTCCACGCCAAGAGCAATGTCGGGCGACTGCTCGTGAATCGAGTTCAGAACCGCGCAGCTATCGCAATCAAATCCATATTTTGCACGGTCATATCCGATCTTTCTAACGGTTTCGCGCACGATCGTCTGAATATCGACGTAAGAGGTCGTGGTGATCTCACCCATAACCATAACCAGACCCGTCGTACAGGTGGTTTCACAAGCAACACGCGCCATGGGATCCTCTGCGAGGATCGCGTCAAGCACCGCGTCGGAGATCTTGTCACAAATTTTATCGGGATGTCCTTCGGTTACCGATTCACTGGTGAAAAATTCTTTTCTCATGTTTGTTCCTCTCTGTGGCTTGGGGCAAAAGAAAACCTCCCGACCGATGGGAGGCAAAAGACTCTCATCTCTCAGGATTTAGCACCTTGCGTTTCCGCAGGTTGCCGGGCTTCACAGTGCCAGTCACTCCGCCACTCTTGATAAGATATTACAGTATTTTATTATCTACGACATTATACCACAATTACAAAAAGATTTCAATAGCTTTTGCAAAAAAATTAAAGAAAATATACGACGGAATCCGAAAATCGAATTCCGTCGTAATAAACACTATATTCCATTATTTATCCATGTTTTATGTAATATTCCTGTTAACAAGAACAATATTTTACAAGCATAGAAGCAGAACAGCTACAGAAGCTGCAGCAATGGCAAGAGCCAACGCCATGATCAGCATCGTTTTCACGTCGATCACCAAGCGTTCATTCTCCCGTCGATCCACAAACCGCGCCGCCTTCAACGCATTGGAAACCGGTTTGTAAAGGAACAACACGACGGCGGCATTCAGAATACCCTTCATCAGGTTAAAAACAAACAACGTGGGGAGCAGATCAATGACCGCGCTCCGCGGATAGCCCTGATAAATAGGGGTAACCACGATGTTTGCCACAAGCATAACCGCAACCATCACGATCACGCCGAAAAAGAGTCCGACAATCCCACCCCAAAGTGTTTTGCGGCGTTTATAAACGAAGCTTGCCATGGCGGCAAATACGGCAGTTCCCAAGAAATTCATCAAAAAGCCCCAAAAGCCCGTTCCGCTGACCGTGATCATCTCAATAAATGAAACAAGCAGCGAAATCAAAAGCGCGGAGATCGGTCCCAAAAACATAGCGCCAAGGGTAACGACCGCATCCTTAACGTCCAGCGTGAGGAAGCCTGCAATTCCGGGAACGCGGATCAAAACCAGACATCCGTAGGAAAGTGCGGTAAACACGGCAATCAGTATGATCTGCTTTAATTTTTCACGGGAAAAAGAGTTTTCTTTCTTCATAAAACAACCTTTCCGATGTGGGGGCATCTAAAAACAAAAAAATCCCGATGATACCATCGGGGCGAGTCAATGCCGAAGCGAAACCTCGGCGTTTTTCTCTATCTTTTATCATCCGGACTTTACCGTCGGCGCAGGAATCACACCTGCTCATGCTTTCGCTCGTGGGCTTTACCACCGGTATGGAATTTCACCAAACCCCAAAGATAAACTTTGTATATTTTATTTTTATGGGACGCCGCAATATTGCGGCGTCCCTGTATTGCTCTATATTTACTTAATGTAAATTACGCAATGATAGAAGCAACAACGCCGGATCCAACGGTTCTACCACCCTCACGGATAGCGAAACGAAGACCGTTCTCACATGCAACGGGAGTGATAAGCTCAACAGTCATGTCAACGTTATCGCCGGGACGGCACATCTCAACGCCCTCGGGGAGCGCAATGGTGCCGGTAACGTCGGTGGTACGGAAGTAGAACTGAGGACGGTAGCCAGCGAAGAAGGGCTTGGAACGGCCGCCTTCCTTCTCAGTCAGAACGTACACAGTGCCAACGAACT
>JBGVFO010000103.1:0-8516 GCA_045121195.1 Eubacteriales bacterium
CCACTTGAATTTGGGAACGTTGACCCGTTCGGAGCAAACGTACCGTTTTCCGTTGATCACAGCCATCAAGGGAGATGAAAGATCTCCGGTTACTGAACAAAGCCTCAGATTTTCCGTTTGCTCGGCAAGTGCTTTCTTCGCCGCGGTATCCTCCGCAAGCGGCTCGTCCAGATAATCAATGATCTCTTCAAATACCGCCCCGAACAGAACCTGTTGGAAGTTGTCATATCCCTGATTATCTCCCGTGCAGACAAAAATGAAATCCTTCTCGGGAATACAGATGGTATACTGACCGCCCATTCCGTTAAAGGAAAAGCCGCCGGGCACGCACCAGATCTGATAACCGTATCCGCAGCTGCGATAGGTCTCAAAGCCGTACGCATTATTCGACACCTGTTTCGTCGTTGCCGCCCGCAGATACGCCTCGTTCATCAGCCGTTTGCCGTCCCACGTTCCGTAATTCAGTACAAATCGCGCGAAGGACATCATATCCCTTGAGGTACACACAAGCGCCGAGTCGCCCCAGCTATCACCGTTGGAGGTTTTAAGAATCGTAGCATTCTTAAAAGTACCAAGGTGCTTGAAGATCTTTTCATTCAGATAATCGAACAGTGACATACCGGAAAGCTTTTCTACCAGGTTGGAAAGCACCTGCGATCCCGGACTGTCATATTCCCAAACCGTTCCCGCGGGACGATTTGCGTTGGACGAGGCAAAATACAGCTTCGTGCGATCCTGATACACGGGATTGGAGGGATCTTCTCTTCTCAAGCGAAACCAACTTCCTGTAGAACCGCAGGTCGTCATAGCCAGCATCTCGCGAACCGTCTGCTCGGCAAGATACCGAGGCAACTCCCCACCTATCTTCTCAGGGAAAAAGGCAGCGATGGGTGTATCCAGATCAAGCTTACCCTCCTCCTCCAGAAGACCAATGGCAACGCCAACGTAACTCTTGGTCTGTGAGTACATTCGGTGATTAAAATCCTTGTGAAACGGCGCCCAGTAATACTCTGCAAACAGTTTATCGCCCTTCATCATGAGGACGCTGTGCATCGTAAGACCGTTTCGTTCACACCGAGAAAGGAATCTTGTAACCTGGCGACTGGAAATACCGGCTTGTTCAGGCGTTATCTTTTCAAACATACTCTACTCGTCTCCTTTTATTTCTTGGTCCACGTATGCGGGGTAAGGGCGATGATCAAGGGGAAAATCTCAAGGCGTCCCAACAACATAGCAAAGGAAAGGGTCAGCTTGGAAAACGCCGAATACTCTGCGAAGCTTCCCGAGGGGCCCACCATACCAAAGCCGGGACCTATGTTGTTGAAGCAGGCTACCACCGCCGTAAAGTTCGTTTCAAAGCCAAACGGTTCAATACTGATAAGGAGAAACATAAGGAACAGGCAAATGCTGTATATAAGGAAATAATTCGCCACGCTCTTCTGCACCTGATCGTCAACCGTTTTTCCTTCAAAGCGAACCGAATTCACCGACCGGGGACGCACCATAAAGCGAAGCTCGTTGAATATCATTTTTACCATGAGAACAATACGGGACACCTTGATACCGCCACCCGTAGAGCCTGCGCAGGCGCCAACGAACATCAAAATGAGAAGGATCGCCTTAGAGAGATCCGGCCAAAGATCAAAGTTCGCAGTTGAATATCCCGTCGTGGTAATAACGGAGGATACCTGAAAGGCGGAAAGACGAAGCGCATCCGATACCCCCTCACACATGGAGCGGATATTGACGGTGATAACGGACACACTCGCGGTAATGATACCCAAGTACGCCCAAAACTCCGAGCTTTTGAATGCCGAGCGAAGGCGACCGATGAGGATCAGGTAATACAGATTAAAGTTAACGCCAAACAGTAGCATAAAGACGGTAATGACCCATTGCAAATAGGCGTTGTATCCCGCAATGCTATCCGCCTTGATACCGAAGCCTCCTGTTCCCGCAGTGCCGAAGGTATGAACGACGCTATCAAAGAAAGGCATACCTCCCGCCAGCAAAAGAAGGATCTCCAGCACGGTCATCCCAATATAGATGAGATAAAGGATCTTTGCCGTGTCCTTGGCGCGCGGAACCAATTTTCCCACGACGGGACCAGGCATTTCCGCTCTCATAATATGGATTGAGCGGTCGGAAAGATTGGGCAACAGCGCCATCACGAATACCAGCACGCCCATACCGCCGATCCAGTGCGTAAAGCTTCTCCAGAAGAGTAAGCCGCGGCTCATGGTCTCCACGTTTGAAAGAATAGACGCACCCGTCGTCGTGAAGCCACTTACCGTTTCAAAAAACGCGTCCATGTAATGAGGGATCTCTCCGCTAATAACAAACGGAAGCGCGCCGATTGCCGACATGGCAATCCATGCGAGGGCTACGATGGCAAAGCCCTCCTTCGCGTAGATCACCTTCGTTTTCGGGCGACAAACCATAGCCAATACGGTACCCACAAAAAACGCTATCCCTGCGCTTATCAGAAGAGCTACCGCCCCCCTCATATCGCCGTATATCAACGCCACCGCCGTCGGAAGAAGCAGGAGAAGCGTTTCCGCCCGCACGATCCGTCCCAGCGTTTTAAAAATCATCAAACGATTCATATGCTACCTCTCACGCCACGATATCCGAAAGATCCTGTAAGCGATGCTCCGTAGAGATAACGATCACACGGTCTCCTGCCAAAATAACATCATCACCGGAAGGAAGCAACGTTTTTCGGTTTCGGATAATACCCGCTAAAAGAATGTTGGGCTTGAGCTTCATCTCCTTAAGCGGTACGCCGAGATGGCTGAAATCGTTGTGTACGTTAAATTCCAAGGCTTCTGCCTTGCCGTCCATGATCTTGTACAGTGTTTCAACGTTACTGCCAAGCGAGTTTTGCAACGCTCTCGCATATCGGGTCAATACGTTGGAAACCATTTTTTGCGGTGAAATGATAGAATCCAGCCCCAGCTTCTCCGCCATGGAGGAGAGTTCACTTCGATTTACCATCGAAATAACCTTCGGCACGTTGTTGGCATTGGCAAAAAAGGAAAGCAGAATGTTCTCCTCGTCATTTCCCGTAAGTGCCACGAAGGCATCCATAGAAGAAAGCCCCTCTTCAAGCAAAAGCTCTGGCTCTGCTCCGTCACCGCATATCATAACGGCGGAGGAAAGATCCTCACAAAACGCTTCGCACTGCGAGCGATCCTTTTCGATCACTTTCACGTCGATTCCGTTCGCCAAAAGAAGCTTTGCAAGATAGTAAGCCGTTCTGCTGGCGCCCAGGATCATAACGTTCTTGACCTGCTTCTGAAGGAGCCCAAGCATCTTGAGCAGCTTCTGTATCTCGGCAGGCGCCGCCGTAAGACCGATCTTATCGCCGCTCTGCAGCTTGAAATTACCGTCGGGGATATAGACGTCATCCCCTCTTTGAACGGCGCAAACGAGGAACTTCGCCTGATACTTTTTACGAAGCTCCGAAAGCTTCATACCGTCAAGCGGCGAATTTTCCTTCAAACGAAGCTCAACGATCTCGAAGCTGCGCCCCGAGAAGGTTTCCACGTTCACGGCGCTGGGGAATTTCAAAACGTTCAACAGCTCCTTTGCCGCCAAAAGCTCGGGATTGATAGATAAGGAAAGATCCAGCTGATTCCGCAAAAAGCCAAGACTGCTATCGTTATATTCGGGATTTCTGATGCGGGCAATGGTGTGCTTTGCCCCCATTCTCTTTGCCAAAAAGCAGCTGAGCATATTGAACTCGTCCGAACCCGTGACAGAAACGAAAAGCTCCGCCTTTTCCACCTCCGCCTCAGAGAGTGTTTCGCAGTCCACGCCGTTTCCGCACACGCCCATCGTATCATACGCGTTAGCAATCTCTGCGATCGCATTGGGGTCCTCGTCGATTGCAATTACGTCATGTCCCTCTGCCACCAAGCTCTCTACGATGGTAGCTCCAATATTTCCACATCCTACGATTATGATTCTCATAGTAAAAACCTCCGAGGATACTTTTTTCAAAATACAGTCTATTATACTACATTTTTGCCGCTTTTTCAAGGCGCTTTTCCATTTTTGTTACATATGACCATTTTAATATGTGCCAAACAACGAACATCAATGTTAATGTTCTGTTAATATTTTTCTCAGATACTTGTACATTCTTTTTTCGCTATGCTATAATGGAAGCAGAAATATTGACGAAAGGGTATGATACATCAGTATCATAAGGACTTCACTATGCAAAAATTGACTGTGATCCGCCCCGCACACGCACATCACGCCTACGAGATCGCCGCCGAGACCTTCGTGGACCTCGCGCAAAAGGTCGCCGACGCGGAGGTTGCCGTCATCACCGACTATGATCGCGATCAGCTTCCCGACGACGGATCGGATCTCGTAGTGATCGGTAGCGATTCCGCCAACCATTTTACTGCGGATCTCTATCTTTCCAAGACTATAAACGGCTTTGGAATTCGTTACTGCACCGACGATTACTGCATCCGAACCATTGAATATAAGGGACGAAAGGTGCTCTTCCTTGCAGGCGGACGCCCCCGTTCCACCATCTATGCCGTTTACCGCTATTTCGAGCAGTTCTGCGGCTGTCATTGGTTCTGGGACGGCGACCGTTTGAACAAAACGGAGCTTCCCCTCTCGGATATTGATCTCACCGAGGCACCTCGCTTTGAATATCGCGGTCTTCGTTATTTTGCCCACAGAAGTCTTCACAGATTCCAAGCCGAGCATTGGAGTCTTGAGGATTGGAAGGCGGAGATCGATTGGATCCTCAAAAAGAGATTGAATATGTTTATGCTTCGCATCGGTCTTGACGACATCTTCCAGAAAGCGTTTCCCGAGGACGTCCGTTATCCCGAGCGCGACAAGCCTCTCCCCGAGGCGGGCCCCGGTTATAATGACCGAACCCTTTTCTGGTCCTTGGAATACCGCGGCGAGCTTCGCAAGCAGCTTCTCGCCTATGCCTTTGAGCGCGATCTGATGCACCCCGAGGATTGCGGGACCATGACTCACTGGTATTCCCGCACCCCTCTTGACTTCCTCAATAACAAGAACCCCAAGATCCTGCCTCAGGTCACAAAGAGCTATCAGGAGCCTACCGGCCTTGTTTGGGACGTTCGCGAGGACGAAAACCTCGATAACTACTTCAAGCTGACCGACACTCATGTCGAGGAATACGGAAAGCCCGAGCTGTTCCATACCATCGGTCTTGGAGAGAGAATGTTTTCCGACGATCCCGAGGAAAACAAGCGCATGAAGCTTTACGTCTACCGACGGATCGCGGCACACCTGAAGGAAACCTATCCGAACGCGCCCTTACTTATCGCAAGCTGGGATCTGTGGATGCGCTTTACCCCTGAGGAGGTCAAAAGCCTCGTTGCTGAGCTTGACCCCTCCCAGTCCATCATTCTTGATTACACCTCCGATACGGCACGCCCCAACAACTTTACCAACTGGGGCATCGTCAAAAAGTTCCCCTGGATCTTCGGTATCTTCAGCGGCTACGAGCCTAACTCCGAGATCCGCGGCTACTACGATCTCACCAACGAGCGTATCAAGATCGCCAAGGACGACCCCTTGTGCAAGGGTGTCATCCTCTGGCCCGAGCTTTCCCACGGTGACACACTGACCACCGAATATCTGGCGCTTAACGCGTGGGAGGAGAAGACCCTTTCGATTCCCGAGGTGACCGACAAGTTCTGCCGTGAGCGTTACAGCAAGAAGTACAGCGACGTAATGGCACGGTTCTGGCGCGACTTTATGCCCATCGTTCAGCTTCGCGCGTGGAGCATCGACAGCACCATCGGTCAGTCGGGCAACGATCTCTTCCCCCGTATCACCAAGCGTGCGGACTTCAGCATGATGACCCACACCGAGGCACGCTATCGCGCACATCTGGGTGACAGCCCCAAATACCAGCTCCTTGCGGTAGATCTTCTTCGCCGTCTTGCAAGGATCGAGGAGGAGGATGAGTTCCTTCGTCGCGATCTTTACGATATTGCCCGTACCATCATCGGCAGATTTATCAACATCGCGATCCTCAAGGCAGAGCTTCTTCGCGTGACCGGAGAACCGCTGGATAAGATCGAGCCCTTCCTTGGTGCGTCGCTGACGTTGATGAAGCTCCTTGCCGAGCTTCTGGGCGGACACGAGGACTATTCCCTTCTCGCTTCTCTCAAGAAGCTTCAGTCGGTCACCGAAACCAATCCCGATTTCGAGATGACACTCAAGCGAAACGCCGAAAACGACTACTGCCGCGCTTACATTTATGAGAACGCCGAATATCTCTACGTTCCCGAAATGGAGCTTCTGTTCAAGTACGTTCGGAAAGCCGTAACCGAGGGTAAGACCATCGACCGTCCCGCCCTTGACGCGGATGCGGAAAAGATCGTAGAAGCATTCTACAACATCCCTCTCGCGGATATGCAAAAGCCCTCTCGTCCTCTTGCCGAGCTGGTCAAGCTTGCCGCCGATGAAATCGAATCTCTTAAATTCTAAACAAAAAGGAAGGACAAAACTATGGCAATCAAGCACACCGCCGTAAGCTATTACGGACTGAACTACGTGGAGCACGCACGCGCTGACTTCGAGGAGATGAAGGAGCACGGCTGTGACACCGTTATTCTCGCAATCACCGAGTTCGATATGGACTTCTGGTTCCCCAACATCAACAATATCGTAAAGACCGCACACGAGGTAGGTCTTCGCGTTCTTGCCGACCTTTGGGGTATCGGTAAGTACTTCGGTGGAGAGCAGGTTTCCCTGTTCCTCCAGAACAACATCCACCACAGACAGGTTTCCGCGTACACCGGCGAGGTTCTCAATGCCGCCTGCTTCGTAACCAACGCGTTCCGCGATTACTTCAACCGTCTGTGTGCAAAGCTTGCCCGTGAGACCGAGGTTGACGGCTTCTTCTGGGACGAGCCTCACTACGCATATCCCAAGTCCTACGCCTCTATCACCGGTGGTGCAGGTGACGACTGGGCTTGCCGTTGCCCCGAGTGTATGAAAAAGTTCGAGGAGTACTACGGCTACGAGATGCCCAAGTTCATGAACGACGACGTCAAGCAGTTCAGATGGCGCGAGGCTCTCAAGACCCTTGCCGACGCTTCCAAGATGATCAAGGAGATCAATCCCAACCTTGAGATCACCTGCTGCGTACACGCAACTATGAACACCTATTACGTAACCGAGCTTCGCGGCTACGATAACTGGGAAATGGTTGCCGCTTGTCCCTACTTCGACGTATTCTCCACCACTATCATCAACTGGACCCTTCCCGAGTCCTTCTTCCGCGACATCACCGAAAGAACCGTCGCTATGGCAAAGAAGTACGGTAAGCAGTCCGAGCGTTGGCTGATGGGCTACAACAACCGCCCCGCCGACTTTGATCAGATCGACAAGGTGGTTGATATGTACGAGGGACTTGGCGTTGACCGTCTTGCAACCTGGACCTACCGCGGCGGTCTCGGCACCGTCGTTGCTGCCAAGGATCCCATCGAACTTTGGGACCGCATCGGTGAAAACTACAAGAGAGTTCTTAAGAAATAAGGAGAAATACCATGCAGGATTTTGGATATTATTCTCAAATTATTGCCAATCTGGAAAAGGTGAATGCCACCCAGGAGCCCAATCTTGACGCGGCGGCGGCACTGATGGCAGACGCCATCGAGAATGACCGTCTGATCCACGTATTCGGCGGCGGCGGACACACCACCCTTCCCGTTGGCGAAATGTTCTTCCGCGCGGGCGGACTTGCCAACATCGACCCCGTTATGGAGCCCGCTCTTTCGGTCTTCAATCAGGCGCTCAAGTATCTTGAGCTTGAGCGCACCGTCAACTTCGGCGCCTCCATCGTCAAGTATTACGATCTCAAAAAGAACGATCTTCTGATCATCTTCCACAACATCGGTATCAACGCCGCCACCATCGACGCGGCAATGGAGGCCAAAAAGGCAGGTGCCAAGATCATCGCCGTTTCCAGCTCCTACTGGCAGGACGAGATTCCCGAAGACCACTTTATCCGTCACCCCTCAAAGAAGAACCTCTTTGAGTTTGCTGACGTTTGCATCGACGATTTCAACCCCGTTGGTGACGCAGCCGTGACCGTTCCCGGCTTCGAGACTCCCATCGCGCCCATATCCAATATCGTTGACTTCTACATCGCACACATTATGGAGATCAAGACGGTTGCCGAGTGCGTACGTCGCGGCATCACGCCCCCCGTATGGTCCAGCGCAAACGTCCCCGGCGGCGACGAGAAGAATGCCGCTTATATCGAAAAGTACCGTCCTCGCATCAAAATGCTGTAAGAGAGGTGAAAAACTATGTTGCAGGAAAAACTTGAACTTTTGCTTAACAAATATGCCGTTCCCGTATCCGCAAAGCTTTGCGAAAAGGACGGTGAGCCCGCTGTTGAGATCGACGGCGTGGTATATCCCATTCTCGCCCATCGCTTTGAGCGTCGCTTCACCGAGCTTCGTAAGATGCTCTGGGACGGCACCGTAACCGGA
>JBGVFO010000104.1:0-2864 GCA_045121195.1 Eubacteriales bacterium
GGAAAGGTCGTCGACCATCTCGAGGCGCTCGGCTACGAGGTTATCGACGTAGGAACCGACTCTACCGCAAGCTGTGACTATCCCGTCTTCGCCCACCGCCTTTGCAAGAAGATCCAGGACGGCGAGGCGCCCCTCGGCATCCTTATCTGCGGAACGGGTATCGGTATGTCCCTCGTGGCAAACAAGCACAAGGGAATCCGCGCCGCCTGCTGCTCCGACACCTTCAGCGCGCGCTTGACTCGCGTACATAACGATGCCAACGTGCTTTGCTTTGGCGAGCGCGTGGTCGGTATGGGTCTTGCCCTTGATCTTGTAGACAACTTTATCGGCGCCGAATACGAGGGCGGCAAGCACGCCCGTCGCGTCGGTATGATCACCGCCATCGAAGAAGGAACCTTCGAGGACTAATCCATCCGTTTCAGAAAGGAGGCAGGACCGTGGGTATCGGCAACGCCTTTTCCGCACTCTTGAATAAGCTGTCGGGCAGACCGCAAAAGCCCCGTTTCACCTCCGCGGTCATTCTTGCGGGAGGAAGCTCCACCAGAATGGGGGAGGGCGTATCCAAGCAATGGCTGACCCTCGACGGCATTCCCGTTATCGTCCGTTCCCTCCTTACCTTTGAGGCGTGCGATATGATCAATGAGATCATTCTCGTGGCAAAGGCGGACGAATTCGCGCGCTACGAAGCGATCCGCGAGAAATATTCCTTAAAAAAGCTCACCGCCATCGTGGAGGGAGGCGAGGATCGTCAGACCTCTGCCCGAAACGGCTTTCACGCCGCCTCCGAAACGGCGGATTTCGTGGCGATCCACGACGGCGCCCGCTGTCTTGTCACGGTAGAGGAGATCGAATCGGTGTGCCGCGCCGCCTTCTCTGCAGGTGCCGCCACCGCGGCAACCCGTGTGAATGACACCGTCAAGCTGGCGACCGATAGCGGCTATATTGAAAGCACCGTAGACAGAAACAGGGTCTGGCTCGCGCAAACGCCGCAGGTCTTCAGCACCGCGGTCTACCACGCCGCCCTCGCGGTCACGCGCCGCGACTACGTCAAGGTGACCGACGATTGCTCCCTTGCGGAGTATATTCAGCATCCCGTTCGGCTGGTCCCCTGCTCCGCCGACAACATCAAGCTGACCGTCCCCGAGGATATTGCCCGTGCCGAGGCGATCCTTGCCGCACGGAAACAGGAGGGCGCGTTATGAGAATCGGACACGGATATGACGTTCACCGCCTCGTGGAGGGCAGAAGGCTGATCCTCGGCGGTGTGGAGATCCCCTATGAAAAGGGTCTTCTCGGGCACTCGGACGCCGACGTGCTGACCCACGCCGTTATGGACGCTCTGCTGGGTGCCGCCGCCCTCGGCGATATCGGCAAGCTATTTCCCGACAGCGATCCCGCCTACGCGGGTGCGGACAGCCTTGTGCTTGCCGCGCGTGTCGCTTCCCTGCTCCGTGAGCACGGCTACCGCATTGAAAACGTTGACGCCACGGTGTTAGCGCAAGCGCCGAAGCTCGCGCCCCACATTCCCCTCATGCGGGAAAAGCTGGCATCGACCCTCACGATTCCCGTCACGGCGGTCAGCGTAAAGGCTACTACCGAGGAGGGACTCGGCTTTACGGGCGCAGGACTCGGCATTGCCGCCCACGCGGTTTGCCTCATCGAGTCTGAAGCATAAAAAAGCAGGGTGCCGAAGCACCCTTATATCAAGTACGGCGCCGACGGACGGCATTCTCTCACGACCTTACCTTTTTCCGTCCTCTCCGCCCTTGCCGCACGAATTGTCATTACTATGATATGAAAAATCGGGAAAATATGACAATCCGCGACGGTGATTTTCTTCCCCTGACAAAACTACTCATTAAAAACGCAAAAACGTTGGAAAGGATACTCTATGATCTACATTGCTCCTTCTATGCTCGCCGCAAATTTCTCGACCCTCGCCGAGGAGATCAAAAAAATCGAGGATGGCGGCGCCAACTATCTGCACCTTGACATTATGGACGGCGTGTTCGTCCCCAACATCAGCTTCGGTCCCTGCGTGATCTCCTCGATCCGCCCCGTATCCAAGCTGTTCTTCGACGTGCATCTGATGATCATGGAGCCCATCCGCTACATAGACGACTATATTGCGGCAGGCGCGGACAGCATTACCGTGCATCTGGAAAGCTGCGAAAACGTCCGCGAGGCGCTGGAGCATATCCGAAGCAAGGAGGTCAAGGCGGGACTCGCCATCTCCCCCGATACCCCTTGGGAGTCTGTGATCCCCTATCTCGACCTTGTGGATATGGTTCTCATTATGACGGTCAACCCGGGATTTGGCGGTCAGAGTATTATTTACGGTTGTCTGGATAAGGTCAAGGCGCTTCGCAAGTATCTGGAGGAGCACGAGCTTTCCATCGACATTCAGGTGGACGGCGGTATCAACGAGAAGAACGTAGGACTTGCCGTTTCCGCAGGCGCGAATGTCATCGTGGCAGGCTCCGCTATTTTTAAGGCGCCCCGTCCCAAGCTCGCCATTGCCAATATGCGCGAGATCGCCGAGGAAAACCCCTATCAGGCATAACCCGTCAAAAAATCAAGCCGCAGACCTCACCGTCTGCGGCTTTTTCAAATTTTGATTGATCGGGGAGAACGGTTACGGGAGAGGTCGCTTTTTTTGGAAAAAAAGCTCCGCAAAAAAACTTTTCTGGAAAAAGTTTTTATAGGGCTTGAGCGAACAAGGAGAACCCCATTTTGTTCAGCAGACGCGCCCCGCATTTGCCTTCGGCAAAGACTCGCTATCAATAAGCGTTTTTTAGGGAGTCCCATTCCTCTGTCGGCTACAAATCGTTCTGTAGAGTTCTCAGGGTGGTGGTCCCTGAGAA
>JBGVFO010000105.1:0-5559 GCA_045121195.1 Eubacteriales bacterium
CTGACTTTTTTGTTTGAAAGGATGCCAAATGAATCGAAGTAAAGCCCAAGAGAAGAACAACAATTTCCATATAATCCCGTTTTCAAAAAGATTTTCCTCCTTTTTATGCTCATTTTTTGCCTTTGTCATTCTCGTCACGGCAATTCTGGTTTTTCTTCTTCCGAAGGAGCCCTTTTCGGCGGATGAAAACCGAATGCTCGCCACCTTCCCCTCCTTTTCCGGAGGCAGCTTGCTTGAGGGCAAATATACCGCGCAGATTGCCTCTTATCTGCGTGACCGTATGCCGTCAAGAGGCGAATTGCTCAAGACCAAGGCTCTGGCAGAATATGCCCTTCTCAAGCAGGAAAATAACCACGTGATCATTGCCGCGAATTCCTACCTGATCAAGCGCTTCTCCTATACCGACGGTCAGCTTGACACGTTCCGCGAGAATATTCAACAGATCGTAGGGCTAAAAAACGCGCTCCTCACGTGGGAAAAGCCCGCGGTCTTTGTCTGCGCGCCGCGCGCCGTAGACGTTCTCGGTGACCGCTGCAGCAAGCTGCTCGCCGAGCCATCCGAGCGCTCTCCCTGGCACATTCTGTCCGAAACGGATCCCGACGCTATCACCCTGACGGCGTGCTTGTCCCAAAGGATCTCGCGGGGAGAAAAGGTATGGTTTCACACCGATCATCACTGGACGGCAGTGGGGGCGTATTCCGCCTACGAGGCGCTTGGCGAGGCACTTGGATATACCCCTTTGCCCCGCGATTCCTTTCTTGAGGTCGAGGTCAGCCGTACCTTTCTCGGCACCTCGTATTCCGCCTGTCAGTTTCCCTTCGTTCGTCCCGACACCGTTGTCGCTATGCGCTATGCGGGTGATACCGCCTATACCTGTACCAATATGCTGACAGGACAAGAGCAAAGCGGCTTTTACGTGGAGGAGGCGCTTGCAGGAAAGGATCATTATCAATATTTCCTTGGCGCGAACACCGCCCATCTCCGCATCCAAAAGGATCCCGAAAAACCGCGCCCTACGTTACTTTTAATCAAGGACAGCTACGCGCAATGTCTTGTCCCGTATCTGGCGCGTCATTTCGATATTGAGTTGATCGATCTGCGCTATTTCCGCGGCGATGCCACCGACGCGGTTCGTGAAATTCTTCAAAGTAGACAGTACGCAGGCACTCTGATCCTCTGCAACGCGGACACCTTGACGGCAAGCGTCGGTTTTGACCGCATCGACGCGGATAAATTGCAATAAATTTATAAAAGCCCTTGCCGAGCGACCAAAAAAATGGTATAATGATATGAAATCACTCTCTATCGGAGAAAGGACGAATTCATGACTACCAAACAACTTGCCGCTTCTATCACGAACGGCGCACTTGATACAAAGCTTCTCTCCCTCTACGGAGAATCTGATCTTGCCGCGCAGAAGGCGCGCTATCTTGCCGCCATATCCGCCTTTGAAGCGCTCTACGGCGAGCGCGAGGCGGGCATCTACTCGGTCTCGGGAAGAAGCGAGCTTTCCGGCAACCATACCGACCACAACCACGGCTGTGTGGTCGCCGCCTCCATCAACCTTGACATCATTGCCATTGCCGCCGCTACCGACGACGGTGTAATCCGCGTAAAAAGCGAGGGATTTGACGAGGACGTAGTTGACGTCACCGCATACACGGAACCCGTAACCGAAAAATTCGGCACCTCGGCGTCGATCATTGCCGGTATGTGCGCGGGCTTCCGCAAGAACGGACACAAGGTAGGCGGCTTCTGCGCCTATACCACCTCCAGCGTTCTCAAGGGCTCCGGACTTTCCTCCTCGGCGGCATTCGAGGATATGATCGGAAATATTCTGAATCATATCTACAACAACGGCACGGTTGACAATGTAGAGATCGCAATGCTGGCGCAGTACGCCGAAAACAAATTCTTTGGCAAGCCCTGCGGTCTTATGGACCAGGTAGCCTGTGCATCGGGCGGTATCGTCGCGATTGACTTTGCCGATACCGATCACCCCAAGATCGACAAGCTTACCTTTGACATCACCGCCGCGGGCTACAATCTCTGTATCGTTAACACGGGCGGAAACCACGCCGATCTTACCGAAGATTACGCATCGGTTCCCGCGGAAATGAAAAAAGTTGCGTCCTTCTTTGGGAAAAACTATTTAAGAGAGCTTTCTATCAAGGAAATTCTTGCGAATGCAAAAGCGCTCCGAGAAGCTTGCGGTGACCGCGCCATTCTTCGCGCGATCCACTTCTTCAATGAAAACGAGCGTGTTGCCGCACAAAAGCAGGCACTGATGGACGGCGATCTTGACCGCTTCTTCGCAGGGGTAAGGAGCTCCGGACTTTCGTCCTTCTGCTATCTGCAGAACGTATATACCACCAAGAACGTATCCGAGCAGGGACTTTCGCTGGCGCTTGCCGTCGCGGAGGAATTTCTCGCCGACCAGAAGGCCGCGTGGCGCGTTCACGGTGGCGGCTTCGCCGGCACGGTTCAGGCATTCGTCCCCACAACCGAAGCCGAAGCCTTCCGCGCACATATGGACGGCGTGTTTGGTGAGGGTGCTTGTATCGTTCTTCGCATCCGCGGCGAGGGTGCAATTCGACTTCTGTAAGCACACGGCAGCTCTGTTCAGCACAGAGCTGCCCCTTCCTATTATCAGGAAAATAATGTTAACGAAAGCATTTCTTTTCTTGTTTTCGCATAGAAAAAATACAAAAAAATGCTTTCTTGAAAGGATCTCCCTTGAAAAACAAAGTTCCCCAAAACAAACCGAGCTTGAAGCAAACACTTGGAAAATTCAACGTACGGCTCGCCCTGACCCTGTCGGGCCTTGTCATTGCGGCGCTTGCGCTGTTCAAGCTCTTAAAAAATCTCGACCTTTATCTGTTTGCGGTCATTCTCTATACGGCGGCTACCCTTGCCGTGGCGCTTTGGTACATTATCTATAACAAGGGCAACGTTTCGGGCAAGGTGACCCCCGATATGCTCCCACCCGAGTGGGACACTGCGCGCAAGCAAGCTTTTCTCGACGATCTGGCAACGCGCCGCAAAAAGTCAAAATGGGCGCTGCTTGTCCTGATTCCTATGATCGCGGTCTTCGGCTTTGAAATGCTGGAGCTTTACGTGTTCCCACCTCTCGGCGCCATTCTCGCGTCCCTCGGCTTTACGGTGGGCGTATGAGGATCTGCGCTCTCTATTCGGGCTCCCGCGGCAACGCCGTCTTTGTGGAATGCGGCGGTGTCAAGCTTCTGATCGACGCGGGAAAAAGCGCCCACGCCCTCAAAAAGGCGCTTGCCGACATCGGTGTGTCCTTCGCCGACCTTGATGCCATTCTCGTTACCCACGAGCATTGCGATCATATTTCCGCGCTGGAGGGCTTGCGCGAGGAAGAAACCGTCCCGATCCACGCCGCCGGCGGGTGCGCCGAAAAATTGGCGTCGATCCCCTCTGACTACATACAGAACAATCTCGTCACGCACACGCCGCTGTTTCGACTTGAGCTGAACGGCGTTTCAATCTCATCCTTCGTCACGCCTCACGATAGCGCGTGCAGCGTTGGCTATCGGATCGAGTGGCAGGAAAACGGCATCACTCACCGCATCGGATACGCCACTGACGTGGGGTACGTATCCGACGAGGTGGAAGCCGGCCTTTCGGACTGCGAGGCAGTCGTGATCGAAGCCAATCACGACGTGGATATGCTCCGGAGCGGTCCGTATCCGTACCATTTAAAGCAACGCATCCTATCGCGCCGCGGACATCTCTCCAATGCCGACTGCGCCTTGCTTGCCTCAAGACTGGCACAAGGCGGCACGAAATATTTTCTTCTCGCACATTTGAGCGAAAAGAACAACAACCCGATCCTCGCCCTTGACGAGGTGTTCAGCGCCCTCGGCGATAGCAAGATCCGTCTTGTCGCCGCCGATCCCAAGCTTCCCACCCGTCTTGTGTGGGAGGAGCGTGCAGATCCCATTCCATCCTGAAAGGAGACCTCTATGCTCAACGTGAAAATTCTTTGTGTCGGCAATCTGAAGGAGGCCTATCTGAAGGAAGCCGCCGCCGAATATATCAAGCGCTTATCGGGCTTTTGCCGCCTTGAGCTGATCGAGCTTAAGGAGCATAAGGTGCCCGACGATCCGTCCCCGAGCGAGATCGACGCGGCGCTCGCGGAGGAGGCAGAGCGACTCCTTGCCGCCATTCCTCCCCGCGCCGCAAAGATCGCACTTTGCGTGGAAGGAAAGCAATTTTCGTCCGAGGCACTCGCCAAAAAGCTGGACGGCTTTGCCGCCACACACGGCACCGTTTGCCTCATTATCGGAAGCTCACACGGGCTTGCCGACTCGGTCAAATCGTCCTGCGATCTGTGCCTTTCGGTTTCCGAGCTCACCTTCCCTCACCAGCTTATGCGTGTTCTTCTGCTTGAGGTGCTGTACCGTTGCCTCAACATCTCCCGAGGAACTCGCTATCACAAATAAGAAAGAGATCCTATGAAAAATCAAAGCACCAAAGGCAGCCTTCTGCTGCTTCTCACCACCCTCATCTGGGGTACCACCTTTGTGGCACAGGACACCGCCATGGCATTCATCGGTCCCTACGCCTTCCAATTTGCCCGTTCTATCGTGGGCAGTCTGGTTCTCGTGCCCGTCATCCTGTTCGCCGATGCGCGAAAGAAAAAAGCCCCCGATTACACGGCGCCAACGGAGCGCGACCGAAAGCAGCTGCTTCTCGGCGGTGTGGTCTGCGGCTTCTTCCTCTGCGTTGCTTCTTGTTTCCAGCAGGTCGGCATCGCTATGGGAACCTCGGGGGGCAAGGCGGGCTTTATTACCGCGATGTACATCCTGTTCGTCCCGATCCTCGGTCTTTTCCTTGGCAAAAGGGTGGCTCCGATCCTTTGGTTCTGCATCGCCTTGGCGGGCGTCGGTCTATATCTTCTTTGTATGGACGGCGAGGCGGGTGGCTTTGTTATAAGCGACCTCATCGTGCTTGCCTGCGGCGTGGTCTTTTCCTTCCAGATCCTTTCGGTGGATCACTTTGCCGCGCGGGTCGATTGCCTGAAGCTTTCCTCTCTGCAGTTTCTGTTCTCGGGACTGTTCTCCGCCATCCCCATGCTGATCTTTGAAGGTGCGGGAGAGCTTACGAACGTTCCCCTGGCGCTTTGGCAGATCCTGTTTGCGGGAGTCCTTTCCTGCGGCGTTGCCTACACCCTCCAGACAGTCGGACAGAAATACACCGAGCCTGCCGTCGCCTCTCTCATTATGAGCTTCGAAGCCTTTTTCGCCACCCTTGCAGGCGTTTTATTCCTGCCCGACGGCGTCCTTTCGCTCCGCGAATTTATCGGCTGCGGCGTGATGCTGGTGGCTATCATTCTCTCTCAGATCAATTTCAAAAGAAAGCCGCATAAACGTTCCAAAAAAATGAGCACAGCCTTGTGACTGTGCTCATTTTAGTTCGAATTTTGATTTGTCGGTGGGTTTGATGTGACGGAATGGCGACATACAAACCTTGTAGGGGGCGACGTCCTCGGCGCCCCGAAACGAAAGGATTTGCGATTATAAAATTGGTGAA